>NZ_CP015118.1:4265397-4570068 GCF_002116905.1 Piscinibacter gummiphilus
GCGAGGCCGTGGTGCAGTACGGCCGGCTCACCGCCTGGTCGCTGGTGAACCCCACCTCGTACATCGATGCGGTGATCACCGCGATGCCGGTGCCCTCGCCTCCGAAGGCCGCCGGGGGGGCCGCGCCATGAAGCGCCTGTTCCCCGCCCCGCTCATCTCGCTGTCCATCCTCGTGCTGTGGCTCGTGCTCAACGGGTCGCTCGGTTTCGGCCAGTGGCTGTTCGGCCTCACGCTCGCCGTGGTCGTGCCGCTCGCCACCGCGTCGCTGCGGCCCACGCCGGCCCGCATCCGCCGGCCGTGGACGGTGTTCAGGCTGATCTGCCTCGTCGGGCGCGACGTGATCGTCTCGAACCTCGTCGTCGCGAAGGGCGTGTTCCGCGCCCGCCGCTCGCCGCCGAGGGGCACCTTCGTGCGCGTGCCGCTGCAGCTGCGCGACCCGCACGGCCTCGCCGCGCTCGCCGCCATCATGTGCGTGATCCCCGGCACCGTGTGGTCCGAGCTGTCGCTCGACCGCGGCACGCTGCTGCTGCACGTCTTCGACCTGGACGACGAGGCCGCGTTCATCGAACACCTCAAGTCCCACTACGAGAAGCCCCTCATGGAGATCTTCGAATGAGCCCTCTCCTCTATGGCGCGAGCGCCGTGGCGCTGGTGTGCCTCGCGCTCGCGATGGCCTTCGCGATGGTGCGCGTGTTCCGCGGCCCGTCGGCCCAGGACCGTGTGCTGGCGCTCGACGCGCTCTACATCTGCGGCATGCTCGTGATGCTCGTGCTGGGCATCCGCTACACCAGCGAGATGTTCTTCGAGGCCGCGCTGCTGATCGCCCTGTTCGGTTTCGTCGGCTCCGCGTCGATGGCCAAGTTCCTGCTGCGCGGGGAGGTCATCGAATGAACGCCGTGCCGCTGTGGGCCGAGGCCATCGTGGCCCTGCTGATCGTCACCGGCGCGCTGTTCGCGCTGGTGGGCATGTGGGGGCTGCTGCGCCTGCCCGACTTCTTCCTGCGCATGCACTCGCCGGCGCTCGCGTCCACCATCGGCGCGTGGTGCCTGGCAGGCGCCTCGGTGCTGTACTTCTCGATGCTGGAAGGCCGGCCCGTGCTGCACGTCTGGCTGATCCCCGTGTTCCTGTCGATCACGGTGCCCATCACCACGTCGCTGCTGGCGCGTGCCGGGGTGTTCCGGGCGCGCGAGGCGGGTGAGAAGCAGGTGCCGCCCGCGGTGGGCTAACCCTTTCGGGGTGCCCGCGCGGCGGGCTTGCGCGGCACGAGGTCGGCCGCGTCGATCGTCTGCTCCAGCCACTGCAGCGTGTCGATGTGCGACATGAACGCGTCGAGGTACTCCGGCGACACGTCGTTGATGGCCTGCAGCGCGCGGTTCACGAGGTGCGACGAATTGAGCGGCCCGGCCGACGCGGGCACGTGCGCCAGCACCTGGCGCAGGCGCTGCTCGGCCCGCATGCGGGACCACGTGCCCTGGAACGCGCTGACGGCCTTGAGCGGCGGGGGTGACACGGTGCGCGACAGCGGCACGGCCGCGGCCGACGGCAGCGCCGGCGCACGGCCCAGCCGGTCGACCAGCGCCCGCAACGCGGCCAGCCCCTTCGACGGCACCCCCGGCTCACTCATGGCGCACGCGGCTTCGGCGTGGGCGCCATCTCGACGCGCCGGTTGAGCGCGCGGCCCGCGGCGTCGGCGTTCGACGCCACCGGCTGCTGCGACCCGAACGCCGCGGCGAACACGGCGGACGACGGCACACCCTCCTCGATCAGCCCACGCGTGACGGTCAGCGCCCGCTGGGCCGAGAGTTCCCAGTTGTCGGCGAACTTCGCCCGCGTGGTCTCGCGCACCTGCCGGTCGTCGGTGAAGCCGCTGACCATCAGCACCTCGTCGCGCGACGCCAGGTAGGCGGCCAGCGGCCCCGCCAGGTCCTTGAGCACCTGGCGGCCTTCGGGCTGCAGGTCGGCCGAGTTGAACGCGAACAGCACGCTGCCGCTGATGTGGATGCGGCCGTTGGCCACCGTGACACGGCCGGCCGCGAGCGGGATGGCCAGCGCCCGTTCCAGCTCGGCACGGCGCTGGGCTTCCGCCTCGCGCTGCTGCACCTCGGACTTCAGGCGTTCGGCGAGGTCGAGCTGCATGCCCATCACGCACACGAGGATCAGCACGAACGCGCCCAGCAGGCCGGCCATCAGGTCGCCGAAGACGGCCCAGACCGGCGTGGTGGACTCGAGGCCGTCGTCCAGCCCGTCGTCGAGGTCCGAGGCGATCGTCATGCGGACTCGGCCTCGGGTGCCTTGGCCCGCGACTGCAGGCCTTCGAAGATCTGCTGGTGCGAGCCGAGCGTCAGGTCGACGATCTCGCGCGCCTGCGCCACGTAGTAGGCCAGCTGCTCGTCGCTGCGGGCCATCGTGTGCGACAGCGCGCCCTCGATGCGCTGCAGCTGGGCCATCAGGTCCTCGCTCGCGCGGCTGAACTGCTGCACCGCCACGCCGAAGCCTTCGCCCAGGTTCGCCACCTCGGCGGCGCTGCCCGTGACCTGTTCGGACACGGCCTGCAGCGCGCGCGACTCCGTCTCGACGCTGTCGGCGAAACGGGTGCCCGCGCGCTCCAGCACGTCGGTGGTGGTGGCCACCAGCGCGTCGATGGCGGCACGCTGCTCGGTGCTCGCGTGGTTCACCGCGTCGAGCAGGCCGGAGAGCGTGGACATCAGCCGGTTGCGTTCGTCGAGCGCGGTGTTGTCGCGCACCAGGCTGTCGGACAGCGCGGTGCGCAGTTCGCCGATCACCTCGGCGGCCGCACGCGGCGCCTCGGACGCGGCCTGCACGAGGCGGGCGATCTCGCCGATGGTGGCGCGGGCATGGGTCTCGGTCTGCGCGGCGATGGTCTGGGCCGTCTGCTCGAGCGTCGTGCAGATCTGGCGCTGGCGCTCGGCCAGCGCGGCGCCGTCGTCCTCGGCCTGGCGCTGCATCGCGGCGGTGAGGCGGGCGATGCCGTCGTGGAAGGCGGTGGACCGCTCCTGCTCGCGGCGGACCGCGGCGGCGTCGGCCTCGGCCTGCGACTCGGCCACGCGGCGCAGCAGCGAGGCCGCGTGCGTCTCGAAGCCGGCGACCATCGCGGCGGCCGCGTCGCGGCCATGGGCGGTGAGCGCCTCGTGGCCCTGCCGCTGCTCGTCGAGCGCGCGGCCGAGCGATTCGCTCCAAATCTCGGCGCTGCGGTCCATGCGGGTGGACACACCGTCCACCAGCGCCGTGGCGCGCTGTTCGAAGGACGCGGTGAAGCGGTCGAGGCCGGCCTTCAGGTCGGCGGCGACGGCCTCACCCTGGCGCTGCTGGCTGGCGAGCGCAGCCTGCCACTGCGTGGCGAGGGACGCCGCGGTGGTATCCAGCCGTGCGGCCACGCCGTCGAGCTGCTGCTGCACGGTGGCCGACAGCGTGTCGCGCAGCATGGCGGCTTCCGTCGCGAGGCCGGCCATCGTGGCCGTCACCGCCGGTTCGATGGCGGCGCCCGCCAGGCGCGCGCTCTCGGCGAGGCTGCTCTTGAGCGAGCGGTCCACCGACTCGGCAAGGCCCGTGTAGGCGCGCTGCGCCTCGTCATGGAACTTCGCCTGGCCGGCCACCAGCTGGTCGTGCAGGGCCTGGCCCTGGCGTTCGATGTGGCCCACGAGGGCCTGCAGCTGCGTCACCACCGCGGGCAGCGTGTCGGCCTGCGCGCGCAGCAACGCGAGCGATTCCTCGCGCTGGTGCACACGCGAGAAGCCACGCAGCGTGGTGGTGACCCGCGCGTCGAGTTGCTGCACCACCTGCTGGCGCTCGCGCCGCGCCAGCGCCGACATCAGGCCCAGCATGGCCGAGGCCGCGACGCCCGCCACCGAACAGCCGAACGCGAGGCCCAGGCCCCGGACCGGCGCGGCGAGCGAGGCGCGGATGGCCTCCACGTTCGTCGCGCTCTCGAGCGCGAGGCCGGTGCCCTTGAGCGTGACCACCATGCCGAGGAAGGTGCCCAGCATGCCCAGCAGCACCAGCAGGCCGGCGAGGTACGGTGTCAGCGCGGGGCCCGGCAGACCCACCCGCTCGCCTTCCACGCGCAGGCGCACGGCATGGCGCAGGCCCGCGGGCACCGAGGCGAGCCAGGCGCCGAGGTCCGCCGGGGCCTCGCCCGCGCCGGCCACGGCCTGCGACAGCCCCACCGTCGACGTGTGGAAGCGGTGCAGCTCGAGCGCACCCATCAGGTAGAAGGCCCCGATCAGCAGCACCAGAGACAGCGCCAGCAGGTGGCCCGGCACGTAGCCGGCGGCGATCCAGCCGAGCGCGAGGAGGCCCACCGCGAAGGCGGTGTGATGGAGGAGTCGGTTCATGTCGTGGGGTGCGTGCGAAGTGCGTCCAGCAGGCCCTGGGCCGGCAACAGCCGGTGCGCCAGTTCGGCCTGCAGCACGTGGTCCAGGTCATCACGGAAGGTGGCGGTCCAGCCGGGGTCGTCCCCGGCGGCGCGGGCCATCCGTTCGAAGTGCGATTGAAGCCTCAGCGGCACCAGCGCCAGCAGACGGCGTTCGTGCGGCGCCAGGGCCTGGTCCATGACGGCGTCGAGTGCGGCCAGCCGGGCGAGCGACGGCGCACGCCGGGACAGGGCGTCTCGCAGGCGCTGGCGCAACGCGCCGACGGCCTCGAGCATCGCCTGCTGCCGGGCGGCGCAGTGGCGTCGGTACGGGCTGAAATCGGTCGGGCTCGCCTCGGCGTCGGCAGGGCCGGCGGCGATGGACGCCGACAGGGCCGCGCGCACGCGCTGGAAGTCCGCCTCGTCGCCACCCAGGCCGCGCGAGCGCGCGGGGGCGGCATCCGACGGCCCGGCGTTGAGCGCGGTCGACAGCGAGATCGCGTCCGTCCAGCTGAGCCAGTGGCCCAGCCGTTCGGCGAACGCCGGTCGCACATCGACAGGGGGGGCGTCCGCCAGACGGGCCAGGAGGCGGGTGAGCTCCGAACCGGCAACGCCCGGGCTGGATGACCCGAGTTGCATGGATGCCAGTTTGAAGGTTTCGTGAAAGGGGAGTGAGTTTACTACGGGAGGGGGTCCGTCCGGCCCATCCCCCCCTCACTGGAGACGGACCGCGGAATCGAAGTGCCAGGTGCGCCGGATCTCGATCACGTCGTACTCGCGGGCGAGCGCCGCGGGGAACGCCGGGTTGGGCTTCTGGGCCTCGACGATGCGGCGGATCGCGTCGTCGACCTCGGGCACGCCGCTCGACACCACGAAAGTCACGGACTCGACGGAGCCGTCGCTGCGGATCGCCACGGTGACCATCGGCGTCGTGTGCGGCCGCCTGGCCAGGGCCTGCACCGTCTCGGCGGGAGTGCCGAACTGGATGCGGCGGGCCCAGGTGTCGGCGTACTGCACGAGTTCGGCGTTCGGGTCGGTGCGCCCCCAGAGACGGCCCCGGCGCGGGGAACTGAGCGACAGCGGCAGGCTGTTGTTCGGCGGGCGGGCCTTCGCCACGTCGCGCTGCGCGGCCTCCTCGTCGAGCTGACGACCGATCGCGCGGCGCACGGCCTCGCGGCGCTCCTGTTCGGCGTTGGCGCGGGCGGCGGCCTGCCGGTCGGCTTCCTGGCGCTCGGCGTCGGCGCGGGCGGCCTCCTGGCGCTGCGCTTCCTGCCGGGCCGCGGCTTCGCGGGCGGCCTGGTCGCGGCGTTCGGCGTCGGCTCGGGCTGCCTCTGCGCGGGCTGCGTCTGCGCGGGCTGCTTCTGCGCGGGTGGCTTCCGCTCGGGCCGCTTCGACACGTGCAGCGTCTGCCCGTGCGGCTTCCTGCCGCCGAGCTTCCTGTTCGGCCGCGGCCGCGCGTTCGGCCGACTCGCGGCGTTCGGCATCGAGGCGCGCGGCTTCGACCCGGGCGGCCTCCTGGCGGCGGGCCTCGGCCTGGGCCGCTGTGTCACGCGTCACCTGGGCCTGGCGTTCGGCCTCCACACGCGCCGCTTCGGCCCGGGCCGCCTCCTGCCGCCGCGCGTCCGCGTCGGCCGCGGCCTGCTTCGCCTCCTGCTCCCGGCGCTCGGCCTCCTGCCGTTCGGTCTCCCGCCGGGCCGCGTCGGCGCGGGCCGCCTCCTGGCGGCGCGCTTCCGCCTCGGCCACCGCCTGCCGCGCCACCTGGTCCCGGCGTTCGGCCTCGATGCGTGCGGCTTCCTGGCGTTCCGCCTCCTGCCGCACGGCGGCCTCCCGCGCGAGGGCCTCCTGGCGCTCGGCTTCCACCCGCGCCGCCTCGGCGCGCAAGGCCTCCTGGCGCCGCAGCGCCTCCCGCGCGAGTTCGTCGGGCGACGAAGCCGGCGCCTCGGGCAACGGCGCGCTGGCCGCGACGGCCACCACGGGAGGCGGCGCGACGGGGGTGTCGGGCACGGGCACCTCGACGACCGGCACGGGCACGGGCGGTGGCACGGGGGTTTCGGGTGCTGGCGGTGGGGGCGGCGCCTCGGCCACGAACGCGGGGGGCGGTTCGGGGGCCGGCGGCTCCGGGGCATCCGGAGCCGGTGCGTCCGGCGTCGGGGCGGGCGGCACCTCGGGTGCAGGCCGGGGACTCGGAGGACGCGATGCCCGTGCGGGCGGCGCCTCGTCCCGAGCTTCCGCGGGCGGTGTCGGGGGGGCGGGCAGCGGTGTGAGCACGATGCTCAGGTCGTCCGCCTCCGCCCGCCGGTCCTGCCACGGGAAGGTGAGGCCCGGCGCCCCGGTGCCGGATCCACCGAACACCAGGGTCAGCAGCACCGCATGCACGACGAGGGAGACGCCCATCGCCAGCAGCATCCGTCGGCGTTCGGGGACCGTGAAGCGTTCGGCCCGCTCCGGCACCGCACCCGGCGGCTCCGAAGGCCTTGGCGCTGCCACTTCAGCGTCGTCCGTGATCCGCGTCTGGGCCATCGCGTGGATTCTCGCGGATCCACGCGGTCATCCCGGGGCCGGCGCCCCACCCAAGAAGGGGGGCTAGCGTTTCATGACGTGGACGACTTCGCCCTCGCGGATCGTCGAGGTGCGGCCATTGGCATCGGTGTACGTGTAGACACCCGCCTTCGGGTCCAGCTCGGGCTTTCCGGTGCTGACGACCTGGCCGCCGTCGCGGGTGTTGATGAGGTATTCGCTGGTGGAGCAGGCGGCCAGGGCGCAGGCCGCGAGTACCAGGACAACAGAGGCTCGGAACATGGTGGTCGTCTCCCAGCGAAGAGTCTAGGAAGCCACCAGCCGGCCGGCAACTGCCCTTTGGTGCCGCCCAGGCTCCTAGCGGGCCGGATCTCCCGCCATCGCGAACGCGATCCACGCCAGGCCGACCATCGCCGCCAGCATCAGCAGCAGCTCCCGGTAGCCCGGCACCACGAGCAGCACCCACGCCCCCACCAGCGGACCGACCGCGCGCGGCACGAGGGACAGCACCGACAGCAGCCCGCTGATGCGCCCCACGTGCGCATGGCCGAAGTACGTGGGCACGACGTGGCCCCGCACGATGGTGATGAGGCCGTTGGCCGCGCCGAACATCACCGCGAACAGCAGCAGCGCCCAGAGCGAATGGGCCAGCGCGAAGATGAGGAGCGACAGCGGCATGGCCGCGAACACCGCCAGCCCGAGCACCCGCGCCGACCAGCGCCGCCCGGCCACCATGAACACCACCCGGCCGACGACCTGCGCCGGCCCCACCCACATCAGCACCGCCAGGGCCTGGGCCTCCGGCGTGCCCTTCGACGCGAAGGCCGGCAGCACGTGGGCCCAGAAGGTGGCCGACACGATGGAATACAGCATGAAGGTGGCCGCCAGCAGCCAGAACGCCTTGTGGCGCAGGGCCTCGTGCAGCGTGGCGTCGTCCGCGGCGTCGGCGGCACGCACCGGGCGCGGCGGGTCGGTGCCGCGCAGCGCCCATGCGTTGAGCGGCGTCGCCACGAACAGCAGCAGCCCGCCCACCACCGCGAGCGCCACGCGCCAGCCGAACGCCCCGATCAGCCACAACGTGACCGGGAACGACACCGTGCTCGCGAACCCGCCCACGAGGGTGAGCCAGGTGATGGCCGACCCGTAGCGGGTGGGAAAGCGCCGGGTGACGACGCTGAAGGCCGGCTCGTAGAGGGTCATCGCCATCGCGGCGCCCAGCAGCGCCCACGCGAGGTACAGCACCGGCAGGCTCTCGACGACAGACCACAGCAGGAAACCGAGGCCCGCGATGAACGTGCCGCCCGCCATCACCGCGCGCCCGTGTCCGCGATCGATGAGCGCCCCGGCCCCGTAGCTGGCCGCGCCCCACACCGCGAGCCCCAACGTGAACGCCCCCATGATCGACGGCTTGGACCAGCCGAACGTGTCGTGCATCGGCAGCACGAAGGCCGAGAAGGTGTAGTACAGCGCCGCCCACGCGATCAGCTGGGCCCCGGCCAGGCACGCGACGGTGGGGCCGAAGGCCGGCGGCGCGGGCGCGTCGGAAAGTCGGGACATCGCGGTGATTGTGGGCAGTGCGGCCCCGCCCGTCTGTCACCCCTGGGTCAGCCGCGCCGTGCCTTTGCGGGAAAATGCCACGGTGTCCTCACCCGATTCCTTCCCACCCATCGTGTTCGTCCACGGCAACGGCGACACCGCCGCGCTGTGGTTCACCACCGTCTGGCGCTTCGAGTCGAACGGCTGGCCGCGCGACCGGCTGCACGCCATCGACCTGCCCTACCCGCTCGCCCGCGACGACGAACACACGCCCCAGCCCGGCCGCACCTCGAGTGCCGAGCACATGGCCTTCCTCGCGGCCGAGGTGGAGCGCGTGCGCGCGGCCACCGGGGCACGCCGCGTGCTGCTCGTCGCGAACTCGCGGGGCGGCTACGCGGTGCGCAACTACCTGGCCCGCGGCGGCGGGGCGGACAAGGTGTCGCACGTGGTGCTGGGCGGCACGCCCAACCACGGCGTGTGGACCTCGGCGGAACACCTCCCCCACAACGAGTTCAACGGTGCCGGCCCGCTGCTGCGCGCCCTCAACGAACCCGGACCGGACGGCCACGAGGTGACGCCCGGCGTCGCGTGGCTCACGCTGCGGTCCGACGGCAACGACAAGTACTGCCAGCCCACCGGCCACTGGATCGGCGTGCCGCACCTGGCCACCGGCACCGGGCCCGACAGCCCCGAACTGCGCGGTGCCGTCAACGTGGTGGTGCCGGGCGTGGACCACCGCGAGACGTCGTACGGCCCCGAGGCCTTCGCCCACACCTGGGCCTTCCTCACCGGCGCGCCGCCGGCCACCCTGTCGATCGAACCGGAACCCCAGCTGCGGCTCGACGGCAAGGTCTCGGGCTTCGGCGTCGACAACCGCAAGGGCTTCGACCCGACGAACCTGCCGCTCGTGGGCGCGCGCCTCGAGGTCTTCGCCACGCACCCGGACACCGGCGAACGCCTGGGTCCGGCCGTCCACGTGCGCACCATCGGACCCGAGGGCCGCTGGGGGCCGATGACCGCGCGCCCGGGCCAGCCGTACGAGTTCGTCATCACCGCCGACGGCTACCCGGTCACCCACGTGTACCGCTCGCCGTTCGTGCGCTCCTCCGAACTCATCCACCTGCGCGCCGAGCGCCTGCCGAAGCCGGAGGCTACGCCGCCGCTGTCGCGCGTCACGCTCAGCCGCCCGCGCGGCTTCTTCGACCGCCAGCGCGACCGCGTGATGCTCGACGGCCAGTGCCCTCCGCCCGACGTGCCGCCCGGCGTGGCGGGGGTCTCGGTGGCCGTGGCCCGGGTCACCGACCGGGCCGGCCGCACCGTGCAGGCAGAATTCAACGGCGAACGCATCGCGGGCCTCGCATGGCCGCTGGCCGAGGGCCACCTGGTGACGTTCGAACTCCACCACTGATCTCCATGAAGCTGTCCCAACTGCTGTTCACCCAGGGCTTCGGCGCCCGCCGCGAGTGCGAGGGCCTGATCGCCTCCGGCCACGTCACCGTCGGCGGCGAGCGTGTCGACGACCCGTTCGCCGACGTCGATCCGACGGGCCTGCAGTTCACCGTGCGCGGCGAACCGTGGACGTACCACGAGAAGGCGCTGCTCGTGATGAACAAGCCGCAGGGTGTCGAGTGCTCGCAGAAGCCGAAGCACCACCCGAGCATCTACAGCCTGCTGCCCGCGCCGCTGCGCCGGCGCGACGTGCAGAGCATCGGCCGCCTCGACGAGGACACCACGGGCCTGCTGCTGTTCACCGACGACGGCGCGCTGATCCACCGCTTCACGTCGCCGAAGAAACACGTGCCGAAGGTGTACGAAGTGACCTGCAAGCACCCCGTGACGCCGGACCAGATCGCCCGCCTGCTCGAAGGGGTCAAGCTGGTGGACGACCCGGCCACCGTTCGGGCCGTGGCCTGCGAGCCCACCGGCGAACTCACGCTGCGTTTGACCCTCGTCGACGGCAAGTACCACCAGGTCAAGCGCATGCTGGCCGCGGTGAGCAACCGGGTCGAGGGACTGCACCGCAGCGGCTTCGGCGCCCTCGTGCTGCCCGCCGACCTGGCCCCGGGCCAGTGGCGGTGGCTGGAAGGCCCGTCGGCCATCGTGCCGGCCGGGTGAGGCACGGGTTCAAACGCCGGATATCTGCGCGGAACTCCGGAGGATTGCGTTCGCATCCCGCAATTCATGAACGGCCTCCGCACCCACCTCCGCGTCGCCCGCAAGCACCTCGGTGAAGCGCTGAACGGCGCGACTCCGATCGGCCAAGGTAATCCGGTCCTTCAACCGGATGGTGCCGTTGACATGAATCAGCACGAACAAAACTTTGCCGGATGCAATCGATTGAAGCTGCACTTTGGTCGAGTTGCCCTGACGTGCGGCAACCGTCGTGTAATTGCTGATGGCTTTCGTCGCGTAGCGCCATGGCAAATCGGATCGCGGCGATGCGGAGAAGATGGAATGCAGCCGGGCCCAGAATCCTTCTCGCTGCACTTCTTTCCTGGCGCGATGTTTGAGCTGTCGCTGGACCTCCAGCAAGAAGGCATCGAACTCCTTGTATGCAGCGGCCGGCACCGGTTCAACTGAGGCCTCTTCAAAGCCGAGCACAGACGGAGGGGAGGGCTGCACTGCCCCGGCGACCACGTCGGCCTGCTCGACCGCATCCGGAGATGATTCCGAGAGAAAGGCATCGAACTCAGCCGAACCGACTGGCGGCTCATGCCACGCAGTCGTCGCTGCTGGCAATGCATCGGCTTCCATGGCAACCGCACCGAAACTCGAGGGCAACGGGGCCTGTTCGACGGCCTTGCTGTTGTGGCGCTCCAGGGCGCGCAGCAGGCGATCAAGGGAATCACTGTCTTGCATCAGGCGCTCAACCAGCGCAGCCGCTTGTCTCGCACCTTCCTCGGTCGACAGATCGAACTCGCCCCCCTCGACCTCATGCAAGGCCGCGGCGAGGACATTCGGCGGGATCCCGGCAAGCGCATCAGCCATGGCACACACTCTAGCACCTCATCGGAAAGCATCGAACCGGGCCGAGAAGGCCCGCGCCACGACGTCGTCGAAATGGAAGTACTCGTCGCTGCCACGTCGGCGGAAGATCCGGGTGATGGCTGGCGCGTCGATGGACAGACGCTGCATTCCGACTTTTTGCTCGTAGAAGCGCAGCAGTTTCTCACCGCCCTCGGGTGCCGCATGCAGCAGAAAGGTGCCGTCCTGACCCGACTCGAGTGCGGCCTGGATCCCGCTGTCCAGCAGAGCCATTGCCACCCCTTTCGCAGCGGGCACCTTCAACTCATCATAGACCTCCTTCGGGGCATCTGCCAGAAACCAGCCGAAGCCTCTGTCACGCCGCTCTTCGAGCACCGTGCAATTCAGTTGCGGGACGGTGGTCAACATTCCGATGGGAAAGGCGCCGGTTTCTCCCGTGTCAACGACAAGGCTCATGGCCCAGGCGGGGCCATGACCACCCGCCAGACGAGTAAGGTTGTGCAATCCCGCCAGATGCAGCCAGTGAACCCAGTTCCATCCCACGTCGGCACGGACGGACGTGCTGTCGAGCCCTTCCGCTGCATGACGATAGTTGCGGTTGATGTGCGGCTGGACCGCGTGGTGCCAGATGTACGCCAGTCGACCCGTCATCGGCACGACGTGCACTTTCATGTCGGGCGACGAGGACAGGGTGCTGAGGCGTCGGATCGGCCGCTGGAGCATCGTTTCTGACATTCATGGAGGGGTACAGGCTCGCTACCCGGCTTGAGGCACCCCCGATGCCAGCGGGCCATCCGTCGGTGAACATCATGTCCAGGTCTCTACGCGGAAGAACTCCAGCAACGCGCACAAAAAGAGGCTTCTCCGTGGCCTGCTCTCCAGGGTAGGAGGCACCCTCCCGACGTGACGAGCCACAATCCTGGCCTGAAGCCATAATCCCGCACCATGCAAGTTTTCCGCGGATTCCACCACCCCGGCATCGCCCCCGCCTGCGCCCTGACCATCGGCAACTTCGACGGTGTCCACCGCGGGCACCAGGCCATGCTGGCCCTGCTCCGCTCCGAAGCCCAGCACCGCGGGCTGCCGTCCTGCGTCCTGACCTTCGAGCCGCACCCGCGCGACTACTTCGCCCGCAAGGCCGGCAAGCCCGAGCTGGCCCCGCCCCGCATCGCCACCCTGCGCGACAAGCTGAGCGAACTGGAGCGCTGCGGCATCGACCAGGTCGTGGTGCTGCGCTTCGACGAGGCCCTGGCCACCCAACCCGCCGCCGCGTTCATCCAGGACACCCTGGTCGACGGCCTGGGCGCGAAGTACGTGCTGGTGGGCGACGACTTCCGCTTCGGCGCGAAGCGGGTGGGCGACTACACGATGCTCGACGCCGCCGGCGCCGAGCAGGGCTTCGACGTGGCCCGCATGAACAGCTACGAGGTGCACGGCCTGCGCGTGTCGAGTTCGGCGGTGCGCGAGGCGCTGGCGGCCGGCAACCTCAGCCAGGTCACCGCGCTGCTGGGCCGCCCGTACAGCATCAGCGGCCACGTCGTGCACGGCAAGAAACTCGGGCGCGACCTGGGCTTCCGCACGCTCAACCTGCGTTTCCCGCACCGGCTGGCCGCGGCCATGGGCATCTTCGCGGTGCGCACCCACGGCCTGGCGCCGGAGCCCGTCGACGGGGTCGCGAGCCTCGGCGTGCGCCCCACGGTGGACGACAGCGGCCGGGTGCTGCTCGAAGTGCACTGCCTCGAATGGCCATCCTCGCTGGGCCTGGAGGGGGGGTACGGTAAACTCGTGCGTGTGGAACTGCTGCACAAGATCCGCGACGAGGCCCGGTACGACGGGCTCGACGCCCTGAAAGCCGCCATCCTGCAGGATGAGGCCGACGCACGCACGTTCCTCGCGTCCGCGACACCCCATGCCGCCACCGGTCGCCAGACCACCCGCGACCGAATTTAGCGCTCGCCCCTGCCCTCCCCGCGAGCTCCGGCGCCCCTGGCCGGCCCACTTTCCAGACGCGCGCCCCGCCGCGCCCCCTGCGCCATGACCGACAAAGCCACCGACTACCGCGCCACGCTGAACCTGCCCGACACCCCGTTCCCGATGCGCGGCGACCTGCCCAAGCGCGAGCCGGGCTGGGTCAAGCAATGGAACGACGAAGGCACCTACAAGCGCCTGCGCGAAGCCCGCTGCGGCGCCCCGAAGTTCATCCTGCACGACGGCCCCCCGTACGCCAACGGCCAGATCCACATGGGCCACGCGGTGAACAAGATCCTGAAGGACATGATCGTCAAGTCGAAGCAGCTCGACGGCTTCGACGCGCTGTACGTGCCCGGCTGGGACTGCCACGGCCTGCCCATCGAGAACGCCATCGAGAAGAAGTACGGCCGCAACCTGAGCCGCGACGAGATGCAGGCCAAGAGCCGCGCCTACGCCACGGAACAGATCGCCCAGCAGATGACCGACTTCCAGCGCCTGGGCGTGCTGGGCGAGTGGGACCATCCGTACAAGACGATGGACTTCGCGAACGAGGCCGGCGAGCTGCGCGCGTTCAAGCGCGTGATCGAACGCGGCTTCGTGTACCGCGGCCTCAAGCCCGTGTACTGGTGCTTCGACTGCGGCTCGTCGCTCGCCGAGTTCGAGATCGAGTACGCCGACAAGAAGAGCCAGACGCTCGACGTGGCCTTCAAGTCGCACGAACCCGCCAAGCTGGCCGCGGCCTTCGGCCTGCCGTCGCTGTCGAAGGATGCCTTCGCGGTCATCTGGACCACCACCGCGTGGACCATCCCCGCGAACCAGGCCATCAACCTGAACCCCGAGCTGCCGTACGCGCTGGTCGACACGCCGCGCGGCCTGTTCCTCGTGGCCGAGGCGCTGGTGGAGGCCTGCCTGAAGCGCTGGAACCTCGAGGGTTCGGTGCTGGCCACCACGAAGGGCGAGAAGCTCGGCGGCCTCGCGTTCGAGCACCCGCTGTACGACGTGGACGCCGGCTACCGCCGCCTGTCGCCCGTGTACCTCGCCGACTACGCCACGGCCGACGACGGCACGGGCCTCGTGCACTCGGCCCCCGCCTACGGCGTGGACGACTTCAACTCCTGCGTGTCCCACGGCGTCACGTACGACGACATCCTGAACCCGGTGCAGGGCAATGGCGCCTACGCGCCCGAGTTCCCGCTGTTCGGCGGCCAGCACATCTGGAAGGCCGTGCCGGTCATCATCCAGGCGCTGGAAGACGCCGGCCGCCTGCTCCACACCACCACCATCACCCACAGCTACCCGCACTGCTGGCGCCACAAGACGCCGGTGATCTACCGCGCGGCCGCCCAGTGGTTCATCCGCATGGATGAGGGCGAAGGCGTGTTCACGAAGGACAAGGCCCCGAAGACGCTGCGCCAGACCGCCCTCGAAGCCATCGAGCAGACGAGCTTCTACCCGGAGAACGGCAAGGCCCGCCTGCACGACATGATCGCCAACCGGCCCGACTGGTGCATCAGCCGCCAGCGCAGCTGGGGCGTGCCCATCCCGTTCTTCCTGCACAAGGACTCGGGCGAGCTGCACCCGCGCACCATGGAGATCCTCGACCAGGCCGCCGACATCGTCGAGAAGGGCGGCATCGAGGCCTGGAGCCGCGTGACCACCGAGGAGATCCTCGGCGCGGCCGACGCCCCCAGCTACACGAAGAGCACCGACATCCTCGAGGTGTGGTTCGACTCGGGCAGCACGTTCTTCCACGTGCTGCGCGGCACGCACGCGCCGCAGTTCCATGAAACCGGCCCCGAGGCCGACCTGTACCTCGAAGGCCACGACCAGCACCGCGGCTGGTTCCACTCGTCGCTGCTGCTCGCGTGCGCGCTCGAAGGCCGCGCGCCGTACAAGGGCCTGCTGACCCACGGCTTCACGGTGGACAGCCAGGGCCGCAAGATGAGCAAGTCGCTCGGCAACGGCATCGACCCGCAGGAGGTCAACAAGAAGCTCGGAGCCGAGATCATCCGCCTGTGGGTGGCCGCGAGCGACTACTCCGGCGACATCGCGGGCGACCAGAAGATCCTGGACCGCGTGGTGGACGCGTACCGCCGCATCCGCAACACGCTGCGCTTCCTGATGGCCAACACGAGCGACTTCGACATCGCGAAGGACGGCGTGCCGCTCGACCAGCTGCTGGAGGTGGATCGCTACGCGCTCTCGCGCGCCGCGCAGTTCCAGGCCGAGATCCTCGCCCACTACAAGGTGTACGAGTTCCACCCGGTGGTGGCCAAGCTGCAGGTGTACTGCTCGGAAGACCTCGGCGCGTTCTACCTCGACGTGCTGAAGGACCGCCTCTACACCACCGCGCCGAAGTCGCTCGCCCGCCGCAGCGCCCAGACCGCCGTGTGGCACATCACCCAGGCCATGCTGCGCTGGATGGCGCCGTTCCTGAGCTTCACCGCGGAAGAAGCGTGGGGCTTCATCGGCAACGGCCAGTCGATCTTCACGCAGCAGTACTGCGACCTGGGCTCGCCGGACGAAGCGCTGCTCGCCAAGTGGACCCGCGTGCGCGAAGTCCGCGACCTCGTGATGAAGAACATCGAGACCGTGCGCACCGCCGGCCAGGTGGGGGCGTCGCTGCAGGCCGAGATCGTGATCACGGCCCCGGCCGCCGACCTCGACCTGCTGGCCTCGCTGGGCGACGACCTGAAGTTCGTCACCATCACGTCGGCGGCCTCGGCCGTCGTCGGCGACGCGCTGTCCGTGGCGGTGACGCCGTCGGCGGGCACGAAGTGCGAGCGATGCTGGCACTACCGCGACGACGTCGGTGTCGACCCCGCGCACCCGACGATCTGCGGCCGCTGCACGTCGAACCTGTTCGGCGCGGGCGAGACCCGCACCGTCGCCTGACCCCTTTTCCGGACCGCTCCCACCGCATGGCCACCCGCCCCGCTCCGTCGTCGTCCCCCTCGTCGAGCCTGCTCCCCTGGCTCGGCATCGCCGCCATCGTGATCGTGCTGGACCAGCTCACCAAGACGCTGATCCTCCAGTACTTCCAGTACGGCGACAGCCGCACCATCACGTCGTTCTTCAACCTCGTGCGGGTCCACAACACCGGGGCGGCGTTCTCGTTCCTGGCGGGGGCCTCGGGGTGGCAGCGGTGGTTCTTCGTGGCCCTGGGCGCGGTGGCCACCGTCTTCATCATCTACATGCTGCGCCGCCACGGCGGCCAGAAGGTGTTCGCGTGGGCGCTGGCGCTGATCCTGGGCGGTGCCCTGGGCAACGTGATCGACCGGCTGATGCACGGCTACGTGGTGGACTTCCTCCAGTTCCACTACGCCGGCAAGGCGTTCCCGTCCTTCAACATCGCCGACAGCGCCATCACGATCGGCGCCATCCTGCTGATCCTGGACGAACTGCTGCGCGTGCGCCGCTCCAAATAGGCGCGCCACCGGGGCGATTGGGGAAAAAATCTGTCGTGAACGCGCACTCCCGGTAACGTTATGTAGTCGTGTTGGGGCATGATCGGGGGTCGCCTCCCTTCCCGCGCCCACGACGATGGTCGATTTCAGTTGCCTGCCGTTCTACGAGTGGCTCGACGTGCCCATCTGGGTGTTCGACCCTGAACGTCTGCAAGCCACCTGGGCGAACCGCGCGGGCCTGACCTTCTGGCAGGCCGACTCGGTGGACGAACTCTCCCGGCGCGATTTCTCCGACGTCAGCGAAGGCGTTCGCACCCGGCTCGCGCTGAGTTCGCAGGCCCACGCCCGCGGCGAGGTCACGCGGGATTCCTGGACGCTGTACCCGAAGGGCACCCCGTTCACCTCGGTGCTGGTCTCGCGCGGGATCATGATGCCGGACGGCCGCCAGGGCATCCTGTTCGCCTCGGAGCCCCTCTCCACCGGGCTCGATGCCGACGCGCTGCGTGGCGTCGAGGCCATCACCCACACCACGGTGCGGGTCGCGCTGCATTCACTGCCCGACGGCCTGGCGCTGATGCGCAACCCCGCCGCCGTGCAGGCCTTCGGTCCCATTCCGCAGGGCGACGCCCCGCGTCCGTCCGATTTCGACGGCATGTTCAGCGACCCCGGTGTGGCCGCGCGCATCATCGCCCAGGTGCGCAAGGGCCAGACCTTCAGCGCCGAACTCGAGCTGAACACGCTCGGCGGCCTGCGCTGGCACGGCGTGGACGTGCGCCCGGTGGTGGACCCCGTGTCCGGCCGCCGCGCGATGCAGGTCAACGCCCGCGACATCGCCGACCTCAAGGCCACTCAGAAGGCGCTGGAAGGCGCCCGCGTGGCAGCCGACAACGCCAACATGGCCAAGAGCGCGTTCCTCGCGAACATGAGCCACGAGATCCGCACGCCGATGAACGGCGTGCTGGGCCTCACCGAACTCGTGCTGCACACCGACCTGTCCGAGAAGCAGCGCCAGTACATCTCGCTCGCGAACCAGTCGGCCAAGGGCCTGATGGTCATCATCGATGACCTGCTCGACGTCGCGAAGATCGAGGCGGGCCAGATGGTCATCGAACACCGCCCGTTCTCCGTGCGCAAGTGCCTCGAGGAAGCGCTCTCGCCGCTGCTGCTCACCGGGCAGCAGAAGGGCCTGCGCCTGGCCTGGCAGGTGGCCGACGCCATTCCGGCCACGCTCGTGGGCGATGCCGTGCGCCTGCGCCAGGTGCTCATCAACCTCGTGGGCAACGCCGTCAAGTTCACGAACCAGGGCTCGGTGCAGGTGAGCGTGGAGCCCGCGCTCGACGCCCCACCCACCGGCGTGCACCTGCGCTTCACCGTGCGCGACACCGGCATCGGCATGTCGCCCGAGCAGCTGCAGCGCGTGTTCGAGCCCTTCGTGCAGGCCGACAGCAGCATCACCCGCCGCTACGGCGGCACCGGCCTCGGGCTCGCCATCGTCGCCCGCCTCGTCAAGCTGATGGGCGGCGACATCCAGGTCACCAGCAAGGAAGGCGAAGGCAGCTGCCTGAGCTTCACCGCGCAGCTGGCCCTGCCCGGCGGCGGCGGCCCCGAACCCGACCCCACCACCCACACCCTCGGCGCACCGGTTCCCCTGCACCGCCTGACCTTCCTCTGATGACCCATCGCCTGACCGCCCGCGTGGCGCTGGTGCTCACCCTGCCGCCCCTGCTCTGGGCCGGCAACGCCGTCGTCGGACGTGCATTGGTGGGCAGCGTGCCTCCCCTGACCCTCAACGCGATGCGCTGGGCCCTCGCCTTCTTCCTGCTGCTGCCGCTCGGCTGGCGCGCGCTGTCGCGCCCGCAGGAGATCCTGTCGCGCTGGAAGTACCTCGTGGTCCTCGGCCTCCTGGGCGTGGGCAGCTACAACGCGCTGCAGTACATGGCCGTGCACACCTCCACGCCCATCAACATCACGTTGATCACGGCCAGCATGCCGCTGTGGATGCTCGGGGTCGGCCTCCTGTTCTTCCGCGAGCCCGCGCGGCGCCGCCAGCTGTACGGCGCGGCGCTGTCGCTCGCGGGCGTGGCGCTCGTGCTGTCACACGGCCACCCGTCCACCCTGCTCGAGCTGCGCCTCGTGCAGGGCGACCTGCTGATCCTGCTGGCCGCGGCGCTGTGGGCCGGCTACAGCTGGCTGCTCGTGCGTCCGCCGGCCTCGATGCAGGGCGAGAACCGCCCGGCCTGGAACTGGGCCGAGTTCCTGCTGATCCAGGTGGTCTTCGGCGGCGCGTGGGCCTGGCTCTTCGCCGGGGCCGAGCACCTGTTCCTGCAGCCGGAGCCCATCGTGTGGTCGGCCAAGCTGTGGTTCGGCTGGTTCTACGTCGCGCTCGGCGCCTCCATCGTGGCGTACTGGCTGTGGGGCGTGGGCGTGGCGGCCGTCGGGCCGTCGATCGGCGCGTTTTTCATCAACCTCACGCCGCTGTTCGCTGCGCTGCTGTCGGCCGCGCTGCTGTCCGAGCCGCCGCGCTGGTTCCACGTCGTGGCGTTCGCACTGATCGCCGCGGGCATCGTGGTCACGTCGGTGGCCCCGAAGAAGGTCTGACATGCACCTTCGCCTCCGCTCCTGGCAGATCGCCTACGCCGCCGCCGCGCTGCTGATCCTGCTCGTGATGGGGATGGGCGAGTACCTCGGTGCCCTGGGCACCGACCGCTTCGCCCAGTCGATCGACATCGACCGCCTGTGGGCCCAGCGCTCGGCGAGCCTCGCGGACCTGCGCAAGCTCGCCAACGACGCGAACGCCCCGGCGAACGACATCTTCAGCACGCGCGAGCCCGCGCGCGAACGCCAGCGGCTGCGCGACGCCACCGTCCGCTTCGGCGACGGCCTGGCGAACGCCCGAGAGGTGTTCGGACGCCACGGGGTCGAGAGCCAGCGAGAGCTGATGCTGCAGGGGCTCACCGAAACCGAGCGGGCGATGCAGTCGATGCTCGAACACGCCGAGCAGACCCTCGTGCAGTTCGAGGATGGCAAGGTGGAGGCGGCCACGCGACTCATGGCCGAAGCCGACCGCGACTACACGCAGATCCAGGAACGCATCCGCAGCATCGGCATCACCGCGCGCACCGTGCAGAAGGCCGAGTTCGACCAGCTGTCGGCCGACGTCGTGCACTACCGCCAGCTCGAGTTCGTCAGCATGGGCGTGGTCACGCTCATCACGCTGGTGATGCTCGTGTACGGCTACCGGCTGCACCAGCGCGCCGAACGCGCGGCCGAGGTCGAGTCGGCCCACCGCGCCGAGCTGCAACTGGCGAAGGACGCCGCCGAGGCCGCGAGCCAGGCGAAGTCGCAGTTCCTCGCGAACATGAGCCACGAGATCCGCACGCCGATGAACGGCGTGCTGGGCATGACCGAGCTGCTGCTCGGCACGCCCTTGAACGACCAGCAGCGGCGCTTCGCTGACAGCGCGCACCGCTCGGGCCAGGCGCTGCTCGGGGTCATCAACGACATCCTCGACTTCTCGAAGATCGAATCGGGCACCTTCGAAGTGGAGTCGATGCCGTTCAACCCCTGCGAGGTGGCGCACGACGTGGCCGAGCTGCTCGCGGTGCAGGCCCACGCCAAGGGCCTGGAGGTGATCTGCCAGGTGGGCCACGACCTGCCCGTGCGCGCCTTCGGCGATGCCGCGCGCCTGCGCCAGGTGCTGATGAACCTGCTCGGCAACGCGGTGAAGTTCACCGAACGCGGCCAGGTGGTGATCTCGGTCAACCGGCTGCCGGCCACGAGCGCCGCCCACCAGCATGCCGCGCTCGTCGAGTTCTCCGTGTCGGACACGGGCCCCGGCATCTCGCGGGCCGACCAGGCCCGCGTGTTCGAGGCCTTCACCCAGGCGGACAGCACGCGCACGCGGCGCCACGGCGGCACGGGCCTCGGCCTCACCATCTCGAACGAACTGGTCGCGATGATGGGCGGCAAGCTGCAGCTCGACAGCGAACCCGGCGCGGGCTCGCGCTTCTGGTTCTCGCTGCCGATGCGGCTGCTGCCCGAGTCGTCGCCGGTGCTGACCGACCGCGAGGCCTCGATGCTGCACGGCCTGGAGGTGCTGGTCGTCGACGACAACGCCACCAACCTCGACATCCTGCGCCACCAGATGCTCGCGTGGGGCCTGCGCGTGGAGACCGCCACCACCGGTGCCCAGGCGCTCGAGCTGATGATGAAGCGCCCCACGGTGCACGACTTCGCCATCCTCGACGTGCACATGCCCGAGATGAACGGCATCGCGCTCACCGAACGCATCCGCGCCATCCGCCGCCTCGACGAGCTGCGCCTCGTGATGCTGAGCTCGGCCGGGCTCGACATGCCGGCCGAGGGCCTCGCGCGCCTCGGCATCGCCCGGTGGCTCGCGAAGCCGGTCCGCAAGAGCGAACTGCGGCGTGCGCTCGTGGAACTGCTGGACCAGGCCGCGACGCCCGCGCCGCAGCCGGCCCGCACCGTGTCGATCACCCCGCCGCCGCCCGATGCCGCATCGCACCACCCCACGCCCGGCGCACGCATCCTGCTGGCCGAGGACCATGTGGTGAACCAGGAAGTGGCCGCGCAGATGCTGCGCATGGCCGGCTACCACGTGCAGGTGGTGGGCGACGGCCAGTCCGCGGTCGAGGCCATCGCCGGCGGCGGTGTCGAACTGGTGCTGATGGACTGCCTGATGCCGGTGATGGACGGCTTCGAGGCCACGGCCCGCGTGCGCGAGCTGGAGGAAGGCTCCGGCCGCCGCCTGCCCATCGTGGCGCTCACGGCCAACGCGATGAAGGGGGACGTGGAGACCTGCCTGGCCGCCGGCATGGACGATCACCTCGCCAAGCCCTTCACGCAGCAGCAGCTGATCACCGTGATCGAGCGGCAGCTGAAGGCGCGCAGCCGGCAGGTGGGCTGAGAATCAGCCCACCTGCCGCCGCGGCGAAGGCCGGGGCCCCGGGCCTTCCTAGAACGTCCCCGGGTACGTCCCGCCGTCCACCAGGATGTTCTGTCCGGTCAGGTAGCCGGCGTGCTGGCTGCACAGGAACGCGCAGATCGCGCCGAACTCGGCCGGTGTGCCGAAACGCTGCGACGGGATCGTGCGGCGGCGGGCGTCGGCGGCTGCTTCCTCGTTCTGGCCCAACGCCTTGGCACCCGCCTTCAGCGTGGTGCGCAGGCGATCCGTGTCGAACGCACCGGGCAGCAGGCCGTTGATGGTGACGTTGCGCGCGGCGATCGGGCTGCGCGCGAGGCCCGCCACGAACCCCGTGAGGCCGCTGCGCGCGCCGTTGGACAGGCCCAGCACCCCGATGGGGGCCTTCACGGCACCGGACGTGATGTTGACCACGCGGCCGTAGCCGCGGGCGGCCATCGCATCGATGGTCGAGCGGATCAGCTCGATCGGGGTCAGCATGTTGGCGTCGAGCGCCTGGATCCACGTGTCGCGGTCCCAGTTGCGGAAGTCGCCGGGCGGCGGGCCGCCGGCGTTGTTCACGAGGATGTCGACCTGCGGGCATGCGGCCAGCGCCGCGGCGCGGCCCTCGGCCGTGGTGATGTCGCCCGCCACCGTGCGCACCTCGCCGCGGCCGATCGCGCGCAGTTCCGCGGCCGTGGCCTCGAGGGCCTCGACGCCGCGCGCCGTGATCACGACGTTCGCGCCTTCACGCACCAGCGCTTCCGCGCAGCCCTTGCCCAAGCCCTTGCTGGCGGCGCACACCAGCGCCCACTTGCCTTCGATCCCCAGGTCCATGTCGTTCTCCTCTCGTTGAATTCAGCCGACGCGGGCGCGCGTCAGCATCCAGATGCCACCCATCACCAGCACCGTGCCCGCGGCGACCCAGCCCGTGAAGGGCTCGCCGAGGATCACGATGCCCATCAGGATCGTCGACAGCGGCCCGATCATGCCGATCTGCGCCGCCGCGCCCGCCCCGATGCGTTCGATCGCCATCATCACCATGAGCACCGGCGCGAAGGTGCACACGGTGGCGTTCACCACGGACAGCCAGATCACCTCGGGCGCGACGATCGCGGCCGACATGGGCCGCAGCACCACGAACTGCACGAGGCACAGCACGCAGGCCACCGTGGTGGCGAGGCCCGCGAGGCGCAGCGCGCCCAGACGGCGCACTTCCTCGCCGCTGTACGCGAGGTACAGCGCGTAGCTCACCGCGCTCAGGAACACGAGCAGCGCGCCGAGGGCCGCATCGGCGCCGAGCGTGGTGATCTCGTGGCCGAACACCAGCAGCACGCCGGCGTAGCTGATCGCGAGCGACACCAGCTGCTTGCGGTTGACCTTCTTCTTGAACAGCACCACGCCGAGCGCGAGCACGATCGTGGGGTTGAGGTACAGGATCAGGCGCTCGAAGCTCGCGGTGATGTACGCGAGGCCCGCGAAGTCGAGGAAGCTCGCGAGGTAGTAGCCCGTGATGCCGAGGAACACGACGATGCGCCAGTCGCGCGCCGTGAGCGCCGGCTTGCCCCGGCCCGCCCACCAGGCGAGGAACAGGAACAGCGGCAGCGCGAACAGCATGCGGTACATGATGAGCGTGACCGCATCGACGTCGTGGCGGTAGGCCAGCTTGACGATGATGGCCTTGCCCGAGAACGCGATGGCGCCGAGCGCCGCCAGCAGCACACCCGGCCACATGGCGCGCTGCGAGGCATTCGCGGGCGCCTGGGCGGCTGCGGGAGAGGAATGCATCCCCGCATTCTAGGAACGAGGCCCGGCCCGTGCAGGCACTCGGATTAGCGGGGGCTCAGTCCTGCTGGTTCCGGAACTCCACGCACTGCGGATGGCGGCTGAAGCGTGCGGTGCCGCACTGGGTTTCCATGCAGCGGAACAGCGCGAAGTTCGTGCGGCTGCCGCAGGCGGCGCGCGGGTTGTTGGGTGCCGGCGGCTCCGCGTCGGGTTCGGCCGCGGCGGCCTTGCGCGCCGGCGTGGCCTTCGCCACCTTGGCCGTCTCGCGTGCGGGCGGCGGCGGAGCCGGTTCGGGCGCGGGGGCCGCGGCCACCGGCGGCGGGGGCGATGGCTCCGGTGCGGGCGCAGGTGCGGGGGCAGGAGCCGGTCCGGCGGCGGGGGGCTGCTCCGTCAGCACACGCTCGATGGGCTCCCGGACCGGTTGCGGCGAGAGCACGGCCGCGGGTCGCTCCGCCGCCGGGGTCTGGGCCGACGCCGTGGTGTCCGACCGCGACGGATCCAGCCAGCCGGCGATCTGGGCCGGGTTCTCGGCGACGTACCAGCCCGCCATGCCGAGGCACACCACCAGCCCGAACACCGCGGCGACCGCGCGCGTGGGCTCGCGGCGCCGCCGGTTCGCCGGACGGCGGCGGCTCGACGGGCCGGGCATGGTCCAGCTCTGGGGGCCGAGGCCGGGCTCCCGCGGCACGGGGCGGCCGGGCAGCGGACCGAAGGTCGAGGTGCCGAAGGTGGACGGGCCGAAGCCGGATGGCTCCTTGCGCCGGGCCTCGTCGTCCTCCTTGGTCCAGGGCAACGAGGACATCGCCATCGCGATGGCCGCAGCCGCGGCCGCATCGGCCTGGGCGTCCGGGTCATCGGCCACGGGCTCGCGCGCGCCCCTCGCGGGCGGCGGCTCGGGCATCGCTTCCTTCGTCAGCACCGGCGGTTCCGGCCGCTGCGGGGGGGTGTCCTGGCGAGGCGCCGGCGCGGGGGCCTGGGGCACGGGTGCGGCGCCCGTGAGGTCGAGCAAGGCACGCAGCGCCCCCAGGTCCTGCGGCCGGTTCTCGGGACGCACGGCCAGCGCCCGGTCGATCGCGGCCAGGAAGGCCGTGGACGGCATGGCCCCGTGCAGGCGACCCGGCGGCCGGCGCGACAGGCCCTCGGAGAGCGGCGCGTGCACGTCGTCGGGCCCGAGCACGGCCGCGGAGACCGGCGGGCGGCCGACCAGTGCGAGGTGGGCGATGGCGCCCAGGCTGTAGATGTCGGTCCACGGGCCCACCGGCAGGTGGCTGCCGTGGGCGAACAGCTCGATGGGGGCGTACTGGCGGTCGACGCTGTCGATCACCACGTGCTGGCTGGCCGGCGCCACGGTGGACAGGTCGAGCAGCATCGGCCGCCCATCGGGCATCAGCCAGATGCTCTCGGGCGCGAGACCCAGGTGGTACACCCCGCCGGCGTGCAGCACGCCCACGGCGTCGCACAGGGCCACGAGCAGCCGGCGCAGCCAGCCCTCGTCGGTCACGCCCACCCGCTGCAGCGACACCGCGAGCGACTCGCCCTCGTACGCCGGCATCAGCATGTAGGCCGTGCCGTGTTCCTCCCACACGCGCAGCGCGCGGCCGATGGCCGGGTGGTCGAAGCGGGTGAGCCAGCGCGCCCCGCGCAGGAAGGCCGACAGCGCCGTGGCCCGGGCGCTGGCGTCGGTGCCGTGGGCCAGCACCACCTCGCCACCCGCGCCACGCACCGCGAGGCCGCGCGGGAAGTGTTCGCGGACGAGCACGTGCCGCTGCAGCAGCGGGTCGTCGGCGAGGTAGAGGATGCCGTTGTCGTCCTGCCCGATGGGTTCCACGATCACGCAGCCGCCCACCTGCGCCCCGGAGTGCAGGAGGTCGCGGTCGAGTTCGGACATCGTGGGCATCGTGCTGGGCCCGAAATCCCGGGTGTGGTCGATCGAAGGCATCAAGGCAACGGCGGTCAGTTGGCGACAAAACGCCCCGCCACGGCACGGGTGCCCACGGGACTCGGGCCCATGGAGCAATCGATGTGCCCGAACCGTTGGAAGCGCCAGCCGGCCCGGTCCCCTTCCAGGGGGCCTAGTATGCGGCCGCGAGCCCGTCCCGGCGTGAATCACTGGCGGCGAGATAGCCTTCCGCCGCGGGGTCGCCGAGGCGCCAGATGAACTGGCCGGCACCGAAGTCCTGGTAGCTGTCGTTGATCACCGCGAGCCGGTGGCCCAGGGCCGAGAGGCCCGCCACGGTGTCGGGCCGCATCGTGGCCTCGACGTTCAGTTCCAGGCCGTGGTTGTAGCGCCAGCGCGGTGCATCGCACGCGGCCTGCGGGTTCTGCCGGTGGTTCAGCAAACGCACGAGCGTCTGCACGTGGCCCTGCGGCTGCAGGCTCGCGCCCATCACACCGAACGACATCACCGGTGCACCGTCGCGGCTCAGGAAGCCCGGGATGATGGTGTGGAACGGGCGCTTGCCCGGCGCCACCACGTTCGGGCTCGCGGCGTCGAGGCTGAACGCGTGTCCGCGGTTCTGCATCGACAGGCCGTACCCGGGCACCACCACGCCCGACCCGAAGCCCATGAAGTTGCTCTGGATGAAGCTGACCATCATCCCCTGCTCGTCCGCCGCGGTCAGGTAAATCGTGCCACCCTTCACCGGGTTACCGGCACCGAAGTCCTGCGCTTTCTGCCGATCGATCAGCGTGGCGCGGTCGGCCAGGTACGCGGGGTCGAGCAACTGCTCGACCGTCACGGTCATGCTCGCGGGTTCCGAGACGAAGCGGTACACGTCGGCGAAGGCGAGTTTCATCGCCTCGATCTGCAGGTGCTGCGACTCGACGCCGTCCACGGGCAGCGAGCCGAGGTCGAAGTGGGCGAGGATGCCGAGCGCGATCTGCGCGGCGATGCCCTGCCCGTTCGGCGGGATCTCGTGCAGCGTGTGGCCAGCGTAGTCGAGCCCCACGGGGTCGACCCACTCGGGGCGGAAGCCCGCGAAGTCGGCCGCCGTGATGACCGCGCCGTGTTCGCGCGCGTGCCGCTCGGCCGCCTCGGCGACCTCGCCGCCGTACAGCGCCTGCCCCTTCGTCCGCGCGATCAGGTCCAGCGTGCGGGCCGCATCGGGGAAGCGGAAGCGCTCGCCGATCCCGGGCGCCCGCCCCTTCGGCAGGAAGGCGCCGGCAAAGCCCGGCTGGCCCTTCAGCAGCGGCTCGGCTGCGGCCCACTTCTGCTGCACCACCACCGGCACGGCGTAGCCGCGCTCGGCGATCTCGATGGCCGGGGCCATCAGGTCGGCGAAGGGCAGCTTGCCGAACCGTTCGCTGAGGGCCACCCATCCGGCCACCGCGCCCGGCACGGTGACGCTGTCCCAGCCGCGCTGTGGCGGCGTGGCGGCGTCGCCGTACTTGCGGCGGAAGTAGTCGGGACTCCAGGCCGCGGGCGCGCGGCCCGAGGCGTTGAGGCCGTGCAGCCGCTGCCCGTCCCACACGATGCAGAACGCATCGGACCCGAGGCCGTTGCTCACGGGCTCGACGACGGTCATCACGGCCGCCGAGGCGATGGCCGCGTCCACCGCGTTGCCACCCTGCATCAGCACGCGCAGGCCGGCCTGCGCGCCGAGCGGGTGCGACGTGGAGACGACGTTGCGGCCGAACACCGGGAGCCGCCGGCTGGGGTAGCCGGCGCGCCAGTCGAAGGGGGTGGCGGATGCGGTCATGGGAAAGGTCTCTCGGACATCAGGATGCAGGATGGACAAGGCCGCCCGGAGGCGGCCTTGTCGGGGGTGGAGCGGAACCCGGTCAGTCGGCGTCCTGGAACGCGACTTCCCGCTTGTTCTTGATCGACGGCAGCAGCACCACGATGATCATCAGCACCGAGGCGATCAGCAGGCCGGCCGACAGCGGACGGGTCACGAAGGTACTCCAGTCGCCGCGCGAGAGCAGCAGCGCACGGCGCAGGTTCTCTTCCATCATCGGGCCCAGGATGAAGCCGAGCAGCAGCGGCGCCGGTTCGCACTTGAGCTTGTAGAACAGGTAGCCCACCACCGCGAAGATGGCGGTCATGTAGACGTCGAAGTTGTTGTTGTTCAGCGTGTACGTGCCGATGCAGCAGAACAGCGTGATGGCCGGGAACAGGAACCGGTACGGCACGGTCAGCAGCTTGATCCAGATGCCGATCATGGGCAGGTTCAGGATCACGAGCATCGCGTTGCCCACCCACATCGAGGCGATCAGGCCCCAGAACAGCTCGGGGTTGCTCGACATCACCTGCGGGCCAGGCTGGATGCCCTTGATGGTCATCGCGCCCACCATCAGCGCCATCACGGCGTTCGGCGGGATGCCGAGGGTCAGCATCGGGATGAACGAGGTCTGCGCGCCGGCGTTGTTCGCCGATTCGGGGCCCGCGACACCGCGGATGTCGCCCTTGCCGAAGCGGCCGTCGGGACCGGCGACCTTCTTCTCGACCGTGTAGGCCGCGAACGAGGCCAGCAGCGCGCCGCCGCCCGGCAGCACGCCGAGGACGGAACCGAGCGCCGTGCCGCGCAGCACCGCGGGCCAGGCCTGCTGGAAGTCCTTGCGGGTGGGCCACAGGCCCTTCACTTCCTTCGTGAAGACCTCGCGGTGTTCCTCGGGCATGCCGAGGTTGGCGATGATTTCGCCGAAGCCAAACAGGCCCATGGCGATCACGACGAAGCCGATGCCGTCCGTCAGTTCAGGGAAGTTGATGCCGGTGAACGGCAGTTCCGAGTAACGCGGCACGCCGGAGATCACGTCGGTGTTGATCTGCGCGAGCAGCAGGCCCAGGATGATCATCGAGATGGCCTTCAGCAGCGAGCCGGAAGCCAGCACCACGGCACCGATCAGGCCCAGCACCATCAGCGAGAAGTATTCGGCCGGGCCGAACTTGAACGCGAGTTCGGTCAGCGGCGGCGCGAAGGCCGCGATGATGATGGTGCCCACGCAGCCCGCGAAGAACGAGCCCAGGCCCGCGGCCGCGAGGGCCGAGCCGGCGCGGCCCTGCCGCGCCATCTGGTAGCCGTCGATGGCGGTCACCACCGAGCTCGACTCACCCGGCACGTTGATCAGGATCGCGGTGGTGGAACCGCCGTACTGCGCGCCGTAGTAGATGCCGGCCAGCATGATGAGCGCGGGCGTGGCGTCCAGCGAGTAGATGGACGGCAGCAGCATCGCGATGGTGGCGACGGGGCCCAGGCCGGGCAGCACGCCGATCAGCGTGCCCAGCACGCAGCCGAAGAAGGCGTACATCAGGTTGTTCAGCGTGAAAGCCACGCCGAAACCGAGCGCCAGGTTGTTCAGGAGATCCATGGTGAGAGTTTCCTCAGCCCGCGATGAAAGACGGCCACATGGGGATCGTCAGGTTGAGGCCCTTGACGAACACGAGCCAGGAGAAGACGTCGAGCACGACGCTGGCGATGAGCACGCCGCCCCACTTGAATTCCTTGCCGGCGAAGCTGGTGACGATGATCAGGATGGGCACCGTGATGATCAGGCCGAGGCGCGGCAGCAGCGCACCGAACAGCGTGATGGCGAACACGATGATGAGCAGGGGCCGCCAGGCGATGTCGCCGACGGGGTCACCGCCCTCGACCTCGATGGTGAGCGACGTGAAGATCACGATCGCCCCGAGGATGGCCATGATCACGCTGAGGATCATCGGGAAGTATCCCGGTCCCGGTCGCGCGCCGCTGCCCATCGCGTAGTCGGTGGCGCCATAGGCAAAAGCCAGCCCCACCACCACGAACATCAAACCGGAGAAAAAATCCCGCTGACTCTTGATCTTCACAAAGGTACCCCTCATCTCGTGATGTGCGATTCACACGGATTCTAGGCAGCACCTCCCAGTGCACGTGTGTGGTTTACACGTAGCGGAAACCCACATCCCATGCGGGTTCCAGACCGCCGTTCAGCCTTTCTTCAGCCTTCCCACAAGGGCGTGGACCGCAGCACTTCCTCGATGGTGGTCACCCCTTCCGCGATCTTCATGGCTCCCGCCAGCCGCAGCGGCCGCATGCCGTCCTTGACGGCCTGGCGGCGCAGCGTCGCGACGTCCGGCACCGGGCTGATGCTGTTGCGCGCCGGGTCGGTGACGTCGAGCAGTTCGTAGAGGCCGGCGCGGCCGCGGTAGCCGGTCATGCGGCACTCGAGGCAGCCCACCGGCTTGTACGCCCGCACCTTGCCGTTCAGCGTCCAGGGCTTGACGAACGCGTTCAGCGAGTCGGCCGTGACGTCGGGGTCGGGCTGCTTGCACGACACGCACAGCGTGCGCACCAGGCGCTGCGCCAGCACGCCGATCACGGTGGCACCGATCAGGTACGGCGGCACGCCCAGGTCCACCAGGCGGGTGATGGCCGAGGCCGCGTCGTTCGTGTGCAGCGTGCTGAACACGAGGTGGCCCGTGAGCGCGGCCTGGATGGCCATCTCGGCCGTTTCCAGGTCGCGGATCTCGCCCACCATGATGATGTCCGGGTCCTGGCGCATCAGCGCACGCAGGCCTTCCGCGAAGCCGAGGTCGAGCGTGGACTGCACCTGCGTCTGGTTGAACGCGGGCTGGATCATCTCGATCGGGTCCTCGATCGTGCAGACGTTCACCTCGTCGGTGGCGAGCCGCTTGAGCGTGGAGTAAAGCGTGGTGGTCTTGCCGGAACCCGTGGGACCGGTCACCAGGATGATGCCGTGGGCGCGGGCCGTGAGGGCCTCCCAGCGCTGCGCGTCGTGCACGCCGAAGCCCAGCGCGTCGAGCTTCTTGACCGTGGTGTCGGGGTCGAAGATGCGCATCACCATCTTCTCGCCGAACGCCGTGGGCAGCGTCGACAGCCGCATCTCCACCTCGTCGCCCTGCGGGTTGCGCGTCTTGATGCGGCCGTCGAGCGGCCGGCGGCGCTCGACCACGTCCATGCGGCCGAGCAGCTTCACGCGCGCGATCATCGCGCTCATCACGCCGGGTGGCAGCTGGTAGACGGTGTGCATCACGCCGTCGATGCGGAAGCGGATCACGGCGAGGTCGCGGCGCGGCTCGAGGTGGATGTCGCTCGCGCGCTGGTCGAACGCGTACTGCCACAGCCAGTCGACCACCTGCACGACGCCCTGGTCGTTCGCGTCGAGCTGCTTGTTGCTGCGCCCGAGCTCGACCAGCTGCTCGAAGCTGGCGGAGGCCGCCATCTCGCCGGTCTTGACCGCGTTGCGGACGGACCGCGAGAGCGTGTAGAACTCGGTGGTGAACTTGGCGAGGTCGAGCGGATTCGCCACGACGAGGCGGATGGCCTTGCGCGTGTGCGCCTCGATCTCGGGCACCCACGCCACGTCGTAGGGCTCGCTGGTGGCCACCACGATCTCGTTGAGGCCCACCTGCAGCGGCAGGGCGCGCCGCCGCTCGGCGTAGTTGATGGACATCACGTCGGACACTCGCCCCACGTCCACCTTCAGCGGATCGATGCGCTGGTAGGCGAGGCCCACGCGCTTGGCGAGCCACTCGGTCAGCATCTCGGTGTCGAGCGTCTTGCCGGTGCGCGCGTGGTTCAGGCCGGCGCTGCCCAGGCGCACGAGCGGATGCTGCTTGCTGTCGGCCGCGGAGAAGCGCTTGTCGAGGACGTCGTGGTCGGTCTCGGAGATGATGCCGTCGTCGCGCAGCCACCGGACGAGGCGCCGCCATTCCAGCCGCCCGGCCGGGTGCGCGCTGGCGGGACGGGTCGCGGAGTGCGGGACGGCAGAATTCATGGCGAGGGGAGGCTTTCGGCGGGGAGCACCCGGATCATGCGCAGCCACTTGCGGGCGGGCAGTTCGAACCGAGTTTCAATGTTTTCCGCACGCCGGGCAAGCGTGTCCCTGTTCAGATTTGCAAAGCTTTCTTTTCCGGCGACAACAATGGTGTTGCCCTCCTTCGTGGGCCGCAGGCTGCGCAGCGCATCCGCGCCGAACACGGCGGCCAGGCGCCGCGCGCTGCGCTCGAAGCTCGCGTCCCGCCCGAACAGGTTCACGGTCATCACGCCGCCGTCGCGCAGCAGCGCCCGGCAGTTCCGGTAGAAACCCTCGTCGTCGAGCACGGGGCTCGCCGCATCGTGGTCGTACAGGTCGACGTTGAGCACGTCCACCGTGTCGTGGTGCGCCGGGTCGGCGGCGAAGGCCGCGGCATCCTCGTTCCGCACATGGAGCCGCGCGTCGTCCTCGGGCAGGTGGAACCACAGCCGGCACGCGGTGATCACCGTGGGGTTCAGCTCCACCGCGGTGGTCTTCATGCGCAGGTTGCGGTGGCAGAAGCGGGTCATCGCCGCGGCGCCCAGGCCCAGCTGCACCGCGTGCCCCTCGGTCACGACGGCCTCGTCGCGGAACAGCATCCACGCCATCATGCGCTGGATGTACTCGAGTTCGAGCACGTGCGGCTTGCGCACGCGCATCGCGCCCTGCACCCACGGTGTGCCGAGGTGGAGGTAGCGCACACCATCGGCCTCGGACATCGTCGCGGGGGCCAGTTCGATCTTCTTCTTGCGGGTCGCCATGGGGTTCGTCGGAATGTCAGAGAAGGCCGTGGGCCTCGAACACGGCCCGCCACGCGGCGAGCTTGCGGTCGAAGGACCAGGAGGCGTTGGCGGGGCTCGTCGAGGGCAGGCGCACGACGTCGACGCCGAGCGCCTCCGTGACACGCCGCGACCGCGCCGACTCCCCGCCGTTGTGGGCCACCGCCGTGAGCCCCGGCGCCCGCACGCGCAGGCTCGCGAGGTCGTTGAGCTGCGCGTCCGCGATGGCGCGGTCGAGGCTGCCCTCGCGGCGGCAGTGGGCGTAGACGTCCCACAGGCCCAGGTGGTGGTCGTTCATCGCGGCCAGGCGCTCGGCGTACGGCAGCGCACGCAGGTCCACGCCCCAGATCGTCGAGAGCAGCGGCCAGAACTGGTTGCGCGGGTGGGCGTAGTACTGCCCCGCCTCGAGCGAGGCCACGCCGGGAAAGCTGCCCAGCACGACGAGGCGCGTGCGGGCGTCGATCACGGGCGGCAGGCCGCACAGCAGGGGCGAAGGGGAAGCGGACATCAAGCCGTGGAGTCTGCCAGAGCCGCGAGCCGCGGCAGCGCGGCGAGTGCGTTCGCGTGGCACACGGCGGCGGTGTGTTCGAGGGTCCAGCCGCGCAGCTCCGCCAGCGTGGCGGCGATGCGCGGCAGCTCGGCCGGTTCGTTGCGGCCGGTGGTTTCGCCTTCGGCGCGCTGGGCCGCGGTGCGGTAGAGCCAGTGGGGCGGGATGTCGGGCGCGTCGGTCTCCAGCACCAGCGCGGTCTCGGGCACGGTGGCGGCGAGGTGGCGGATCTGGTGCGCGCGATCGAAGGTCATCGCCCCGCCGAAGCCGAGCCGGAAGCCCAGGTCGACGAAGACCTTCGCCTGCTGGTCGCTGCCGTTGAAGGCATGGGCGATGCCGGCCACGCCGGCCTTGCGCAGGTGCTTGAGCAGCGTGTCGGCCGAGCGCCGCACGTGCACGATCACGGGCAGGCCAGCGGCCTTCGCGAGGTCCAGCTGCGCCGCGAAGAAACGCTCGGCGCGCACCTGGTCGAGCCCGGGGACGAAGTGGTCCAGGCCGATCTCGCCGACGGCCACGAGGCGCGGGTCGCCGCGGTGCCGCGCGAGGTGATCGGCCAGCACGGCGAGGTCACCGTCGTCCGCACGGTCGACGAACAGCGGGTGGATGCCGAGCGCGTACGACAGCCCGTGCCGGTGGGCCAGCTCGCGCACCGTGTCGAAGTCGAACGCGCCCACGGCCTGCAACACCAGCATCTCCACGCCGACGGCCCTGCTGCGCGCCACGACCGCGTCGCGGTCGGGGTCGAACTCGGGGGCGTCGAGGTGGCAGTGGGTGTCGATCCAGGGCATCCGGGGATGATGCCATCCCCGCGGATCACCCTCGGACGCGACGGCCCCTCGCGGCCCCCACCAGGGCCAGCCCGCCCAGCATCAGCGCCCACGTGGCCGGCTCGGGCACCGGTGCGGCCAGGGCGATCCGGTGGGTGTGCGCCTGCATGAAGACGCCCAGCTGGTCGCCGTCGTGGAAGTCGTAGGAGATGCGCAGGCGGCCGTCCCGCACGACCGCACCCAGGCCCGGTGCGACGGCGATCGCTTCCACCTGCTGCTGCGCCGACCCCGTGGGGAACAGGATGATGCCGGCCCACGCCAGGGTTTCGCGCCAGGTCGCGCCATCGATGCCGCCAGCCTCCACGTGATAGTCGGCCTCGACCCACAGCCGCCCGGTGCCGCTGAACGTGAGGCTGCTGAACCAGTTGGTATTGACCCCCTTCGGGCCGGTGCCGCCGTTGCCGGACAGCTCGGAGCGCAGGCCCACCGACGAGAACGAGGCCGTGCCCGTGGTGCCGTCGGCCAAGGTCGTGGCCACCTGCGTGTCCGGCAGGTAGACACCGCTGCCGCCCCAGGTCGAGGGGGTGCCCGAGGCCTCGCAGGCCTCGGTCTGGCCGGGGCGGATGCAGGCGTCGGCCCACACCGTGGACGCCCCGAACTGCACCCCGAAGAACCCGGGCTCGGGCGTGATGTCCTCCAGGCTGAAGGTGGCGGCGGCGAAGTCGATGCGGGCCGTGGCCTGCGGCACGGCGAGCACGGGCAAGGCGGCGCAGGCGACGGCGAGGCCGGCCGCGAAGCGGAACAAGGTCATGGGTTCCCTCCCTGGGAATCGTGGGTTGACGAGGTCGAGCGAGGCGCAGGCATACAAGCCCCGTGCCAGGCCTTCCCGTCGCGCCGCGAGGCCCGCGGAGGTCAAACCTGCCTTGCGTCTGCAGCTCCTGCCGTCAACCTTCCCGCACGACCTCCGGCGACACGGACGACGTGGCGGCGGACCGCACCGCCGCCGCACCCAGCCCGAGGCTCGCATCGAACCCGAACAGCTTGCCCGCCCACAGGAACACCACCCACACCAGCACGCCGAACGGCAGGTAGCCGAAGTAGCCCAGCAGCGGCATCTCGGCACAGATGTGGATCACGTTGACGTACGGGATGTCGTAGATCCAGTAGTTGGGGTTCGTGGGCGCGAGGCCCGGCGGCTGCGCGCTGCCCCAGTTCCAGAACTCCCACAGGAAGCCGTTGAAGAGCGACGACAGCGCCACGAGGATGGCGGGCGACCAGTTGCCCTCCCCCATCGCCGTGAACGGCGTCCAGACGCCCACGCGGATCATCTGCCCGACGATCACGGCCATCGGCCCGATCCACACGACCCAGAACAGCGGCAGCGGGAACACCACCATCAGCGCGATGGCGGCGAGACCGCCCCACAGCAGCAGGCCGCCCGGCAGGCGCAGCTTCGGGCCGTCGGCGTAACGCACCGACAGTTTCGGGAAGGTGTTGAGGAACGTGTACCACTCGAAGATCGCCGGCCACACCGTGGTGTACGCGACGAGGAACAGCACGACGATCGTCGCGTGGCTGAGCTGCGGCATGTGCCCGTTCGGGTAGTACCAGTTGCCGAGCACGAAGTAGTTCGCGAACTCGAAGTAGTACCAGCCCACGACGGACACGAGGGCGCTCAGCCACAGCGTGTGCGGGCGCGTGGCGAGCAGCGAGCGCCCCGCGGTGCGGCGGTACACCAGTCCGTCGAGCACGAGGATGAAGCCCCACCACAGCGGCGAGAACGCGTAGTAGACGAGATCACCGAAGACGGTGAAACGGGCGAACATCAGCCACAGGAAGAAGCATCCGACGGCGGCACCCACCCAGAACCACCACGGCAGCGGCCCGGGCACCACGGGCGCGGGCGGCGCCACCGGCTTGAAGCCGAACCAGGACGGGAACAGCAGCAGCGCGAGGATCACCAGCACGACCGCGAGCATGAGGAGGAAGTACGGCAGCCAGAACGGCGGCATCTGCTCGACGAAGGCCGGCGGGAACACGCCGAAGCCCGGCGGCAGGTGGGTGCCCGGGTACACGAACCAGGCGACGATCAACGGAACGATCAGCGTGGCCAGCACGGGCCAGATCAAGGACCAGCGGATGCCTTTGGGCATGTCTTCTTCCCTCCCCTCGTGGTTGATGAACGGTTCAACTAGACGGAGTCGGCCTCCATCTGGGTGTCCTGGTCGCGCACCTTGCGGCGGCGGCGCTTGTTCTCGTACATGCGCGAGTCCGCCACGTGCTTGAGCTGGTCGTGGTGGGTGCATTCGAAGACGCGCACCGACCCGCTGCTGGCGCCGCTGAGCGGGAAGCCCGAGGCCCTCAGAGCGTCGATGGTCTCGTGCAGCAGGCGGTCCACGCGCTCGAAGTCGCCGTCGTGCGTGGTGGCGGCGAATTCGTCGCCGCCCAGGCGGTGCAGCGTGGCCGACTCGCCCAGGCGCTCGGCGAGATCGCGTGCGAAGGCCCGCAGCAGCTCGTCGCCGCTCGCGTGCCCGAAGTGGTCGTTGTAGTGCTTGAGGCCGTCGAGGTCGACGAACGTGAGGCTGCCCTCGGACGGCAGCCGCTCCATCTCGAGCTCGAGCGCATAGCGGTTGGGCAGCCCGGTGAGCGTGTCGGTGCAGGCGAGCCGCAGGTTGCCCTCGGCGCGTGCGAGCGCCGCCTCCTTGTCACGCCGCAGCAGGCCGAACTGGTACGACAGCACGAAGGCGAGCAGCACCACCTCGATGGTCACCGCCACGAGGCCCAGGTGTTCGATGAAGATCGCGTAGACGCCATGCAGGTCCACGAGCGTGATGGACGCGAGCCCCGAGACGAAGAAGCCCACGTTCGCGAGCAGGTACAGCCGGGCCAGCACGTTGCCGCGCAGCGACTGCACGGCGCCGGCGACGAGGCCGAAGCCGAGGAACAGCGCCACGCCGAAGCGGTCGAGTTCGAGCGACCAGTTCGGCCGCACCGCGGCCACCACGACGAACAACGCCATCACCCCGATCACGGCGCAGCCGGCACGGTACAGCCGGGGCGCGGTGCGCGGGCGGATGTCGAGCAGGCCGATCGCGAACACCATGTAGGCGATGTTGGAGAACAGGATGGGCACGCTGATCAGGTAGAACGTGGTCCACCCGAACAGCTCGCGGAACGCCAGCAGCGCCGTGCCGTTGTAGAGCACGTTGCCGAGGATGAACAGCGCGTACATCGCATGCACGCGCTGGTGGTGCAGCGCGGCCAGGCACGTGTAGTAGACGCCCAGGCCGAGGAAGATGCCCAGGCACAGCAGCACGATCGCGTTGCCGGGCTTGATGGACTGGCGGTAGGTGTCGGCGGGTTCGACGTACGGCTCGGGGCTCGCGAGGTAGAACGGCGAGTCGAGGTCGGAGACCAGCCGGTAGCGCCCGGGCTCCAGAACCACCTCGCGGCCATGGCGCAGCATGTACGGGTTGGCCTCGAGGCTGCCGATGCCGCCGGACACCTCGGCCACCTGCGGCCCGCGCACGTCGTACACGCGGTGCGTGAAGTGCTGGATGACACTGGAGTTCTTGAAGTCGATCACGTACGTGCCGACCTGGCCCACGTCGAACTCGGCCTCGAAGCGGAAGCGGCCGCCGGTGGGCGCGACCTGGGACACGGGCTGCCCGGCGGCGGCCGGTTCACCGTGCGGGGCGAGCTGCACCCATTGGCCCTGGAGTTCGAGCGGCTGCGCCCAGGCCTTCGCACCCGGCCAGAGCAGGGCGAGCAGGAGGACGAGCAGGAACGACCACCCCCGGGCCGGGCCGCGTTGCGTTGTCTTGATCATCGGGCCCGCAGTGTCTCCGTCTGGCTCGTCCGTTGAACGTGCGCAGTACACCACAGCCCTGCGGCTTTCCTCAACCGTGGAAAAACTCCACCCTGGCACGCAACGCGTGCCAGGGTGAATTATTCACGATTCGTTACCGTCAGGACAGATGCCCGAGCGTCAGGTGTTGCACGCGGTGGCAGCGAGCGGCCAGCGACTCGTCGTGCGTGACCATCACGAAGGCGGTGCCGTGTTCGCGGGCCAGGTCCATCATCAGCGCGAACACGGTGTCGGCCGTGCGGCGGTCGAGGTTGCCCGTGGGCTCGTCGGCCAGCACGCAGGCCGGGTTGCCGGCCAGCGCCCGGGCGATGGCCACGCGCTGGCGCTCGCCGCCCGACAGCTGGGCCGGACGGTGATCCACCCGGCCGGCCAGGCCCACCTGGGCCAGCACGGCCCGGGCCTTGTCGCGGGCCTGCTCGACCGGCAGGCGGCGCACGCGCAGCGGCATCGCCACGTTGTCGAGCGCGCTGAACTCGGGCAGCAGGTGATGGAACTGGTAGACGAAACCGAGGTGCTGGTTGCGCCACTGGCCCTGCTCGGCCGCGCCCATGTGGGCGAAGTCGCGGCCGGCCAGGCGCACGGTGCCGCGGCTCGGCGCCTCGAGGCCGCCCAGCAGGTGCAGCAGCGTGCTCTTGCCGGAACCGGACGCGCCGACGACGGCCACGGCCTCGCCACGCGCCACGCGCAGGTCCACGCCCTGCAGCACCTGCACGTCGAGCCCGCCTTCGTCGAACCGCTTGTGCAGGCCCACGGCCTCGATCACGGGGTCATTCATAACGCAGGGCCTCGGCGGGTTGGACGCGGCTGGCCCGCCAGCTGGGGTACAGCGTGGCGAGGAAGGCGAGCACGAGCGAGATCAGGGTGATGGGCAGGATGTCGCCCCACTGCGGGTCGCTGGGCATGCGGCTGATCAGGTAGATGCTGCCCGGCAGGAAGCTGGTGTTGAGCAGCCGCTCGAGCGCCGGCACGAGGGTGCCGATGTTGAACGACACCAGCAGCCCGAGCACCACGCCGGCCAGCGTGCCGATCACGCCGGACAGCGCGCCCTGCACCATGAAGATGCCCATGATGGAACGCGGCGTGGCGCCGAGGGTGCGCAGGATCGCGATGTCGGCGCGCTTGTCGGTCACCGTCATCACGAGCGTGGAGACGAGGTTGAACGCGGCCACCGCGACGATCAGCGTGAGGATGATGAACATCAGCCGCTTCTCGAGCTGCACGGCCGAGAACCAGTTGCGGTTGGTGCGGGTCCAGTCGCGCACCGAGACCTCGGGGCCGAGCACCTGCGACAGCTGCGCGCCCACGTCGCGGGCGTCGTGCAGGTTCTTCAGGCGCAGCTGGACGCCCGACGGGCCCTCGAGGCGGAACAGCTTGGCCGCGTCTTCGATGTGGATCATCGCGAGCGTGCTGTCGTACTCGTAGTGGCCCGAGTCGAAGGTGCCGACCACGGTGACCTGCTTCAGGCGGGGCACCACGCCGGCCGGCGTGACCTGGCCGCCCGGGGCCACGATGGTGACGTTGTCGCCCTCGCGCACGCCCAGGGACCGCGCGAGTTCCACGCCCAGCACGATGCCCCACTGGCCGGGGACGAGTTTCGCGAGGGTGGTGTCCTTGAGCTTCGCGGCCACCTCGGTGACCGTGGCCTCGTCGTTCGGCGAGATGCCGCGCACGACGGCGCCGCGCATGTCCTCGCCGCGGGCGATCAGGGCCTGCATCGCGATGAAGGGGGCCGCGCCGATCACCTGCGGGTTCTCGCGCGCCTTCGCGGCGGTGGCCTGCCAGTCGGGCAGCGCGGCGCCGTAGGCGTCGACCACCTCGATGTGGGCGATGGCCGACAGCATGCGGTCGCGGACCTCCTTCTGGAAGCCGTTCATCACCGACAGCACGATGATGAGCGCCGCGACGCCGAGCCCGATGCCGAGCATCGACACGCCGGAGATGAAGGAGATGAAGCCGTTGCGCCGGCCGGCGCGTCCCGCGCGCGTGTAGCGCCAGCCGATCTGCAGTTCGTAGGGCCAGTTCATGCGGTGCAGGAGTGATGGGGGCCCGGTCTCGGACCGGGCCGGGCGCGGATTGGTTCCGCGCGGGGTCTCGAACTCAGTGGTTGGCGGCCGGGCGCAGCAGCGCCGGCTTCGCGCCGAAACGCTTGATGACCGAGGCCTCGATGCCGGCGGCGTCGAGCCCGTTGAGGCTCATCAGCTTGACCGGGTCGCCGTGTTCGATGAACTGGTCGGGCAGGCCCAGCACCAGCACGGGCACGTTCAGGCCGGCCGCCTGCAGGGCCTCGAGCACCGCGCTGCCCGCGCCACCCATCACGCAGCCGTCCTCCACCGTGACGAGGGCGTCGTGGGTGCGGGCCAGCTCGGCCACCAGGGCCGCGTCGAGCGGCTTGGCGTAGCGCATGTTCGCCACCGTGGCGCCGAGCTTCTCGGCGGCTTCGAGCGCGGGGTACAGCAGCGTGCCGAATGCCAGGATGGCCACGCGTTCGCCGCGGCGGCGCACCTCGCCCTTGCCCCACGGCAGGGTCTCGAGGCCGTCGCCCGGCACCACGCCGACACCGGCGCCGCGCGGGTAGCGCACGGCCACCGGATGGTTCTGCGCGTAGGCCGTGCTCAGCAGCTGGCGGCACTCGCGCTCGTCGGCCGGGGTCAGCACGCTGACGTTCGGGATGCAGCGCAGGAAGGCGATGTCGTAGTTGCCCGCGTGCGTAGCGCCGTCGGCACCGACCAGGCCCGCGCGGTCGAGCGCGAACACCACCGGGAGGTTCTGGATGGCGACGTCGTGCACGAGCTGGTCGTACGCGCGCTGCAGGAAGGTGGAGTAGATGGCCACGACGGGCTTCATGCCCTCGCAGGCGAGGCCGCCCGCGAACGTGACGGCGTGCTGCTCGGCGATGCCCACGTCGTGGTACCGCTTCGGGAACCGCTGCTCGAACTCGACCATGCCCGAACCCTCGCGCATCGCGGGCGTGATGCCCACGAGGCGCTCGTCGGCGGCGGCCATGTCGCACAGCCACTGGCCGAACACCTGCGTGAAGGTGGTCTTGGGCACACCCGACGGCTTCTTCAGGCCCTCGGCGGGGTTGAACTTGCCCGGGCCGTGGTACGCGATGGGGTCGGCCTCGGCGAGCTTGTAGCCGTAGCCCTTCTTCGTGACGACGTGCAGGAACAGCGGGCCCTTCATGCCGCGCAGGTTCTCGAGCGTGGGCACGAGCGAGTCGAGGTCGTGGCCGTCGATGGGGCCGAAGTACGTGAAGCCGAACTCCTCGAAGATCGTGCACGGCACGACCATGCCCTTCGCGTGCTCTTCGAGGCGGCGGGCCAGCTCGAACAGCGGGGGCGCGTTCTTCAGCACGTTCTTCGCGGTGTCGCGCGCCGTGGCGTAGAACTTGCCGCTCATCAGGCGGGCGAAGTAGCGGTTGAGCGCCCCGACCGGCGGGGAGATCGACATGTCGTTGTCGTTGAGCACCACGATCATGTTGGCGCCCGCGACCCCGGCGTTGTTCAGGGCCTCGAAGGCCATGCCGGCCGTCATGGCGCCGTCGCCGATCACGGCGATGGAGCGGCGGTCCTCGCCCTTCATCTTCGCGGCCACGGCCATGCCGAGCGCGGCCGAGATGGAGGTGGACGAGTGGGCGGTGCCGAAGGTGTCGTACTCGCTCTCGTCGCGGCGCGGGAAGCCCGACAGGCCGCCCAGCTGACGCAGCGTCGACATGCGGTCGCGGCGGCCGGTGAGGATCTTGTGCGGGTAGGTCTGGTGGCCCACGTCCCAGACGATGCGGTCCTGCGGCGTGTTGAACACGTGGTGCAGCGCGATGGTCAGCTCGACCGTGCCCAGGTTCGACGACAGGTGCCCGCCGGTCTGCGAGACGCTCTGCAGCAGGAATTCGCGCAGCTCGGCGGAGAGCTGCTTGAGTTCCAGCCGCGACAAGCCGCGCAGGTCGGCCGGGCCGTCGATCTTTTGCAGGAGGGTGGGGTTCATCAGTTGTCTCTTTCCACGACCTTGTCGGCCAGCACCTTCAGGCGTTCGACGTTGGCGATGCCGCTTCGCGCGAGCGCCGCCTGCGCCTTGTTGCGCAGCTCCTCCGCGTGGGCACGCGCGGCCGGCAGGCCGAGGATGCTCACGTAGGTGGGCTTGTTGTTGTCCATGTCCTTGCCGGCCGTCTTGCCGAGCGTTTCCGAGGCCTGCGTGACATCGAGGATGTCGTCGACCACCTGGAAGGCGAGGCCCACGGCGTCGCCGTAGTCGGCCAGGGCCGACCAGGCGGCGGGGGGCAGGTCGCCGCAGGCGGCCCCCATCAGCACGCTGCCCTGCAGCAGGGCGCCGGTCTTGCGGTGGTGCATGTCGCGCAGGGCCTGCTCGTTCAGGGGCACGCCGACGCTCGCGAGGTCGATGGCCTGGCCGCCGGCCATGCCGGCGTGGCCGGCCGAGCGGGCCAGCAGCGAACACAACTTGGCCTGCAGGGCCGCGGGCACCCCGTCGTCGGGCGTGAGCACCTCGAAGGCGAGCGCCTGCATGGCGTCACCCGCCAGCATGGCCTGGGCCTCGCCGAACTGCACGTGCACGGTGGGCTTGCCCCGGCGCAGCACGTCGTTGTCCATGCACGGCATGTCGTCGTGCACGAGGGAATAGGCGTGGATCAGCTCGACCGCGCAGGCGGCGCGCAGCGAGGCCTCGCGGTGGCCGCCCACCGCCTGGGCGGCGGCCAGCACCAGCAGCGGACGCAGGCGCTTGCCGCCGTCGAGCACGCCATAGCGCATGGCCTGGCCGAGGCCGGCCGGCGCGGTGCCGGGCACCCAGGCCGACAGCGCCGACTCGACGGTGTCCAGCTCGGCCCGGAGCCACGCGTCGAAGGGCACCGACTGCGGCACGGAGGCAGCGGCTACGGAAAACAAGCTCATGAATCAGTCCAGGGTTTCAGCTGACCGTCCTCGAGCAACCGGACCTGGGTTTCCACGGCGTCCAGTCTCGAACGGCAGAAATTCAACAGTTCGGCCCCTCGGCGATAGCTGCCGAGCAGCGCGTCGAGCGGCAATTGCCCGCCCTCCATCGCTGCCACGAGGCGTTCCAGCTCGGCCAGGGCTTCTTCATAGCTGTCGGGCAGCTGAGCAGCGGTCGGGGCGGGGGGAGCTTTGGCCATCGTGCGAAGGAAATAGGGGATTGTAGTCAGGCCGGACACGGCGGGACATCCCGGGTTACCGCCTGTAGCTTCCCCGCAATGGGGGTCTTGCACGGAGGGCTGCTCGGCGTCATGCCCTTCCTTCCGTTACAATCCGGGGCCTCGCTAAAAACAGCGCGCCGTGCGCAGCGAGACATCCCACTCCTGCGGTCACCCCCCGGGGGTGGCCGTGAACATCGGTTATAGGAGATCCTCGGGATCATGTCCGACCTGAGCCTCACCCTCGAAGCTCTCGAGCAGCATCGCTCGCAACTCCCCGTAGCAGCCTACTTCGACGACGACCTCCATCGCCGCGAGATGGAGCTGATCTTCCAGCACGGTCCCCGGTACCTCGGCCACGAACTCGCCGTGCCCGAGGTCGGCGACCACTACGCCCTGCCCCAGGAGGGGGAAGGCCGCGCGCTCGTGCGCACCGCCGAGGGCATCCAGCTGCTGTCGAACGTCTGCCGCCACCGCCAGGCGGTGATGCTGCGCGGGCGCGGCAACACCGGCAAGAACATCGTGTGCCCCCTGCACCGCTGGACCTACGACCTGAAGGGCCAGCTGGTGGGCGCCCCGCATTTCCCCGAAGACCCCTGCCTCCACCTGAACGCCTACAAGACGCGCAGCTGGAACGGGCTGATCTTCGAGGACAACGGCCGCGACATCGCCGCCGAGCTGGGCCAGATCGGCCCCCGCGCCGCGCTCGACTTCGACGGCTACGTGCTCGACCGCGTGCACGTGCACGAGTGCGACTACAACTGGAAGACGTTCATCGAGGTGTACCTCGAGGACTACCACGTGGGCCCGTTCCACCCCGGCCTGAGCCAGTTCGTCACCTGCAACGACCTCGAGTGGGAGTTCGGCAGGCACCACTCGGTGCAGACCGTGGGCACCAACAACGCCCTCGTGAAGGCCGGCTCGGACGTGTACCGCAAGTGGCACGACGCCGTGCTCGCGTTCCGCGACGGCGTGCCGCCCGAGCGCGGGGCCATCTGGCTCACGTACTACCCGAACATCATGATCGAGTGGTATCCGCACGTGCTGGTGGTCTCGGCGCTGTACCCGAAGGGGCCGCAGAAGACCGTCAACGTGGTGGAGTTCTACTACCCCGAGGAAATCCACGCGTTCGAGCGCGACTTCGTCGACGCCCAGCAGGCCGCCTACCTGGAGACCTGCGTCGAGGACGACGAGATCGCCCTGCGCATGGACGCCGGCCGCAAGGCGCTGCACGAACGCGGCGACAACGAAGTGGGTCCCTATCAATCCCCGATGGAAGACGGCATGCGCGAGTTCCATGCCTGGTACCGCCGAACGATGAATTTCCGAGCCTGATGCCCGCTTCCGCCCTGATGGTCCTGGCGACCTTCCTGTTCGCCACGATGGGGGTGTGCGTCAAGCTCGCCTCCAGCCTCTACGGCACCGGCGAGATCGTCTTCTACCGCGGCCTGATCGGGGCCACGATGCTGTTCATCGTCAGCCGCGTCCGCGGCGGCACGCTGCGCACCGGCGTGCCCGGCATGCACTTCTGGCGCTCGCTCACCGGCGTCACGGCGCTGTGCATGTGGTTCTATTCCATCGGCAACCTGCCGCTCGCCACGTCGATGACGCTGAACTACATGTCGTCGGTGTGGATGGCGCTGTTCCTGATCGGCGGCGCCGTGGCCCTGGGCACCACCCGGGTCGACGGCAAGGTCGTGGGCACCATCCTGCTCGGCTTCGGCGGCGTGGCGCTCGTGCTGCGCCCCACCATCGACCAGCAGCAGCTGTGGCACGGCCTCGTGGGGCTGATCTCGGGGATGATCTCGGCCACGGCCTACCTGCAGGTCACGGCCCTCGGCCGGGCCGGCGAGCCCGAGTACCGCACCGTCTTCTACTTCTCGCTGGGCGGTGTGGTGGCCGGCGCGGGCATGACGCTGCTCAACGACGGTTTCCACGCCCACACCTGGAAGGGCGCCGGGCTGCTGATCGCCGTGGGCCTGCTCGCCACCACGGCCCAGCTGCTGATGACCCGCGCGTACGCCACGGGCCGCACGCTCGTCAACGCGAGCCTGCAGTACCTGGGCATCGCGTTCGCGTTCGGCTACGGCGTGCTGCTGTTCGACGACCCGGTCACCTGGATGGCGCTGGCCGGCATGGCGCTGATCATCGGCGCCGGGGTCGCGGCCACGATGCTGCGCACCAAGGTCACGAACAAGACCGACACCACCATCATGAACGAGACCTGAGGACCCGCACGCCATGGACACGCCGCTGATCTCCGCCTCCGCGCTGCTGGGCGCGTCCCCTGCCCCGCTGCTGCTCGACTGCAGCTTCGACCTCGCCGACGCGGCGGCCGGCGAACAAGCGTACGTGCTGGGCCACCTGCCCGGCGCGCTGTACGTGCACCTCGACCGCGACCTGTCGGGCGCGAAGACCGGCATGAACGGCCGCCATCCGCTGCGCACGCGCGACGAATATGCCGCGTGGATGGCTTCGGTCGGCATCGGCCCGGACCGCGAGGTGGTGGTGTACGACCGCCAGGCCGGCATGTTCGCGGTGCGTGCGTGGTGGGTGCTGCGCTGGATGGGGCACACGCGGGTCGCGCTGCTCGACGGCGGCGTCGACGCCTGGGTGCGCGCCGGCGGATCGCTCGCCACCGACGTGCCCGTGCCGAAGCCCGTGGCCATCACGCCCGCGCCCGCGCCCGCCATGCCCACGCTGGATGCCGCCGCCGTCCTCGCCCGCCTGCCCGGCCTGCGCCTGCTCGACGCCCGCGCGCCCGAGCGCTACCGGGGCGACGTCGAACCCATCGACCGCGTCGCCGGCCACATCCCCGGCGCCCGCAACCGCTTCTTCAAGGACAACCTGCAGGCCGACGGCACCTTCAAGCCGGCCGCGCAGCTTCGCGCCGAGTACGCCCCGCTGGTCGACGGCGCGGCAAAGGGGTCGGTGGTGGTGTCGTGCGGCTCGGGGGTCACGGCGTGCCATGACGTGCTCGCGATGGAAGTCGCCGGCCTCGGCACCGCCACGCTGTACCCGGGATCGTGGAGCGAGTGGTCGGCGGATCCGGAGCGCCCGGTGGAGAAGTCCCCGGCCGCGTAGGACATCCGTCATTGACCGGTCACCGCGGCCGGTCTACGCTGGGGCCGTTGCATCCGCAAGGAGGTCCACCATGTTCCAACGCATCCTGGTCCCCACCGACGGTTCGGACATCACGCAGAAGTCCGTGGCCAGCGCCCTCTCACTGGCCGCCTCCCTGGGCGCCCGCGTCTACGTGCTGAGCGTGAAGGAACCCTTCCCGTACAGCGCCATCTCGGAGATGCAGCCCACGCCGCCTCAGGAATTCTTCGAGGCGCAGGAGCGCATCGCCGCCAGCCGCGTGGCCGACGTCGCCGCACTGGCCGAGGCGCAGGGCGTGGTCTGCGAGACCCACACCATCGAGGCGCTGCACCCGTGGGAAGCCATCATCGAACACGCGCAGCACAAGGCCTGCGACCTGATCGTGATGGCCTCGCACGGGCGGCGCGGCGTGACCGCGCTGCTGCTGGGCAGCGAGACCCAGAAGGTGCTCACGCACACCAAGATCCCGGTGCTGGTCGTCCGCTGATCAGGTTCCGAGCGATCGGGGTGCCAGCAGGAAGCGGCGCACCACCGCGTTGAGGCGCCGCGCCTGCATCTTCAGACTCTCGGCGGCGGCCGCGCTTTCTTCCACGAGCGCGGCGTTCTGCTGCGTCGCCTGGTCGAGCAGGCTCACCGACTCGCCGATGCGCGAGATGCCCTCGCTCTGGCGGCCCGAGGCCACCGAGATCTCGCCGATCAGCGTGCTCACGCGGCGCGCCTGTTCGACGATGTCGGCCATGCGGGAGCCCGCCTCGCCCACGAGGCCGGCCCCCGCGTCCACGCGTTCGGTCGAGCGCGCGATCAGCGCACGGATCTCCTTCGCGGCCACCGAGGAGCGCTGGGCCAGCGCCCGCACCTCGCCGGCCACCACGGCGAAGCCGCGGCCCTGCTCGCCCGCACGCGCGGCTTCCACCGCGGCGTTCAGGGCCAGGATGTTCGTCTGGAACGCGATGCCGTCGATCACGCCGATGATGTCGGCGATGTTGCGCGACGAGGCGGAGATGTCGTCCATCGTGCCCACCACGCGGCCCACCACCTCGCTGCCCTCGGCGGCCGCGGCCGACGCGTGGTCGGCCAGGCGGTTCGCGGTGTTCGCGGTCTCGGCGGTGCCCATCACGTGGCCCGTGAGCTGCTCCATCGACGAGACGGTGGCCTGCAGGTTCGTGGCTTGTTCCTCGGTGCGCTGGCTGAGGTCGAGGTTGCCGTTGGCGATCTCGGTGGCGGCCTCCTCCACGGTGGCGGCGGCCAGGCCCACGTCGGCCATCGCGGCCTCCACCTTGCCGAGCGTGGCCTTGAGCATCACCGCCGTGGGCGCCGACACCGGCACGTCGGCCACGTCGAGGTTCAGCAGGCCGTCGCGGTCCACGCTGCGCACCAGGGCCGACAGCTCGGCCGCCTCGACCGCCGCGCGGCGCAGGCCGATCGCCAGGTACACCTCGATGGCCGTCTGCGCCACCACGTAGATGGCGTGCATCATCGTCTTGAGCAGGTCCGGCTCGGGCGTGCAGTAGACACCCAGGTTCAAGGCCTGCAGGCGGTCGAACAGCACGTGGTGCACGGCGAACAGGCCGGCGGCGAACACGAGCGGGCGCCAGTCGCGATAGACCAGGATCAGGCCCAGCAGCACGAACACGCCGAAGTGGAACTCGATGGTGCCGCGCCCGAGCTGGATGTGCAGCGCGATGGCCGCGACGTTGCAGACCGTGAGCACGATGCGCGCCGCACGGCGGCCGCGCATCGTCGCGATGGCGGCCGTGCCGGCGAGCAGCAGCACGGTGCTGACGATCGCGGCGGTGCCCAGCGTGCCGAAGTGGTGGCCGATGGCGAAGGCGGCCAGCGAACTGCACAGCAGCGTGACCCACATGACGAGGTCGCCGGTGCGGTCGATGGCCGCCAGGTCGGCGGGGTCCGCGCGGACGGGGGACGGTGAAGCGAAGGACATGGTCGGGATCTCCAGGGGCGGCCGTGCAGACCACCCGCTGGCACCGCCCCGACGCCCGGCCACGCGGGCGCCGGCGGGCGCCTCGGGCAGGGATCCCTCCATTTCGGCCACGGGCCGGGCAACTTGAGGTCATCCCGGCCAAGTTGTCCCGGTCAGGTCGGGTACTTCACCGTGCAGCCGTACGCCTTCGTCACCGGCTGGCTCACCGGCTTGCCGGCCAGCGCCTCGCCGAGGGCCTGGTTCACGTAGTTCGTGGCCCCGGCGATGTCGGCCGGGTTCGACGTGGGCTTGCTGTCGATGGCGCCCGCGTAAATCAGCTGGCCCTTCGGGTCGACGATGTACATGTGCGGCGTGGTGGCCGCGCGGTAGGCCTTGCCGATGCTGCCGTCGTCGATCACCGACGCGGTGGCGGCCGCATGTTTCGTGGCCTGCCACGACTGCAGTTCGGTGCGCGCCTTGGGGTCGGCCGACGGCACCGTCTGGATCGACAGCCACACCACGCCCTTGGCCGTCGCGTCCTTCTGCGTGGCCGGCAGGTTGCCGCTGTCGTAGTGCTTCTTGACGAACGGGCACTCCGGGTTCGTCCACTCGAGCACGACGAACTTGCCCTTGAAGTCGGACAGCGCGACCGGCTTGCCGGCGAGGTCGGTGGCGGTGAAGGCCGGCGCGGGCTTGCCGACCGCCGCCTGCGCCATCGCGCCGCTGGCGGCCAGCAGCGCCACACCCAGCACGCCGAGTTTCCAGTGGTTCTTCATGAAGGGCTCCTTGAGGTCGGCCCGCCGTCGCGGGCGGTGGGGATTCCGGCCAGGGCCTCCCGCACGTCGGCTGCACGGAGCACTTCCGGCAGCAGGCGCGGCGGCTGGTCCGGCCGGGCGTAGAGCGCGTACACCGGCACGCCGCTGCGGCCGAGTCGCGTGAGTTCGCGGGTGATGACGGGGTCCCGGCGCGTCCAGTCGGCGCGCAGCAGCAGCACGCCGGCACCGCGCGCCTGCGCCAGCACGGCGGGGTCGGCGAGCGCGGTGCGCTTGTTGAACTGGCAGGTCACGCACCAGGCCGCGGTGAAGTCGACGAACACGGGCCGGCCCTCGGCCTGGGCGGCGGCCACGGCCTCGGGGCTCCAGGCCTGCCAGTCGGCCGAGGCCTCCGGCACGGCGGCCCGGGGCGCCCGCGCGTCGTCGAGGCCGGGCCAGGCCCACAGCACGGCGACCACCAGCACCGGCACGGCCACCGCGCCCAGCACCACCCGCCCGCGCGCGCCGATGCCCGGCGAGCCCAGCGCCCACATCACGAAGGCCACCGCCACCAGCACCGCGAGCAGCCCCGCCGCGCCGTCGATGCCCGCCTGCTGGCCCAGCACCCACACGAGCCACACGACGGTGGCGAACATCGGGAACGCCATCGCGACCTTGAACCGCGCCATCCACGCGCCCGGCCGAGGCAGTGCGCGGGCGACGGCGGGCACGAGGCTCGCGGCGAGGTACGGCAGGGCCATGCCGACACCGAGCGCGGCGAACACGGCCAGCGCCTCGACCGTGGGCAGGGTCAGCGCGGCTCCCAGGGCCACGCCCATGAACGGCGCGGTGCACGGCGACGCGACCGCCACCGCGAGCACGCCGGTCAGCGCCTGGTCGGCCAGCGGGTGGTGCAGCCGGAGCGATGCGAGGCTGCCGGGCAGCACCGAGCCGAACTCGAAGACCCCGGCCAGGTTCAGCCCGATCAGCGTGAACACCACGGCCAGCCCCGCCACGAACAGCGGCGACTGCAGCTGGAAGCCCCAGCCGAGCGCCTCGCCGCCGGCGCGCAGCGCCAGCAGCAGCCCGGCCAGCGCGAGGAAGGAGGCCACCACGCCCGCGGTGTACGCGAGGCCCTGGGCGGCGAGCACGCGGCGGTCCTGGCCGGCCTTGGCGAAACCGAGCACCTTCAGCGACAGGATCGGGAACACGCAGGGCATCAGGTTCAGCAGCAGGCCGCCGAGCAGCGCGAGGCCCATCGATGCCGCGAGGGATGCGGGCGGTTCAGGCACCGGCAAGGGTTCGACCGCGGGCGACGGGGCACCAGGCGCCGGCCAAGGTCCTGCCACCGGCACGCCCACGCGCCAGCCGCCTGGCCGCGCGGCATCGGCCAGCACGACGGCCAGTGTCTCGGGGCTTTCGGAGCGCTGCGGTGACAGCGGCACGCGGGCGACCCAGCGGCCGCCGTCCCAGCGCTGCTCGACCGGCGCGGCCGGGTCGACCACGCCGCCCAGTTCGGGGAAGAAGCGCAGCGTCCTGCCTTGTGCCGAGGCCGGGAGGCCGTCGACGTCGACCGCCAGCACCTCGCCGTCGACCCGTGCCGAGCCCTTCGCCCCCGGCGGTTCCACCGGGGCCTCGGCCCGCGCTGCCTGGAAGCGTTTCGCCTGGGCATCGATCACCGTGCCGGCCGCCAGCCGCAGGCGGAACTCACCCGATTCCGGAATGCAGACGTCCTTGCACACGAGCCAATCGGCCCGCAGGGCCACCTCGACGTCGCCCGTGCCCGGGGCGAGCGTCACCGCCACGGGCAGCAGCACCTGGCCGTCGTAGCCGTGGTTCATCAGCGGGCCGAATGGCAACGGCAACGGCACCGGCCACTCGATGGGGCCGGCCTGGACGCCCTCGGGCAGCGTCCACTTGAACGTGGTGGGCAGGCCCGAGTCGCCGGGGTTCTTCCAGTAGGTGTGCCACTTCGGCTGGTGGTCGATGGACAGGCCGAGCCACAGCGGCTTGCCCGGCGCCACGCCCTCGGGGGCGTGGGCCAGCAGTTCGGCGCGCACATGCTCGGTGGTGACCACCGTGGATTGCGCGCCGGCGCACGCCGGCAGCAGCGCCGGCAGGAGGTTGAGCAGGAGACGCCACGAACGGAACATCGGCAGCCCTCGGGGACGGTATCGCCCTGGCAGACTGCCCTCGGGCCCGGAAGTTCCGGGATCTTAGTGGGCGTGCCCGTGCCCGGAATGCAACGACCCCACGATCAGCATCGTGATGGTCAGGCCCACCGCCAGCCACGCGATCTGCGCGAGCGTCTCGCGCAGCGGCAGCCGGTGCTGCAGCTGCGGGATCAGGTCGGCCACGGCCACGTAGATGAAGCTGCTGGAGGCGACGACGAGCATGTACGGGAACAGCTGCTCCCACGGGCCCACGACGAAGTAGCCCACGATGCCGCCCAGCACCGCCGCGAGGCCGGAGGCCGCGTTGTAGAGCAGTGCCTTCTTGCGCGACAGGCCGGCGTTGAGCAGCACGATGTAGTCGCCCACCTCCTGCGGGATCTCGTGGGCGATGATGGCCGCCGCGGTGACGACGCCCAGGTGCCAGTCGGTCAGGAAGGCCGCCGCGATGATGATGCCGTCGCAGAAGTTGTGGATGCTGTCGCCCACCAGCACGCTCCAGCCGCCGCGCCCCGCCTGGTGGCGGTCGAAGCCGTGGTGGTGATGGTGGTGGTCGTTCTCGTGGTGGTGGCCGTGGCGGTACAGCTCGGCCTTCTCCAGCAGGAAGAAGAACAGCAGGCCGGCCAGCAGCGTGAGGAACAGCGAATGCGGGCTGGCGCTGCTCTCGAAGGCCTCGGGCAGCACGTGCAGCAGCGCGGTGCCGAGCAGCACGCCGGTGGACAGGCTCACGAGGTGGTGCACCACCTTCGACAACACGCCGACGGTGAGGCTGGCCGCGATCACGACCGACAGCAGCCCACCCGCGAAGGTGGCCACCAGGATGTACAAGAGCGTCATGCGCGAACCGTCACGTCAAACCCGCAGAGAGGACAAACAACAAAAGGCCGCGCGGTGCGCGGCCTTCCGGGAGGGGAGCAGCTTTCAGGCCACCCCGTTGGCCTTGAACCAGGCGGTTGCCCGTTTCCAGCCGTCCTCGGCCGCTTCCTTGCGGTAGCTGGGGCGGTAGTCGGCGTGGAAGGCGTGCGGGGTGTCGGGGTACACGACGAACTCCGATTTCTTCGCCGCCGGGCTGCCCGAGGCCAGGGCCGCCTTCATCTTATCAACGCTGTCAAGCGGAATGCCTGCATCGGCGCCGCCATAGAGACCCAGCACGGGGCCACCCAGCTTGCCGGCCACGTCCACCGGCTGTTTCGGCGAGAGCGGCGTCGATTCGCCGACCAGCTTGCCGTACCAGGCCACCGACGCCTTCACGGCGGGGTTGTGGGCGGCATACAGCCACACCTGGCGCCCGCCCCAGCAGAAGCCGGTCACGCCCAGGCGCGACGTGTCGCCGCCGTTGGCCTTGGCCCACGCCACCGACGCGTCGAGGTCGGCCATCACCTGCTCGTCGGGCACCTTCGCGATCACCTCGGACAGCAGCTTCGGGATGTCGGTGTACGCCTTGGCATCACCCTGGCGGATGAACAGCTCGGGGGCGATCGCGAGGTACCCGAGCTTGGCGAAGCGCCGGGCCACGTCGGCGATGTGCTCGTGCACGCCGAAGATCTCCGACAGCACGAGGATGACCGGCAGCCCGGTCTTGCCGGCGGGCGCCGCACGGTAGGCAGGGATGCTGCTGCCGCCCACGGGGATGTTCACGACGCCGGCGGTCAGGCCGGCCGTGTCGGTGGTGATGGTCTGCGCGCTGACCGGCAGCACGGCGGCGGCGAACCCCGAGCCCACCGCCGTCTGGACGAAGCTGCGGCGGGTGAAGTCGCGGGTGGGGGTGAGGCTGTCGAACTCGGAACGGCTCATGGGTGGAACTCCTGGGTTGCGAACGGGGGCCTGTGAAACGTCGCATTCTAGGAAGGAACCCAAAGCCCGTGCGCGCCCGACCTTGTTCGCGTCTCGCGCGCCGGAGTGCCACAAAAACACCGGACAATCAGGCCCATGAGTTCCCCGCGCCCCTCCGTGTCCCCCTCCGACCTGGCCGCCATCGACATCGGCTCCAACAGTTTCCGCCTCGAGATCGGCCAGATCACCCCGGGGCGCTACAAGCGCGTCGAGTACCTGAAGGAAACCGTGCGCCTGGGCGCCGGCCTCGACACCGACGGCATGCTCACGGAAGAAGCGGCCGCCCGCGGCCTCGCCTGCCTCTCGCGGTTCGCCCAGCGGCTGGCCGGCTACGCGCCGGGCCAGGTGCGCGCCGTGGCCACGCAGACGCTGCGCGAGGCCCGCAACCGCGACCTGTTCCTCGCCCGCGCGCAGACCGTGCTGGGCCACCCCATCGAGGTCATCTCCGGCCGCGAGGAAGCGCGCCTGATCTACGCCGGCGTCGCCCGCCTGCAGCCCTCCGAGCAGCCCCGCCTCGTGATCGACATCGGCGGCCGCTCCACCGAGATGATCCTCGGCTGCGGGCGCACGCCGCAGCGCGCCGAGTCGTTCCAGGTGGGCAGCGTGAGCCTGTCGCTGCGCTTCTTCCCCGACGGCAAGTTCACCGAACAGGCCTTCCGCAACGCCCAGATCGCCGCCGGCGCCGAGTTCGAGGAGGCCCTGGCGCCCTTCGCCCGCTCGCTGTGGACCGAGGCGCTCGGCTCGTCCGGCACGGCCGGGGCCGTGTCGCAGCTGCTGCAGGCCAACGGGATCACCGACGGCGCCATCACGCCCGATGGCCTGCGCTGGTGCATCGCGCAGTGCCTGAAGGCCGGCCGCGCCGACCGCCTCGCCCTCACGGGCCTGAAGGACGACCGCCGCGCCGTGCTCGGCGGTGGCCTCGCGATCCTCTACACCCTCGCCACGCACTTCGGCATCGACGCGCTGCAGCCGGCGCGCGGCGCGCTGCGCCAGGGCGTGATCTTCGACCTCGACGAACGCCGCGAAGGCTCGCAGGCCGGCGCCCGCAGCCACGACATGCGCGAGGCCTCCGTGCAGGAACTGCAGCGCCGCTTCGAGGTGGACACCGCCCAGGCCCAGCGCGTGGCCTCGGTGGCGTCCACGCTGTTCGGCCAGGTGGAGCCCGCGGCCGACACGGCCCGCGTGCGCCAGCTCGCCTGGGCCTGCGCGCTGCACGAGATCGGCATGATGGTCTCGCACCACGACCACCACCGCCACAGCGCCTACCTGCTGGGCCACGCCGACGCGGCGGGCTTCTCGCAGTCCGAGCAGCGCCGGCTCGCGGAACTCGTGCTCGCGCAGCGCGGTGGCCTGCGCAAGGTCGAGCCGCAGCTGGGCGACGAATCGTTCGCCTGGCAGGTGATGTGCCTGCGCCTGGCCATCATCGGCTGCCACGCCCGCCAGGCGGTGGACCCGGCGCGTGTCACGCTGTCCCGCAAGGACAAGGTCGCGGTGCTGACCGTGCCGTCGACCTGGACCGACACCCACCCCCGCACGCTGTACCTGCTCGACGAGGAAACCGCGGTGTGGGAACGCAGCGGCATGCTGCGGCTGCAGGTGCGGCGCTGACCTTCCGGTTTCAGCGGGCCGGTGGCGGCACCTTCGCATCCGCCGGGTCACCGAGGTAGTGCGGCGACATGATCTGCACGCCGGCCTCGGCGAACACGTCCAGCACGTGGGCGTGCAGCACGCTCAGCACCTCGGCGCGCGGACGCGGCAGTTCGGGCACGGCCTGGGTCACGAGGCGGTACTCCACATAGAAGTCCGACAGCGCGGTCTGGAACACCCGCGGCTCGGGGTCGGCCAGGATCCCGTCGGTGCGTGACGCCGCCGCCAGCAGCAGCGACTGCACCTGGCGCCACGGCGTGTCGTAGCCGATGGTCACCGTGGTGTCGAGCACCCAGCCGCGGCCCTTCACCGCACGCGAGTAGTTCTTCGTGGTGGTGCCGAGCACCACGGCGTTCGGCACTGTCACCTCCTCGCCGAGGCCGGTGCGGATCTTCGTGGTGAACGCCCCCAACTCGGTCACCGTGCCCTCCTGGTCGCTGATCCGCACGTACTCGCCGACGCGCAGCGTGCGCGAGTACATCAGGATCAGCCCGCTCGCGCCCTGTCCGATGAGGCTCGATCCGCCCAGCGTGATCATCACCCCCACGAGCACCGACACCCCCTTGAACGCATCGCTGTCCGAGCCGGGCAGGTAGGGATAGGCCATCACGCCCGCGAACAGCCAGATGGCCACCGCGACGATGCGCCGGGTGGGGCCGACGGTGTCGCGGTCGAGCCAGCGCGTGGCGGACCCGCCCTGCGCGACGCGGTCGAAGATGGGGCCGAGGGCGTCCACGATCAGCTTGGCGATCAGGAAGATCAGCGCCGCGACGATGAGGTCGGGAACCGCCCGCAGCATCCCGTGGCCCAGCTGCGCCGCCACCCCGACGAGGAAATGGCCGAGGCGTTCGCCCCAGGCCCGCGTGACCGGAAACTGCGTGAGCACGAACACGAGCCACTGGTAGCTGAACAGCGCCAGCAGCAGCCACGACACGACCCCGAAGGCCCAGTGCGTGACGGCCCGCAGGCGCGGCAGGGCCACGAGCGGCGCCCCCGCCACCCGCACGCCGGCCGCGCGGGTGGCCAGCAGGCGAGCCGCCCGCGCGGCCACGCGCCCGCGAAGCCGCCAGACGATCCATGCGGCGAGGCCGAACGCGAGTGTCGCCAGCGCCGACCACGCCACCGCGCGCAGCAGGCGACCGCGGTCGCGCGACTCCCGCGTCTCGGAGATGACCTGGGCGAGCGACCGTTCCGCCGCCGCGGTGATGCCGGGCAGCGTCTCGCGGCGGACCGCGTCGACGTCCTGCTCGGTGAGCACCATCGCGAAGGTGCCGTCGATCAAGAGCACGCTGCCGAGCGGATCCTGCTGGACGGTCACCTGGCCCGGACCACCCCGGTCGAGCAGCTCGGTCAGCATGCGTTGGGTGCGCCGGGCGCGCTCGGCGGGAGCGATGCCGAAGAACGGCGCGCGGAACACGGCGATGGGCCGGTTGAGCAGCGAGACCACGGCCTCGTCGCCTCCCGGCCCCGCGGGTGGGGTGGCCGGTGCGCTGGCCGGCGCGCTGGCCGGCACCGCAGGCTGCGCCAGCGGCGCTCCGCACCAGAACAGCCAGACCAGCACGGTGACGAACGGAAGATGCCGCATGCACGCCCCTCGGGACACGATGCCCGATTGCAGCGCATCTCGCAGCCGGCGTCACCTTGCCCGAAGGTGCATTTCAGAGGTCGAACACGAGGGAGCGGTGCGCCGCCACGCCGGCCATCACGCCGTCGGCCGACGCGAAGGTGGCGTTGTGCATGCCCCGCGCCGCATCGCCGGCCGCGAACACGCCCGGCACGGTGGTCTGCTTCATCTCGTCGACCCGGATCGCCGAGCCGGCCATGCCCTCGTCGAAGGCACAGCCCAGCTGGTCGGCGAGCGGGCTGGCCGGGACGGTGCGCGGGCCGATGAACAGCGCCTCCAGCGGCACCCTGCGCCCGTTGTCCAGCACGGCGGCGGTCAAGGCCGGGGCGTCACCTTCCAGCGCGACCACGCGCCCGGTCGCCACCGCCACGTTCCGCCGCCGCAACAGGGCCCGGTCCTCGTCGGACAGGGTGTCCGGCCCGTCCAGCAGCAGCGTGACCGGCCCCCAGTCCGCCACCAGCGCGGCGTGGTGCGCCGACATCGGAGACGTCGACAGCACGCCGAGCGTCCGCCCCGCCACCTCGTACCCGTGGCAGTACGGACAGTGCAGCACGGTGCGGCCCCAGCGTTCGGCGAGCCCACCGATCTCGGGCAGCACATCGCGCACACCGTGGGCCAGCACCAACTTGCGCGCCCTCAGCGGGGCATGCCCGTCGAGTCCCAGCACGAAGCCGCCGCCGTCCGCACGGGCCGACGTGGCGAACGCGTCGACGAAGGTCACGGACGGGTATGCACGGAGCTTCCCGCGCGCCTGCTCGAGCAGCTCGAACGGCGGCACGCCGTCCTGCGCGAAGAAGCCGTGCGACGCTTCGGCGAAGCGATTGCGCGGCGCGCCGGCGTCCACCACGCACACGGGGCGGCGGGCGCGGGCGAGTTGCATCGCCGCCGACAGGCCGGCGAAGCTGCCGCCGACCACCAGCACGTCAAACGTCATGGGTCATGTCCTCCAGGGTGTGGCCACCGCGCACGAGGCGCTGGTGGAAGTCTTCGGAAAGGTCGGCGAGCGTGACCTCGCCGAGGCGTTCGAGCAGCAGGGCCTCGGCGTCGCGGTAGGCGCCGCCGAGCGCGGCGTTGACCGCCTGCTCGACGAGACACCCCGGGCTTTCGGTGCGGTGGCCCACGGCCAGCAGCGCGGGCGCGCCCACGGCCTCGTGGATGTCGCGCAGGCTGATGGCCGAGAGCGGGCACGAGAGCACCCAGCCCCCGCCATGGCCCCTGGCCGACGCCACGAACCCGGCTTCGCGCAACCCGCCCATCAGGCGCCGCACGACGACGGGGTTCGTGTGCATCGCCGCGGCGAGCGACTCGGACGTGGCGGGGTGCTCGGACTCGGCCATGTGGAGGAGGACGTGCAGGACGCCCGACAACTTGCTGTCTCGTTTCATGCTACATCATAAGTTGCATGAAAAGACCTTCGCCGCGACGGGGCTGTGCGGCGACACTCGAGACATGAACGACACCGTCGAACGCCATTCCCGCGCCGAGGACGTGCAGGCCCTGCTGTCCGGCACGCTGCTGATCGCCCTCGGGGTCGCGATGTTCACGCACACCGGGCTGCTGACCGGCGGCACCGCGGGCCTCGCGTTCCTGCTGCACTACGCCACCGGCATCGCGTTCGGGAAGCTCTTCTTCCTGATCAACCTGCCCTTCTACTGGATCGCCTGGAAGCGCATGGGCCGCGTGTTCACGTTCAAGACCTTCGCGGCCGTGGCGCTGCTGTCGCTCTTCACGGAACTGCAGCCGCACGTCGTGCGCTTCGATGCGCTGCACCCGCTGTACGCGGCGGTGGCGGGCGGCCTGCTGTGCGGCACCGGCTTCCTGATCCTGTTCCGCCACCAGGCGAGCCTGGGCGGCTTCGGCATCGTCGCGCTGCTGCTGCAGCAGGACCGCGGCTGGCGTGCCGGCAAGGTCCAGATGGTGGTCGACGGCGTGCTCGTGGCCGCCGCCCTCTTCGTCGTGGCGCCGGAGCGCATCGCGTACTCGCTCGTGGGCGCGGTGGTGCTGAACATGACCCTGGCGGTCAATCACCGGCCCGGACGCTACATCGCGATGTAACCCAAGGAAGACCATGACCCTCACCATCGGCATCCACGTCTTCGACCAGGTCGAAGTGCTCGACTTCGCGGGCCCCTACGAGGTCTTCACGTGCGCCTCGCGCCTGCACCGGCGCACCCACGACGAGGACCTGTTCCGCGTGCTGACCATCGCCCGCTCGGCCGACCCGGTGCGCGCCCGCGCCGGCCTGCCCGTGCTGCCCGACAGCACCTTCGACACCCACCCGCCGCTCGAGCTCGTCATCGTGCCGGGCGGCGTGGTGACGGCCGAGCTGGAACAGCCCGCGGTGATCGACTGGGTGCGCCGCGTGGCGGGCGCGACGAAGCTCACGGCCTCGGTGTGCACCGGGGCCTTCCTGCTCGCGAAGGCCGGGGTGCTCGACGGCAAGGCCGCGACCACGCACTGGGAAGACGTGGACGACCTGCGGGCGATGTTCCCGGGCCTGGACGTGCGCACCGGCGTGCGCTGGGTCGACGAGGGCGCGGTGGTCAGCAGCGCCGGCATCTCCGCCGGCATCGACATGAGCCTGCACCTCGTCGAACGGCTCGCGGGCCGCGCGCTCGCCGAACGCACGGCCCGCCAGCTCGATTTCGACTGGACCGAAAACGGGTGACCCGCGGCTCCCGCCGGGGATCACCCGCCGGAGGCGATCAGAACTCGATCGCCGCGCCCACCGACACCGCCTTCTGCACGCGGTTCGAACGGGCCTCGCCACTCAGGCCGGCGAAGGCGTAGGCGCCCGGCACGATCTGGCGGGTGGCGAACACGTTGGCCGCCACGAAGCCGCGGCCCACGTCCGGGGCCTGCACGCTGCCGGCCATGCCGTTCAGCGTCGTGGCCACCACCGGGTTCAGCAGGTCGCCGCCGTCGCGGCCCACCGCGACGGTGCCGCGGAAGGTGTAGGCCGAGACCATCGGGTTCTTCTCCGAACCGGTGACCGACAGGCCCGCCGTGAGGCGATTGCCCGTGGCCGAGAGTTCACCGATCGACAGGGCCGACGGCGAGGCGCCCCCTTCGGAACCCGCATCGCGCTTGACCTGCTGCACGCCGAACCGCGCGAACGGCTCGAGCGCGGTGCCGGCCACGTCGAAGGCCTTGCGCACCCCCACGGCCGCGAACTGCTGGCGCGTCGACAGGTTCGTCGTCAGGCGTTCGGCCTGCGCGTCGAGCGGGTCGGCGCGGTTGCTGCGCGAATGGCCGGTGCCGTAGCCCAGCTGGGCGTCACCGATGAAACCGGCCACGCCGTGCTGGCCGTAGACCACCGCCAGCGTGTCCTCGAGCTTGCCGGAGCTGCCGGCCGACGAACCCACCTGCGTCGAGGTCGACGCGGCGGCCACGCCGACGCGCGACACACCGGACTGCCACACGTCGACACCCACCGTCAGTGCGTTGTGCGTGGCACGGGCGCCGGACGAGACGGCATCGGCCGACCAGCGGGTCTCGCCGGTGCTGTAGTCGGCCCAGCCGGTCAGGCGGGCTTCACCCTCCGTCGTCGACATCGACAGGTGCTTGGCGACGGCACCCTGCAGCTGCTGGCCCGACAGGGGCTGCGCTGCGGCCAGTGCACCGTGGATCTCGCCGCTCAGGGCCACGAGGGTCGCGTCGAGCGCGGCGCCGTCCAGGGCCAGCACGGCGTTGCCCATCGCGGACTGAGCAGCGGTGGCGGTGCCGGCATCGTCGGCGGCCAGCATGCGGTCGATCGACGTGGCGACGGCCAGCGCGTTGCGGTTGTAGCGCACCGAGGCGCCGTAGGCGGCCAGCGAGGTCGGCACGACCTTCAGGTCGATGGTCTGCAGGCCGGTGCCGGTGTTGTAGACCAGGCGCAGGCGGGTGCCCGCGGCGAGGCCATCCGGCTGGTCGAGCGCCGCGAAGCGCGTGCTGCCGATGCCACCTTCGGCCACGACGATGCGGTACGTGTCGCCCACCTTCGGCACATAGGCCGTGTAGGCGCCGAGGCCGGCAATGTCGGTGAGGTGCACGTCGAGCGTCGCGCCGTTCGCGACGAACTGGCTCGTGCTGCCGGTGACGACGAGTTGGTCGTGGAAGCCCGCGTCGTTGCCGGCGGTGGCGCCGTTCACGTCGACATCGAAGGTCGAGCCCGCGGACAGGGTGACCGTGCTGTTCGTGGTCATCACGCCCGGCGAGTTGCCCGGGGCGAGGCGGCCGCCGGCGGCGACGGTGATCGGGCCGGCGATGCGGCCCGAGCCGTGCAGCTCGGCACCGCTCGCCACGTTCACCGCGCCGGCGAGCAGCGCGTTGACGCTCAGCACACCGCCGTGGACGGTGGTGGTGCCGGTGTAGGCCTGGTCGGTGCCGTAGGTGGTCGATCCACCACCCAGCACGACGTTGCCCGCACCGCTGATGCTGCCGCCGAAACCGCCCAGGCCCTGCGACAGCGTCAGCGTGCTGCTGCCGAGCACCACCTGGCCGTTGCCGGTCAGGCCCGCCAGCGTGACACCCGCGGTGCTGCCCGAGATGTCGAGCGTGCCGGCGTTGGTCACGCCGGACGACGCGGCGATGCTGCCCGCGCCGCTCAGCGCGAGGGTCGCCCCCGAGCCGATGGTGGTGGCGCCCGTGTAGGCGCTGCTGCCCGACAGCACGGCGGTGCTGGCCGGCGCCAGCCGGACGCCGCCCGTGCCCGCCACGGTGCCCGCGAAGGCCGACTGGGTGCCCTGCAGCAGCAAGGTCTGCGCGCCCAGCTGCACCGCGCCCGTGCCGTGCAGGTTCTGCAACGCGGCGCCGGACGTGCCCGACACGTCGAGCGTGCCGTCGACCGTGACCGACGACGACGCGGCGATGGTGCCGGTGCCCGACAGCACCAGCGTGCCGCCGCTGGCCACCTGCGTCGCGCCAAAGTACAGGTTCGCGCCGGTGAAGGTCTGCGTGCCGCCCGCGACGGCGACACCGCCCGTGCCGGCGACGACGCCGCCGAAGGTGTTCGCGCCGTGCTGGATCACCAGCGAGTTGGCGCCCAGTTCGACCCGGCCCGAACCGCCCAGCGACTGGACGGCGGCCGGCGCGCTGGCGGCGGACACGTCGAGCGTGCCGTCGGCCACCACCGTGGACGACGTGGCGATGCTGCCGGCGCCCGACAGCGCGAGCGTGGTGCCGGGCGCGACCGTGGTGGCGCCCGTGTACGTGTTGACGCCCTGGAGCGTCACGCGGCCGCCCGCGCCCGTCACCGTCAGCGCGCCCGGCGTGCCGGCCACGTCGTCGGCGATCGTGCCGGTGACGGTCACGTTCGTGGCCACCGCCTGGATCGTGCCGCCCTCGGTGCCGATGGCGAAGTTCTGCGCCAGCGTCATGTTCGGCGCGTCGATGTTCAGCGTGCCGCCGTGGAAGACGGGGTTCAGCGTGGTGCCGAGGTTGCTGGCGTCATAGGAGGCCGCGCCGGTTCCGATGTCGGTGGCGGACGGACCGTTGCCGATCTGGCCCTGCTGGACGAGGTAGCCGATCAGGTTGTCGGTGAAGAGGGGCTGGAAGTTGTCGCTGTCGAGGAAGTTGACGTCGAGCACCGACACGATGGAGCCGCGCATCGCGTTGCTCAGCGTACCGGCGCCCCAGGCCGCGGCGCCGCATTCGATGGTGATGCACAGGCCGGAGCCCACGTTGGTGAACTTGCCGACGGCGTTGAAGGTGACGCTGCTGGTGTTGTTGACCGTCAGCAGCTCCGGGATGATGGCCTGCGTGCCGGGCGAGTAACCGCCCGTCGTGACCGGGCCGCCCCCGAGCGTGCCGAGCAGCGTCGACAGCGCGGCGTTGCGGAGGGCGCCATAGCCCGAGTTCTCGCCCATCATGAACATGGTGCCGCCACCCTGCAGGTAGCTGGTGATCGTGTTGGCGTAGCCGCTGCTGATGGCGGCGTTCGCGCCCAGGTCCCACACCTGGCTGTACATGGACAGGTCGGTCGGCAGCGCGCCCGACGAGATGATGGTGGCGGTGTTGCCGGCCAGCTGCAGGCGGGTCTGCAGGTTCGTGTCGGTGGTCGGCACGAGGTTGTAGTTGATGATCAGCACGTCGGCGGCCTGCGCGCCGAACGCGAGGCCGAGGCCGACGGCGGCGCCGATGATGCGGCGGCCGGTCAGGGCGCAGGTGGCGATGGAAACGAGGCGGCCCGCCATGCGGGTCAGGCGGAAGCTCAGGACGTCGAGGGTCATCGGTGGAGGGGTACTGCAGGGTGGATCGCGGCGCCGCCGCGGCCGGGCACATGCCGCGGCGAACCCTTCATCGGACCTTCCGATCCACCTCTGAACCTCGACGCTCGCATTCACTCACATGAATGTGCGTTTAGACCGATTCGGCCAGTTTTGCGCGTGAATGTCCCGGAATGTTGATCTCGCGCAACATCCCGGTGCGCGGCTCAGCCTTTCAGCGACGACCCCGGCAGGGCCTTGGTGCGCATCAGGCCTTCCTGCGCGACCGAAGCCACCAGCCGCCCATCCTGCGTGAAGATGCTGCCGCGGCAGAAGCCGCGGGCGTTGCCGGCCGCGGGCGAGTCGGTGGCGTACAGCAGCCATTCGTCCATGCGGAAGGTGTCGTGGAACCACATCGCGTGGTCCAGGCTCACGACCTGCACGTCGCCCTTCATGAAGCTCATGCCGTGCGGGGCGAGCGCCGAGCGCAGCAGCCCGAAGTCGGACGAATACGCCAGCATGGCCTGGTGCAGCACCGGGTCGTCGGGCAGGCGGTCGATGGCGCGGAACCAGGCGTCGTTGCGCGGCGGCGCCGGGGCGGGGTCGATGGGGTCCAGCGGGGCCACCTGGCGGATCTCGATGGCCGTCTCGGCATGCAGCACGTCGCGCAGGCGCTTGGGCAGCCGGTCAATGTGCTGGCGGCGGAACTCGAGGTCGCTGATCAGGCCCTCGGGGCCGGGCACCTGGGGCATGTCGCCGTGGTGGGACGGCCCCTCCTCGCGCACGTGGAACGACGCGGCGAACCCGAAGATGGGCTGGCCGTGCTGGATGGCCACCACCCGGCGCGTGGTGAAGCTGCCGCCGTCGCGGATGCGGTCGACGTCGTAGACGATCTTCGCGTTCTTGTCGCCCGGGCGCAGGAAGTAGGCATGCAGCGAGTGGACGGAGCGGTCGGCCTCGACCGTGAGCGCCGCGGCCATCAGGGCCTGGCCCAGCACCTGGCCGCCGAACACGCGCGGGCTGCCGATGTCGCCACTGACACCGCGGAAGAGGTTCTGCTCGAGCTGCTCCACCTGCAGCAGCTCGACCAGTTCTTGGACTTCGGACTTCATGCCCTCATGATCGCACGCCGCCCACCGGCGTGCATCGTCACGTCGGCGACAGTTTCGCCCCGACGAAGTCCAGGAAGCAGGTGACGCGCGCTGCCAGCTGCGTGTTGCGGTAGTACACGGCGTTGACGGACTGGCGCACGTCGGCGGTCAGGCGCGGCAGCACCTCCACCAGGTCGCCGCGCCCGCGGTCGGCCGCGGTCATGAAGTCGGACAGGCACACGATGCCCGCGCCGGCGAGCGCCAGCTGGCGCAGCGTCTCGCCGCTGGACGCGGTGATGGCCGGCGACACCGCCCATTCATCACCGTGCTCGCCCCGCAGCGGCCAGCGGTTGAGCGATTCGGGCTGCGTGAAGCCGAGCAGCGTGTGGCCCGACAGCGCCGCGACCGAGCGCGGCTTTCCGCGCGACGCGAGGTACGCGGGGCTCGCCAGCACGCGGAGGCGGCTCGTGGTGAGCGGCCGGGCGTGCAGCGTGGAGTCGCGCAGCGTGCCGATGCGGATGGCGATGTCGGTGCGGCGCTCGATCAGGTCGATGTTGAGCTCGTCGGTGTCGAGTTCGAGCGTGATGCCGGGGTAGCGCGCGCGGAACTCGGGCACGAGCGGCACGATGGCGTGCAGCATGAACGGCGTGGCCGCATTGACCCGCAGCCGGCCCACCGGCTGCTGGCGACGCGCGGCCATCTGCTCCTCGGCGTCGTCGATGGACGCGAGGATGGCCCGCGTGTGCGCGAGGAAGGCCGCACCCTCCTCGGTCAGTTCGATGCGCCGCGTGGTGCGCCGGAGCAGCGTGGTGTCGAGCTTGCGCTCGAGCCGCGCAAGCGCCCGGCTCACGCCCGAGACGGTCTGGTCGAGCGCCTCGGCGGCGGCGGTGATGGAACCGGTGTCCATCACCGTGGCGAAGGCCAGCAGCTCTTCGAGAGTGGTTTTCATGATTCTTGATTTCCAGTCAAGAACATTGTGCCCACTGGGGTGTTTTTCTGCAAAAGCGAACGGCCCACACTCCGCTCCCATGACATCCACCGGAGTTCTTTCATGCCCCTCGCCCTGCTGGCGCTGACCCTCAGCGCCTTCGCCATCGGCACCACCGAGTTCGTGATCGTGGGCCTGCTGCCCACGGTGGCCGCGGACCTCGGCATCGGCCTGCCGTCCGCCGGCCTGCTGGTCAGCCTCTACGCCCTGGGCGTGGCCATCGGCGCGCCGGTGCTCACTGCCCTCACCGGCAAGGTGCACCGCAAGACGCTGCTGCTGTCGCTGATGGCGCTCTTCACGCTCGGCAACCTGCTCGCCTGGCAGGCGCCCGGCTACGGCACGCTCGTCGCGGCGCGGGTGCTGACCGGCCTCGCCCACGGCGTGTTCTTCTCGATCGGGTCCACGATCGCCACGGGCCTCGTGCCGAAGGAGAAGGCCGCGAGCGCCATCGCCATCATGTTCACGGGCCTCACCGTCGCCCTGGTGACGGGTGTGCCGCTCGGCACGTTCATCGGCCAGCACTTCGGCTGGCGCGAGACCTTCCTCGCGGTGTCGCTGCTCGGGGTCGTCGCCTTCATCGGCAGCGCGGTGTTCGTGCCGAAGTCCATCCGGCACAGTCCGCCCGCCTCGCTCGCGGTGCAGGCCCGCGTGCTCGCCGAGCCGCGCCTGCTGCTGGTCTACGCGAAGACGGCCATCGGGTACGGTGGTTCGTTCATCCCGTTCACGTTCCTCGCGCCGATCCTCACCGACGTGTCCGGCTTCAGCGAAGGCGCCGTGGGCTGGGTGATGCTCGTCTACGGCCTGTCGGTGGCCGCCGGCAACCTGTGGGGCGGCAAGCTCGCCGACCGGCTCGGCCCCATCCCCGCGCTGAAGGTCATCTTCGCGCTGCTGGCGGCCGTGCTGCTCGTCTTCAACCTGACCGCGCCGCACCCGTGGCTCGCCGTGGCCACCGTGCTCGCCTGGGGCGCCGTCGCGTTCGGCAACGTGCCGGGCCTGCAGGTGTACGTGGTGCAGCAGGCCGAACGCCACACGCCGCAGGCGGTGGACGTGGCCTCGGGCCTGAACATCGCCGCGTTCAACCTCGGCATCGCCGGCGCTGCGTGGGCCGGCGGCCTGATCGTCACCCACCTCGGCCTGATGCACACCCCCTGGATCGGCGCCCTCGTCGTCCTCGTGTCGCTGGGCCTCACCACGTGGAGCGGTGTGCTCGACCGCCGCTCGCCTCCCCTCGCCCACCGCGCCGCAACGGCCGCCCACTGAATGAAAGTCACCATGAACAACACCATCCCCGCCCTCGGCCTCGGCACCTTCCGTCTCAAGGGCGACGCGGCCCTCGACTCCGTCCGCCAGGGCCTGCAGGCCGGCTACCGCCTCATCGACACCGCCCAGATCTACGGCAACGAAGCCGAGGTGGGCCAGGCCATCGCCGACAGCGGCGTGCCACGCCGCGAGCTGTTCCTCACGACGAAGGTCTGGACCGAACACCTCGCGAAGGACCGCCTTGCCGACAGCCTCAAGGAGAGCCTGCGCAAGCTGCGCACCGAGCAGGTCGACCTGACGCTGATCCACTGGCCCTCACCCGGCGGCGCGGTGCCCGTCGCCGAGTTCATGGGGGCGCTGGCCGACGCGCAGGACCAGGGGCTCACGCGCCTGATCGGGGTCTCGAACTTCAACAACGCGCTGCTGCAGCAGGCCATCGACGCGGTCGGTGCCGACCGCATCGCGAGCCACCAGATCGAGTTGCACCCTTATCTGCAGAACCGCACGGCCACGGGGTTCGCCAAGGCGCGTGGCATCCACGTGACCTCGTACATGACCCTCGCCTACGGCAAGGTGCTGGGCGACCCGGTGATCGGCGAGATCGCCGCGGCACGGGGCGCGACGCCGGCGCAGGTGGTGCTCGCGTGGGCGATGCAGTCGGGGTACGCCGTGATCCCGTCGTCGACGAAACGCGTGAACCTCGACAGCAATCTGAAGGCGGCCACGCTGGTGCTGCGCGCGGACGAGATGAAACGCATCGCGGGACTGGACCGCGGCGAGCGGCTCGTCAACCCGGAAGGTCTGGCGCCGAAGTGGGACTGACCCGCGTGGAGTCATCCCGGCGAACGCCCACTGCTGTCCGGGGAAAATCAGACGCCCTCAAAATACTTGTCATCCCGGCGCAGGCCGGGACCCTGAGCCTTCTCGGAAGCGCGGCGTTGAACATCGAGACACTGCGCCTCGGCACGAGGGCAGCAAGCCATCGCGGAGGACTTTCTGGAGCCTGAGCGGGGCACAACGCCCAGGGTCCCGGCCTGCGCCGGGATGACAGCTTGTTTTTGCGATGCGATCGAGTCACGACTTCGGCAGATGCGTTGCATCCCGCTCGGGATCGGGCCTGTCGCCGATCTTCCGTTTTTTCCCCGGACAGCAGTGGGCGAACGCCGGGATCCACTGCAATCCAGGCACGCCCCCGGGTCGAGTGGGCCCCGGCGTTCGCAGAAGTGACGGCGTCTTCCGCGTCTTCTTTCTTACAGGTGGTCCGGGGACATCACGGCCTGGACCAGCACCTGCGAGACCCCCTCGCGCTCGCGCTGCCGCAGCCACCACACGGCCCCCTTCTTCAGCACCCACGTCTGGTGCACCTCGCCGAGCAGCAGCGCCGCCACCTGCCCGAGCGTGGGCTGGTGGCCCACGATGAGCACCGGCTCGCTGGCATCGGGCCAGCGCGCCGCGCTCAGCAGCGCCACCGGCGACGCCTCGGGGGCGATCGCCGGCACGGTCTTGAAGTTGCGGTCGAGGGCCTTGGCCGTCTGCTGCGTGCGGACCGCCGGGCTCACGAGGATGCGCGTGGAGTGGGCGAGCCGCTGGTTCAGCCACTCGGCCATGCGCTGGGCCTGTCGCTCGCCCTTCGTGGTGAGCGAACGGTCGAGGTCGGACTGACCCTCCTTGATCACGTGGGCTTCGGCATGCCGCCACAGAATGAGGTCCATCAGTCGCTCCCGGAATGTCTCGCCATCAGGGCCTGTTGCGCGCAGGGCCCTTCGGTGCCGAGGCGCACGTAGTTGCCGTCGGCCTCCAGCTCCCACGCGTCCTTCCGGTCGTGCAGGTACGGCACCAGGCATTCGTCGATCACGCGCTGGCGCAGTTTCACGTCGCGCACGGGCCACGCCACCTCGATGCGGCGGAACATGTTGCGCCCCATCCAGTCGGCGCTCGACAGGAACAGCGCCTCCTCGGCCTCGGTGGCGCCCCAGCGGAAGTACAGCACGCGCGAGTGTTCGAGCAGGCGGCCCACCACCGAGATCACGCGGATGCGGTCGGTCACGCCCGGCACCTTCGGCGGCAGCATGCAGGCGCCGCGCACGATCAGGTCGATGTGCGCGCCGGCCTTCGCGGCGTTCACCAGCGCGGCGATGATGGGCACGTCGGTCAGTGCGTTGATCTTCGCGACGATGCGGGCCGGCTTGCCGTCGCGGGCAGCCGCGGCCACCTGGTCGATGTGGTTGACCATCTGCCGGTGCAGCGCGAACGGCGCCTGCAGCAGCTGGCGCAGCGGGCGCGTCTTGCCGAGGCTCGCGAGCTGCTGGAACACCGCGTCGGCGTCCGAGGTCAGGTCGGCATCGGACGTCAGGTAGCCCACGTCGGTGTAGAGCCGCGCGGTCTTCGGGTTGTAGTTGCCGGTGGAGAGGTGGCCGTAGCGGCGCAAGCGCGTGCCTTCGCGGCGCGTGACCAGCAGCAGCTTCGCGTGGGTCTTCAGGCCCACGATGCCGTACACCACCTGCGCGCCCACGGCCTCCAGCCGCTCCGCCCAGTTGATGTTGGCCTCTTCGTCGAAGCGGGCCTTCAGCTCCACGACGGCCATCACTTCCTTGCCGCGGCGGGCCGCCTCGATCAGCAGGTCCATCAGCGGCGACTCGCTGCCGGTGCGGTAGATGGTCTGCTTGATGGCCAGCACGTCGGGGTCGTGGACCGCTTCGCGCAGGAACTGCACCACCGGCTCGAACGATTCGAACGGGTGGTGCATCAGCACGTCGCGCTGCTGCAGTTGCTCGAAGATGGGAATGCCACGGGCCAGGCCGGCCGGCCACGGTGCGTCGTAGGGCGGGAAATGCAGCTCGGGTGCCACGGCGCCGTCGATCAGCGCGTTCAGGCGCACGAGGTTCACCGGCCCGTTGACCTGGTACAGCGCCGCCGGCGGCAGCGCGAACTGCTCCAGCAGGAACTGCGACAGCTCGGGCGGGCAGGTGTTGACCACCTCGAGCCGGATGGCCTGGCCGAAGTGGCGCGTGGTCAGGCCCGAACGCAGGGCCTGGCGCAGGTTCGTCACGTCCTGCTCGTCGACCTCGAGGTCGGAGTCGCGCGTGAGGCGGAACTGCGAGAAGGCCTCGACCTCGCGGCCGGGGAACAGCTCGTCGAGGTGGGCGCGGATCACGCTCGTCAGCAGCACGAAGGACTGCGTGCCGCCGGAGATCTCGGCCGGCAGGCGGATCACGCGCGGCAGCACCCGCGGCACCTTCACGATGGCGATGGTGTTCTCGCGGCCGAACGCGTCCTTGCCGCCCAGGCGCACGATGAAGTTCAGCGACTTGTTGGCGACCTGCGGGAACGGGTGCGACGGGTCGAGGCCCACCGGCACCAGCAGCGGCCGCACCTGGCGGTGGAAGAACTGGCTCACCCACTGGCGCTGCGCCTCGTTGCGCTCGCTGTGGTTGAGGATCTCGATGTGGTGCTTCTTCAGCGCCGGCATCACCTCGTCGTTGAACGCGTGGTACTGGTCGTCGATGAGCGCGTGGGCGTCGGCGGCGATGGCCTCCAGGTCGCGGTTCGAGACCCCGGCCCCGGGCACGCGCGCCGCCTCGATGTAGTCGGCGAACCGCACCTCGAAGAACTCGTCCATGTTGGACGACACGATGCAGATGTACCGCAGCCGTTCGAGCAGCGGGACGTCGGGGCGCCGGGCCTGGGCGAGCACCCGCCGGTTGAAGTTCAGTATGGCGCGTTCGCGGTTCAGCAGGGCGAGCGTCGGGGCGTCATCGGTCATGACACCAGTTTATGAAAGTCCGATGGCGGTTTTGTGACAGTCGTCACGACAGTGTCACGGGCGAGCACTAGGTGTCCGATGAACTGGCTGCACACCGCGTCCCAATCCATCGTCAACGCACGCGAACGGGCCTGATCTCGAGGCACTTCGAGTGCTTTCAGCGCCGCGGTGCGCAGATCCTCGTGGAGCACGCCCCCCGCGGCATCGGATCCCAGCACGTCCAGCGGACCGGGCACGGGGTAGGCCGCGACCGGCGTGCCGCAGGCCAGGGCCTCCAGCATCACGAGGCCGAAGGTCTCCGAGCGGCCGGGGAACACGAAGGCATCGGCCGCGCTGTAGATGTTCACCAGTTCGCTGCGGGGCACCACGCCGCGCCAGTGCACGTTCGGATAGGCGCGCTGCAGGCGTTCCTGGAGCGGACCCACGCCGTAGACCACCTTCGAGCCGGGCAGGTCCAGGTCGAGGAAGGCCTCGAGGTTCTTCTCGTAGCTCAGGCGCCCGACGTGGAGGAAGACGGGACGCGGCAGGCCGAGGTCGGCGCCCTCGACCGGCTTGAAGAGCCGCAGGTCGACCCCGTGCGACCAGGGCTTGAGCGGCGCGAAGCCGTAGCCTTCGAGGATGCCGTACATGCCGTGGCTCGGCACCAGGATGCCGGACGACGGCGCGTGGAAGCGGCGGAACCAGGCGTAGCCCCAGCGCTCGGGAATGTGCAGCGCCCGCGCGAGGATCTCGGGGAACCGGGTGTGGAAGGCCGTGGTGAAGCGGCGCTTGTGCTTGAGGCACCAGGCCCGTGCCGCCGAGCCGAGCGGCCCTTCGGTGGCGATGTGGATCGCGTCCGCGTCGGCGGCTTCCAGCAGCTTCGCGACCTGTCGGCCCGGCCGCCAGGCGAGTTCGATCTCGCGGTACCCGGGACAGGCGAAGCGCCGGAAGCCGGACGGCTCGATCAGCACCACCTCGTGGCCGCGAGCGAGCAGGCCCTCGTGCAGTTCCACGAGTGTGGTGACCACCCCGTTGACCTGGGGCTTCCAGGCGTCGGTGACCAGTGCGACCTTCATGCGGCCACCGCCACCGCAGGGACCGCACGGCCGGGCAGGCGGGCCGACCAGTCGAGGATTTCGAGCCGGCCGTCGGCGTGTTCGACCAGGGCCGTGAGGCTCTCGACCCAGTCGCCGTCGTTGGCGTACAGAACGCCTTCGATGTCGCGCATCTCGGCGTGGTGGATGTGGCCGCAGACCACCCCGTGCACGCCGCGCCGGCGCGCCTCGCGGGCCACGGCGTTCTCGAAGTCGCCCACGTAGCTCACGGCCCGCTTGACCTTGAGCTTCAGGTACTTGGAGAGGCTCCAGTACGGCAGGCCGAGGCGGGCCCGCAGGGAGTTCAGGTAGCGGTTGAGCTTCAACGTGAACTCGTACAGCGTGTCGCCCACGTGGGCGAGCCACTTGGCGCACTGGATCACGCCGTCGAACAAGTCGCCGTGCATGACCCACAGCTTGCGGCCGTCGGCCGTCTCGTGGATCCACTCCTCGGCCACGTCGATGCCGCCGAAGTTGTGGCCCACGTAGCGCCGGGCGAATTCGTCGTGGTTGCCGGGGATGAAGATCACCCGCGTGCCCTTGCGCGCCTTGCGCAGCAGCTTCTGCACCACGTCGTTGTGGGCCTGCGGCCAGTACCAGCTGCGGCGCAGCTGCCAGCCGTCGATGATGTCGCCCACCAGGAACAGGTGGTCGCACTCCACGTGTCTCAGGAAATCGAGCAGCGCCTCGGCCTGGCAGCCGGGTGTCCCCAGGTGCAGGTCGGAGATCCAGACCGCACGGTATCTCGCCTTGCGGCCGGGCGACGGTTCGTCGTCCGGCGGCGGCTCGGCCCATGCACGGAGGATGGCGGCTTCGGTTTGCATGGACCTGCATCGTCCCCCCCGGGTGTGACGCGGCCGTGGCGCCCGCATGAACCCTTGGTGACGGGGCCGCCGTAGGGGCATTGCGCCCCAACCGGGATAATCCACCCATGCACCTGATGATTCCGTTCGCCTCCGTGATGTCCGACAGCGGGCTCCACACGCTCCGCGACCTGACGCTGCCGAACCTGTCGAAACTGTTCGCCCGACTCACCCCGACGCGACGCACCGGCACCGACGAATACACGCTCAACACCCCGCACGAACGCGCGCTGGCCGAGGCCTTCGGCTGGTCCGGCGACGACGGCTGCCTGCCCTGGGCGGCCCACGCCGCCGCGGCCGACGGTGTCGACACCGGCACGGCGGCCTGGGGCCAGCTGACCCCGGTCCACTGGCACGTGGGCGCCGACCACGTGAGCCTCGCCGATCCGCACGCCCTCTTCCTCAGCGCCCAGGCCTCGCACACGCTGTACGAGGCGGTGAAGCCGCTGTTCGAGAGCGAGGGCTGGTCGCTCGCCTGGGGCTCGCCCGGCCGCTGGTTCGCCGCCCACGACAGCCTCGACAACCTGCCCTCCGCGTCGCTCGACCGCGTGGTGGGCCGCAACATCGACCTGTGGATGCCCACGCACCCGCAGGCGCGCCTCCTGCGCCGGCTGCAGAACGAGGTGCAGATGCTGCTGTACCAGCACTCGCTGAACGACGAACGCGTGGGGCTCGGCGCGCTCCCGGTCAACTCGTTCTGGCTGAGCGGCTGCGGCCGCGCCCAGCCGGTGCCGGAAGACCGGGACCGCGTCGTCGACCACCGCCTGCGCCAGCCCGCCCTCGCGGGCGACTGGGCCGGCTGGGCCGAGGCCTGGCGGGCGCTCGACGCCGGCCCGCTCGCCGAGGCCGCCGAACGCGCGCGCCAGGACCAGCCGGTGACCCTCACGCTGTCCGGCGAACGCTTCGCCCAGCGCCTCGAACTGCAGCCGCAGCCGCTGTGGACCCGCATGCGCCGGCAGTTCAGCGCGCCCGCCCCCTACCCGCTGCTGGCGGCCCTGTGATGAACACCCCCTCCATTGTCCGCCGCGACGTGCCGCCCCGCCCCCTCTGGGCGCTGGAGCAGGCCGGCGTGCCTCCGCTGCTCGCGCGGCTCTTCGCCGCCCGCGGCGTGAGCCGCTTCGACGAACTCGACGACGGCCTCGCCCGCCTGCTGCCCCCCGCGCAGCTCAAGGGCGCGACCGAGGCCGCGCGGTTCCTCGCCGACGCCCTCGCCGCCCGGCGGCGCATCTGCGTCGTCGCCGACTACGACTGCGACGGCGCCACCGCCTGCGCCGTCGCGCTGCGCGGCCTCGCGCTGCTCGGCGCCGCACCGGGCACGCTGACCCACGTGGTGCCCGACCGCGCGGTGCACGGCTACGGCCTGACGCCCGCCATCGTCGAACTGGCGATGACCGTGACACCCGACGTGCTGCTGACCGTCGACAACGGCATCGCGAGCCTCGCCGGCGTGGCCCACGCCCGCGCCCGCGGGCTCGACGTGGTCGTCACCGACCACCACCTGCCGGCCAAGGAAGACGGCGTCGGCACGGTGCTGCCCGACGCCACGGTGATCGTGAACCCGAACCAGCCGGACTGCGGCTTCGAGAGCAAGAACCTCGCGGGCGTGGGCGTGATGTTCTACGTGCTGCTGGCCCTGCGTTCCGAGCTGCGCTCGCGCGGCGCCTTCACGCCCGAGAACCAGCCGCGCCTGGATGCGCTGCTCGACCTGGTGGCGCTGGGCACGGTGGCCGACGTCGTGCGGCTCGACGCGAACAACCGCCGCCTCGTCGCCCAGGGCCTGAAGCGCATCCGTGCCGGGAAGATGCAGGCCGGGGTCGCCGCGCTGTTCGCCGCGGCCGGGCGCGACGCGCGGCGTGCGTGCGGCTTCGACTTCGGCTTCGCGATCGGCCCGCGCATCAATGCCGCGGGCCGGCTGTCCGACATGACGCTGGGCATCGAATGCCTGCTGACGGACGACCCCGCGCGCGCGCACGAACTCGCCCAGCAGCTCGACACCATCAACCGCGAACGCCGCGAGGTGGAGGCCGGCATGCGCGAGCACGCCGAGGGCATGCTCGAGGACCTGCTGGCCCAGGGCGGCCTCGCCGGCGACCCGCCGCCCGCGCTCGCGCTCTACGACCCCGATTTCCACGAGGGTGTGGTCGGCATCGTCGCCGGCCGCATGAAGGACCGGCTGCACCGGCCCACCTTCGTGTTCGCGAAGGGCCAGGACGGCCTGCTCAAGGGCTCGGGCCGCTCCATCCCCGGCTTCCACCTGCGCGACGCGCTGGACCTCGTCAGCAAGCGCCACCCCGGCGTGCTGGTGCGTTTCGGTGGCCACGCGATGGCCGCCGGCGCGACGCTGGCCGAGAGCGACTTCCCCGTGTTCGAGCGCGCACTGCGCGAGGTGGCCGGCGAGTGGCTGGACGCCGCCACGCTGTCGCGCACGCTGATGACCGACGGCCCGCTCGAGGCCGGCTACTTCACCCCCGAAACCGTGCGCTCGCTCGACGCCCAGGTGTGGGGCCAGGCCTTCGAGCCCCCGGTGTTCAGCGACGAGGTGGAGGTGATCTCCCAGCGGCTCGTGGGCGAGAAGCACCTGAAGCTCGCCGTGCGCCACGGCGGCACGGTGCGGGACGCCATCTGGTTCGGGCACAGCGAACCGGTGGGCGAACGCGTCACCCTCGCCTATCAATTGCGATTGGATGAGTACAACGGGAAACAAAGAGTCCAAATGATCGTCGAAGGGATCGTCTGAACCACCAGGAACCCTCGCCATGCCCATCGCCCGCCGCCTGTTCATCCTGACCTCCCTCCTGCTGACCGGCGCCTGCGTGCGCGCCGATCCGCAACTCGGGGTGGTCACCGTCGCGAAGGGCCTCGAGAACCCCTGGGGCATCGCCTTCCTGCCCGACGGGCGGATGCTCGTCACCGAACGCCCCGGGCGCCTGCGCCTCGTCACGCCGGACGGCAAGCTGGGCGCCCCGATCGACGGCGTGCCCAAGGTCGACGCCCGCGGCCAGGGCGGCCTGCTCGACGTGGTGCTCGACCCGTCCTTCGCGGCGAACCGCCGGGTCTACCTCAGCTACTCGGAGCCGGGCACCGGCGACGACACGGGCAAGAACGGCACGGCCGTGGCCCGCGGCCGGCTCGACGGCAACCGCCTCGCCGACGTGGCGGTGATCTTCCGCCAGAAGGACAAGCACGCCGGCACCGCCCACTTCGGCTCGCGCCTCGTGTTCGACCGCAGCGGCCGCCTGTTCATCACCCTCGGTGACCGCTTCGCCCGCCGTGCCGACGCGCAGCACCTCGGCACCCACTTCGGCAAGACGATCCGCATCGAGGCCAACGGCGGCGTGCCGGACGACAACCCGTTCGTGAAGACGCCCGGCGCCCTGCCCGAGATCTGGAGCTACGGGCACCGCAACATGCAGGGCGCCGCGCTGCACCCCACCACCGGCGAACTGTGGACCCACGAGCACGGCCCGCAGGGCGGCGACGAGGTCAACGTGGACCTCGGCGGGCGCAACTACGGCTGGCCGGTGATCACCTTCGGCGCCGAGTACGGCAGCGGCCAGAAGATCGGCGAAGGCACCTCCAAGCCCGGCATCGAGGACCCGGTCACCTACTGGGTGCCGTCCATCGCCCCGAGCGGCATGGCCTTCCTGACGAGCGACCGCTACCCCGGCTGGAAGGGCAGCCTCTTCGTCGGCGCGCTGCGGGGCAAGGTGCTCGTGCGCCTGGAGCTCGACGGCCGCAAGGTGGTGCGCGAGGAACGCCTGCTCGCCGACCTCGACGAGCGCCTGCGCGACGTGCGCCAGGGCCCGGACGGCTGGCTGTACCTGCTGACGGACAACGACGACGGGCGGATTCTGCGACTCACGCCACGCTGAAAGGACCTGCGCCGGGCACGGGGTCCACCCGCTGCCTACAATGTCTCGGTGGAAACCCTGAACAACGACCTCAACGCCGACCTGCACTGCCACTCCGTGGTGTCGGACGGCACGCTCACGCCCGAGGTGCTCGCCGCCCGGGCGAAGGCGAACGGGGTCGCCCTGTGGGCCCTCACCGACCACGACGAGGTGGGCGGACAGCACCGCGCCCTGGCCGCCGCCCGCGAGCAGGGCATGGCGTACCTCACCGGCGTCGAGATCTCGGTCACCTTCGCGAACGTCACGGTGCACATCGTGGGCCTCGGCTTCGACCCCGACGACACCACGCTCGTGCAGGGCCTGTGGGCCACCCGCAACGGCCGCGAGGCGCGCGCCCGCGAGATGGCCGAAGGCCTGGCGAAGGCCGGCATCACCGGCACGTACGAGGGGGCGCTCAAGTACGTCGGCAACCCCGAACTCATCTCCCGCACGCACTTCGCCCGCCACCTGGTGGACAGCGGCGTGTGCAGCGACACCCAGGAGGTGTTCCGCCGCTACCTGATCGAGGGCCGCCCCGGCTACGTGCCCCACCGCTGGGCGAAGCTCGGCGACGCGGTGCGCTGGATCACCGGCGCCGGCGGCACGGCCGTCATCGCCCACCCGGGCCGCTACAAGTTCACGCCGAACGAGGAGTACGCGCTCTTCACCGAGTTCATCGCCCACGGCGGGCGTGGCGTGGAGGTCATCACCGGCAGCCACACGGCGGCCGACTTCGTGAAGTACGCCGGCATGGCGACCGAGTTCGACCTGCTGGCCTCGCGGGGCTCCGACTTCCACAGCCCCGAGGAAAGCCACGTCGACCTGGGCCGGCTGCCGCCGCTGCCCGCGAAGCTGACCCCGGTGTGGCAGGCGCTCGCGCACCGCGTGGCGTCGCCGGCGTGAAGGGGCACCACCCCACCCTCGGCATCGCGCTGATCCTGCTGATGGCGGGGTGCTTCGCGACGATGGACACGTCCATCAAGTACCTCGGCGCGTTCGTGCCGGTGCTGCTGATCATGTGGGGCCGCTACCTGACCCAGACGCTCGTGATGACCGTCTGGCTGCTGCGCTCGAAGACGTCGACCTTCCGCGCGGCCCATCCGAAGTTCCAGCTGCTGCGCGGCATCCTGCTGCTGCTCACGAGTTCGGCAAGCTTCTACGGCGTGCAGTACCTGCCCGTCGCCGAGTTCACCGCCATCAACATGCTCACGCCGGTGATCGTCACGCTGCTCGCGGGCTGGGTGCTGCACGAGCGGGTCTCGGCGCTGCGCTGGGCGCTGGTGTGCGGCGGCTTCGCGGGCGCGCTGATCGTCATCCGCCCGGGCAGCGGCATGTTCGGCTGGGCGGTGTTCCTGCCGCTCGCCGGGGCCGTGAGCTACGCGAGCTTCCAGGTGCTCACGAGCAAGCTCGCCGCGCTCGAGAGCCCGTTCACCACGCACTTCTACACGGGCCTGACCGGCACCGCGGTGCTCACGCCGCTGCTGCTGTCGAGCCCGATCGACATCGTCGGCACCCTGCAGGCCGCCACCGCCGGCCACCTCGCGCTGATGCTCGGCATCGGCCTGCTCGGCACCACCGGCCACCTGCTGCTGATCCTCGCGCTGGGCCTCGCGCCCACGTCGACGCTGATGCCGTTCGTCTATACGCAGATCGCCTTCGCCGCGGCCGTCAGCTACGCGGTGCTGGGCCACGCGCCCGACCAGTGGGGCTGGGTCGGCATGGGCGTGGTGGCCGTGTGCGGCGCGGCCAGCGCCTGGCTCAACGTGCGCAAGGGGGCGGTGCCCTCCTCGGCCGTCGCGGCCGACACGATCGCGGACTGATCGCCAAGCGGCCGCAGCCCTGGCGGCGGACACGCGGCGCCCCTGTAGGACAAGCGCGCAAACCGGCTCGGCTGCGTGAAAACCCCCGCGTGCACGGCGTCCCCCGGCGCAATCATGGACCTCACACCGTTTTTCGGAGAGGTCCATGAACCCCAGGAACGATGGCCCCGGCGCCTCCGCGCTGGTGGCCGAGGACGACGCGGCGAGCCAGGTGCTCGCGATGGCGGTGCTCGAACGAGAAGGCCTGCACGTGACGGTGGTGGGCGACGGCGCCGAGGCCGTGGCGGCCTGGCGGGCGGGGCACTACGACATCCTCTTCCTCGACAACCACATGCCGCGCATGAACGGGCGCGACGCGGCCACCGAGATCCGTGCCGCCGAACGCAGCGAGGGCCGCGCCCGCACGCCCATCATCGGCATCACCGCGAGCGGCCTGCCCGAAGAACGCAACGAATGCCTCGACGCCGGCATGGACGCGCTGCTGCTCAAGCCGTTCCGCCTCGACGACCTGTCCCGGCTGCTGCATGAATGGCTTCCGGAGCCCCAATGAACGGCCCGGCCCTCGCCCCACCGCCCACCGGGCCCGCCCCGGGGACAAGCCGCACGCCGTGGCAGCACGGGCGGCGTGGCATTAGGATCGGCACCATGCCCCGATACGTCGAAGTCCACCCCGACAACCCCCAGCACCGCCTGCTCAAGCAGGCGGCCGACGTGCTCCACGGTGGCGGCATCGCCGCGGTGCCCACCGACTCCAGCTACGCGCTCGTGTGCCACCTCGACGACAAGGCGGCCGCGGAGGCGCTGCGGCGCCTGCGCGGGGTCGACGACAAGCACCACCTGACGCTGCTGTGCCGCGACCTCTCCGAACTGGCGAGTTACGCGAAGGTGGACAACAAGCAGTACCGCCTGCTCAAGAGCGCCACGCCGGGCCCGTTCACGTTCATCCTCGAGGCCACGAAGGAAGTGCCGCGGCGCGTGTCGCACCCGTCGCGCCGCACCATCGGGCTGCGCGTGCCGGACCACCACATGCTGCAGGAGCTGATGGGCGTGTTCGGCGAGCCGCTGCTGGGCACCACGCTGATCCTGCCCGGCGACGACCACCCGCTCAACGACCCGGAGGAGATCCGCGAGCGGCTGCAGAACCAGATCCACGTGGTGCTCGATGCCGGCGCGTGTGCGATGGAGCCCACCACGGTGGTGGACCTCACGTCCGGGGAACCGGTCCTCGTGCGCGAAGGCCGGGGCGACCCGGCCCTGCTGGGCCTTTGATCAGACCCGCAGCGCGGCCGTCACCACGATCTCGAGGCGCCAGCCCGCGCGCATCAGCTTTGCCTGCACCGTCGCGCGCGGCGGCGCGTCGCCCGGGGCCACCCAGTCGTCCCACACCTCGTTCATGCCTTCGAAGTCCGCCGGATCGGCGAGGAAGATCTGGGCCATCAGGATGTGGGCGTTGTCGGTGTGCGCCTCGGCCAGCAGCTTGTCGATGGCGGCCAGCACCTGGCGGGTCTGGGTGCGGATGTCGGAGGTCTCGTCCTCCGGCACCTGACCGGCGAGGTACACGGTGCCGTGGTGGATCGCCATCTCGGAGAGGCGGTCACCCACGTGGAAACGGCGCACGGGGTTGGTCATCAGTGTTTTCCTTTGGCAGCGGGCTTGGCGCCCGCGGACTTCTGGCCGAGCTTGCTTTCGGTGCCGGCCAGCAGCTTGCGGATGTTCGGGGCGTGGCGCCAGATCAGCAGCACGCCCATCACGGCCGCGGCGAGCGCGATCGAGTCGAAGCCCCAGATCAGCATCTGGTAGAACGGGGCGAACACCGCGGCCACGATGGCCGCGAGCGACGAGTAGCGGAAGAAGACCGCGATGATGATCCAGGTCAGCAGCGTGGCGAGCCCCAGCCACGGGTTGAACGCGAGCAGCACGCCGGCGGCCGTGGCAACGCCCTTGCCCCCCTGGAACCGGAAGAACACCGGCCACAGGTGGCCGAGGAAGGCGCCGAGGCCCACCAGCGCCACCGCGCCCTCACCCAGCCCGTACGGCTCGCCGAAGCGGGCCACGAGCCACACCGGCAGCCAGCCCTTGAGCGCGTCGAACACCAGCGTGAGGATGGCCGCGAGCTTGTTGCCCGACCGCAGCACGTTCGTGGCGCCCGGGTTGCCCGAGCCGTAGCTGCGCGGGTCGTTCAGGCCCATGGCCCGGCTGACGATGACCGCGAAGGACAACGAGCCGATCAGGTAGGCCGCGACGGTGGCGGCGAGGACGTACAGGTTCTGCATGGAAAAGGGAATCGGGCGAAGGCCGTCATTCTGCACCGGCGCACTGCACCGGCCGTGCCCCGAGCGTCTCGGTGAGTACCCGGGGGTCGATGCCCACGAGGTAGCCGCGCCGCCCGCCGTTGATCAGGATCTTCGGCAGGTCGAGGATCGTGGACTCGACGTGGACGGGCATCTCCTTGCGCGTGCCGAACGGCGACGTGCCGCCCACCAGGAAGCCGCTGTGGCGGTTGGCCACCTCGGGCTTGCACGGCGCCACTTTCTTCACCCCGATCTGCCGCGCGAGGTTCTTCAGGCTCACCTGCCGGTCGCCGTGCATCAGCACGATCAGGGGCTTGGCGGCCTCGTCCTCCATCACGAGCGTCTTGACGACGGCGTGCTCGTCCCAGCCGAGCTGCTTCGCCGACTCGCCGGTGCCGCCGTGCTCGACGTACTCGTACAGGTGCTCGGTGTACGGCACCTTGTGCGCCTTGAGCCAGGCGGTGGCGGGGGTTTCGGAGGCGTGGTCCTTGCGGGCCATGTCACTGGGCCGGATCGCGATGGGTCCAGCGGATGGCGTCGATCTCGGCCAGCAGTTCCGTCGACAGCGTGGTGCCCCACGCATCGACGTTCTGGTCCAGCTGCTCCGGCTTCGTCACCCCGATGATGGTGCTGGCGACCCGCCACGACGTGTAGCAGAAGGCCAGCGCCATCTGCGTGGGCGTGAGGCCGTGCCGGCGTGCGAGCGCGTTGTAGAGGCGGGCCGCGGCGAGCGCCTCGGGACGGCCCCAGCGCTGCGCCTTCATCGAGTCGAAGATCGCGAGGCGGCCCGGCTTGTCGTCGGAGTTCAGGCCCACCTCGTCGTACTTGCCGGTCAGCGCGCCGAAGGCGAGCGGCGAGTACGCGAGCATCGAGACGTTCAGGCGGTAGAGCGACTCGTCGAGCCCGTTGTCGAGCGCGCGGCTGTTCAGCGCGTAAGGGTTCTGCACGGTGGCCACGCGCGGCAGGTTGTGCTGCTCGGCCAGGCGCACGAACTCGTGCACGCCCCACGGGCTTTCGTTCGACAGGCCGATGTAGCGCACCTTGCCCGCCTTCACCAGGCCGGCGAGTGCCTCGAGCTGCTCGTGGATGGTGGTGAAGTCGCGGTCCTGCGACGGGTCGAAGTACAGGTTGCCGAACGTGGGCACGTTGCGGTTCGGCCAGTGGATCTGGTACAGGTCGATGCGGTCGGTCTTCAGGCGAGCGAGGCTGTCGTCGCAGGCCTGGCGGATCTCGTCGGGCAGCAGGTTGCGGCTGCCGCCACGCACCCAGGGCATGCCGCGCGAGGGGCCCGCCACCTTCGTGGCGAGCACGACCTTCTCGCGGGCGCCGGGGCGCTGGGCGAACCAGTTGCCGATGATGCGTTCGGTGGCGCCGTAGGTCTCGGCCCGCGCCGGCACCGAGTACATCTCGGCCGTGTCGATGAAGTTGATGCCACGGCCGAGGGACTGGTCGAGCAGCTCGTGGGCGGCGTGTTCGCCGACCTGCTGGCCGAAGGTCATGGTGCCGAGGCAGATGGGGGTCACCCGCAAGTCGCTGCGGCCGAGGGAAATCAGGGGCAAGGGCGTGCTCATCCCCCGAGTTTAGGGTCTACCCGGACAAGTTGCTGGCGAGGGATCATCCATCATGTGCCGAACCCCGTCGACGGACGGCACATCGACGGCAGTACCGGGGAGATGTGATGGCAATCGGCAGCAAGGTTGACCCTGAGTCCAGCGCCCTGCTGCAGGTGGCCGAAGCGCCGCGTCATGTCCTGTGGGTCCACGACACCGCCCCGTCCGACCGCGTCTGCTATGTCAGCCCGTCCTTCGAGCGCATCTGGGGACGCCCTGTCACCGCGCTCTACGCCGACCCGCAGGAATGGATCGCAGGCGTCCATCCCGACGACCGCGAGCGTGTGGTCGCCGCCTATGACCACTGGGTGGCGGCCCCGCGCGAACGCACCTACGACATCGAATTCCGCGTCGTGCACCCCGAGGGCACCGAACGATGGATCCACGACACGGGCCACGCGGTGCTCTCCGCCTCCGGCAACCTGCAGCTCACCGGCATCGCCGAGGACATCACCGACCGCCGCCGCGACGAGGACGCCCTGCGCGAGCAGCAGCGGTACTTCCGCGAGATGACCGAGTCGCTCACGCAGCTGGTGTGGGCCACACGCCCGGACGGCCATGCCGACTACCTGAGCCCGCAGTGGATCCAGTACACCGGCGTGCCCGCCGAACTGCAGTACGGCGACGGGTGGCTGATGCAGGTCCATCCCGACGACCGCCCCGCCGTTGCCGTGGCCTGGCGCCGCGCGGTGCGCGACGGCACGCCGTACGCCATCGAGATGCGCCTGCGCCGCCACGACGGCACCGACCGCTGGTTCATGGCCCGCGGATGTCCGCTGCGCGCGATCTCGGGCGAGATCCGCCACTGGTACGGCACCAGCACCGACATCGACGACCTCAAGCGCGCCAACGCCGAGCTGCAGCGCGAGCGCGACCGCTTCGCGATGGTGGCCAGCACGTCGCCGAGCGCGGTGCACACGCTGCGGCGCTCCGCGGACGGCGAGTACGCGGTGGTGTTCGGCCTCGACCGTTTCGCCGAAATGTACGGTGTGACGTCCGCCGAGCTGGGGGACAACGCGCTCGCGGTGTTCGCCACGCGTGTCCACCCCGACGACCTGCCCCGCCTGTCGAAGAGCGTCGAGGTCTCCCGTCGCGAGGTCTCCCCATGGCGCGAGGAGTTCCGCATCCGGCACCCGGTGCGCGGCGAGCGCTGGATCGAAGCCCATTCGATGCCCGTCCGGGAGGCCGACGGCACCACCCTGTGGCACGGCACCCTCACCGACGTGACCGAACGGCGTGAAGCCGAGGCCCGCATCCGCTCGCTCAACGCCGACCTGGAGGCCCGTGTGGCCGCCCGCACGGCCGAGTTGCAGACGGCCATGCAGGAGCTGGAGGCGTTCAGCTATTCGGTGTCACACGACCTGCGTGCGCCGCTGCGGGCCATCGACGGGTTCTCGCAGGTGGTGCTGAAGGACTTCGGCCCGCTGCTGCCCGAGACCGGCGAGCGTTACCTGAACATCATCCGCGACAGTGCCCGGAAGATGGGCCAGCTCATCGACGACCTGCTCGCGTTCTCGCGCCTCGGCCGCCAGGCCCTCACGCGCCGTCCGGTCGACACCTCGATGCTCGTGCGCGAGGCCCTCGAGACGCTCGCCCCCATGCGCCAGGGCCGCGTCGTCGACGTGCACATCGGCGAGCTCCCCCCGAGCGACTGCGACCCGGCGATGCTGCGCCAGGTCTGGATCAACCTGCTCTCGAACGCGCTGAAGTACACCCGCAACCGGCCCGAGGCTCACGTCGAGGTGGGGTTCGACGGCCCGGAGTTCTTCGTGCGCGACAACGGCACCGGCTTCGACATGAAACACGCCCACAAGCTGTTCCACGTCTTCGAACGCCTGCACCGCATGGACGAGTTCGAGGGCACCGGCGTGGGCCTGGCGATCGTGCAGCGCATCGTCGAGCGCCACGGCGGCACGGTGCGGGCCGAGGCCGCGCCCGGCCAGGGGGCGGCGTTCTACTTCAGGCTCGGAGAAACCGAGGCCGTGGACTGACTCAGGCGCCGTGGGTCGCGGGCTGGCCCGCCAGCGCGAGCATCGCGTCGCCGGTGACGCGGCACAGGCGCCAGTCGGGCATCACGGTGGCGCCCATGCGCTCGTAGAAACGGATGGCGTCGGTGTTCCAGTCGAGCACGCACCACTCGAAGCGTCCGTAGTGGCGGTCCACCGCCAGCTTGGCCAGGCGGCCGAGGAAGGCCTCGCCGATGCCCTGCCCGCGCGAACCCGGCTTCACGTACAGGTCCTCCAGGTACAGCCCCGGCTGTGCCAGGAACGTGGAGAAATTGGTGAAGAACAGCGCGAACGCCACCACCTCGCCGTCCACCTCGGCCACCATGGCTTCGGCCGCGGGCTTTTCGCCGAAGAGCTGCGGGCGCAGCTTCTCGGGGGTGACCTGCAGCAGGTGGGTCAGCTTCTCGAATTCCGCCAGCTCGCGGATCAACCCGACGATGGGTGCCACGTCGCGGAGTTCGGCGGAACGGATCGAAAAGCGTGATGGGTTTGACATGGGTGGGGCCTGGAACAGTCGAAGGTTGTCACCCGACGGACAACGCCGCTTGGTGCACCGCAATATCATCTCACGCATGACCCCGTATGCCGTACGACGCGAAAGCCACAGTGACTTCCTGACCCTCCGCGGATTGCGCTACCACGTGCGCCAGTGGGGAGACGAAAGCCTGGTGACCCCCGATCGCCCGCCGCTCGTGCTGCTGCACGGCTGGATGGACGTGGGGGCCTCCTTCCAGTTCCTGGTCGACGAACTCGCGTCGATCGAAGGCCCCGACCGCTGGATCATCGCCCCCGACTGGCGCGGCTTCGGCCTCACCGAAACCCCGCAGGCCGACGGCTACTGGTTCCCCGACTACCTGGGCGATCTCGACGCGCTGCTCGACACGCTGCTGGCCCACGCCCCGGCCGACCAGCAGATCGACCTCGTGGGCCACAGCATGGGCGGCAACGTCGTGATGCTCTACGGCGGCATCCGCCCGAAACGCATCCGCCGCCTCGTGAACCTCGAAGGCTTCGGCCAGCCCGCCTCGCGCCCCGAGGACGCCCCCGGCCGCTATGCCAAGTGGCTCGACGAGCTCAAGGAACCGTCGTCCCTGAGCTCGTACAAGAGCGTCGACGGCGTCGCCCGCCGCCTGCAGAAGAACAACCCGCTGCTGCCCACCGACCGCGCCGACTGGCTCGCCGCGCACTGGTCCGCCCCCGACGCGGCCGGCGACTGGCGCATCCTCGGCGACCCGAACCACAAGCGCAGCAACGCGAACATCTACCGCAAGGAAGAGGCCCTCGCCTGCTGGGCGGCCATCGAGGCCCCGCTGCTGTGGGTGGAAGGCGACCAGACCGACACCGACCGCTGGTGGGCCGGCCGCTACACCAAGGCCGAGTTCCACGAGCGCCTCTCGGTGGTGCGCCGGGTCGAGAAACACATGCTCTCGCCGGCCGGCCACATGCTCCACCACGACCAGCCCCGGGCGCTGGCCGAACGCCTGAAAGCGTTCCTCGGGGCCTGACCGCGGTGTGGGGGTTCGCTCCTGTGTGAAAATTGCGGGTTAACGAAGCACTGCGCAGGAAAGCACACCATGGACGTCGAACACATCAATGCCATCGGCAACACCCTCTCCGATCTGACCCGCCGCACGGTCGATCTACGGGGGTATCTTTGACTACGATCGCAAAGCCCTTCGGCTGAACGAAGTCAACGCCGCGCTCGAGAACCCCAAGGTCTGGGACGAGCCCAAGCGCGCCCAGGAACTGGGCAAGGAAAAACGGTCGCTCGACACCGTCGTCGAGACCATCGACCACCTCACCTCGAACCTCGCCGACAACTCCGAGTTGTACGAGATGTCGAAGGAAGAAGGTGACGTCGACGGCCTGCAGGCCATCGAGGCCGACGCCGCGAAGCTGCGCGAGATCGTCGAGGGCCTGGAATTCCGCCGGATGTTCAACAACCCGGCCGACCCCAGCAACTGCTTCATCGACATCCAGGCCGGCGCCGGCGGCACCGAGGCCTGCGACTGGGCCAGCATGCTGCTGCGCCAGTACCTCAAGTACTGCGAGCGCAAGGGCTTCAAGACCGAGGTGATGGAAGTCAGCGAAGGCGACGTCGCCGGCATCAAGAGCGCCACGATCAAGGTCGAGGGCGACTACGCGTTCGGCCTGCTCCGCACCGAGACCGGCGTGCACCGCCTCGTGCGCAAGAGCCCGTTCGACAGCTCGGGCGGCCGCCACACGAGTTTCGCGAGCCTGTTCGTGTACCCCGAGGTCGATGAATCCTTCGAGATCAACATCAACCCGGCCGACGTGCGCACCGACACCTACCGCGCGAGCGGCGCCGGCGGCCAGCACATCAACAAGACCGACTCCGCGGTGCGCCTGACCCACATCCCGACCGGCATCGTCGTGCAGTGCCAGAACGACCGTTCGCAGCACCGCAACCGCGACGAGGCCTGGCAGATGCTGCGCTCGCGCATGTACGAGCACGAGATGCGCATCCGCATGGCCGAGCAGCAGAAGCTGGAAGACACGAAGACCGACGTGGGCTGGGGCCACCAGATCCGCTCGTACGTGCTCGACCAGAGCCGCATCAAGGACCTGCGCACGAACGTCGAGATTTCCAATACGCAGAAAGTCTTGGACGGCGATCTGGACACGCTCATCGAGGCCAGCCTCAAGATGGGCGTTGCCTGATGGACACGGCGCTCCTCCCCCTGCCGTCATCCCGGCGAAAGCCGGGATCCACCGGGGACAGGAGCGCCCACCGGCGCAGTGGGTCCCGGCCTTCGCCGGGATGACACACCGAACGTAGAACAAGAGACAGGACATCCCCATGCGTGAAGGCACCGCCCAACTGATCCGCCGCGAGGACTACACCGCGCCGGCGTACTGGATCCGCAGCGTCGACCTGACGTTCGAACTCGATCCGGCCAAGACCCTCGTGATCAACCGCATGCAGGTCGAGCGCAACGCCGACCAGCCGGCCCAGCCGCTGCGCCTGCACGGCGAGGACATCACGGTCACCCGCGTGCTCGTCAACGGCGACTCGGTGTCGTTCCGCCACGAGGACGGCCAGCTCGTCATCGACACGCTGCCCGACACCCCGTTCTCGCTCGAGATCCGCAACATCTGCGCGCCCGACAAGAACACGAAGCTGTCGGGCCTGTACCAGTCGGGCGGCGGGCTGTTCACGCAGTGCGAGGCCGAGGGCTTCCGCCGCATCACCTACTTCCTCGACCGCCCCGACGTGATGGCGGTCTACACCGTGACGCTGCGCGCCTCGAAGGCCGCGTACCCGGTGCTGCTGTCGAACGGCAACCTCGTCGAGCAGGGCGAGCTGCCCAACGGCAAGCACTTCGCGAAGTGGCACGACCCGTTCCCGAAACCCAGCTACCTCTTCGCGCTGGTGGCCGCCGACCTCGTGGCCCGCGAGCAGCACATCCGCACCCGCTCGGGCAAGGACCACCTGCTGCAGGTGTACGTGCGCCGCGGCGACCTCGAGAAGACCGAACACGCGATGAACTCGCTCATCGCCAGCGTGGTGTGGGACGAGGCCCGCTTCAAGCTGCCGCTGGACCTGGAACGCTTCATGATCGTCGCCGTGGGCGACTTCAACATGGGCGCCATGGAGAACAAGGGCCTGAACATCTTCAACACGAAGTTCGTTCTCGCCACCCCCGCCACCGCCACCGACGTCGACTACGCCGGCATCGAGAGCGTCGTGGGCCACGAATATTTCCACAACTGGACCGGCAACCGCATCACGTGCCGCGACTGGTTCCAGCTGAGCCTGAAGGAAGGCCTCACGGTCTTCCGCGACCAGGAGTTCAGCATGGACATGACCGGCAGCGCCACGGCGCGCGCGGTCAAGCGCATCGAGGACGTGCGCCAGCTGCGCCAGATCCAGTTCCCCGAGGACGCCGGCAGCATGGCGCACCCGGTGCGTCCCGACAGCTACGTCGAGATCAACAACTTCTACACGGCCACCGTCTACGAGAAGGGCGCCGAGGTCGTGCGCATGATGCAGACGCTCGTGGGCCGCGACGGTTTCGCGCGGGGCATGACGCTGTACTTCGAGCGTTTCGACGGCCAGGCCGTGACCTGCGACGACTTCGCCCAGTCCATCGCCGACGCCAACCCCGACAGCGAACTCGCGCGCCAGCTGCCGCAGTTCAAGCGCTGGTACAGCCAGGCCGGCACGCCGCGCCTCGCGTCGCGCGGCCGCTTCGACGCCCCCACGCGCACCTACACGCTGAGCCTCGAGCAGCACGGCCTGCCCTCGCCGGGCCAGTCCGAGAAGGAACCGTACGTGATCCCCGTGGCCATGGGCCTCGTGGGCCGCGACGGCCGCGCCATCCCGTTGCAGCTCGAAGGCGAGGCCGAGGCCTCCGGCACCGAACGCGTGCTCGTGCTGAACCAGCCGCGCAACTTCTACACCTTCGTCAACGTCGACGTCGAACCCGTGCCGTCGCTGCTGCGCGGCTTCTCGGCCCCGGTCGTGCTGAACGACCACCTCGCCGACGCCGACCTGCTGGTCCTGCTGCAGCACGATCCCGATCCGTTCAACCGGTGGGAAGCCGGACAGCGCCTCGCGCTGAACCGCCTGCTCGCCGCCATCGGCAGCGACGAGCCGCTGGTGCTCGACGCTGGCTTCACCGACGCGCTGCGCGCGGTGCTGCGCCACCCCGAGCTCGATGCCGCGTTCAAGGACCTCACGCTCACGCTGCCGAGCGAGACCTACCTCGCCGAGCAGCTGCAGGTGGTCGACCCGCAGAAGATCCATGCCGCGCGCGAGTCGATGAAGCTGCAGCTCGCACAGGCCCTGCGCGACGACTGGGCCTGGGCGTTCGAGCAGCACCAGGTGGCGGGCGGCTACTCGCCCGACGCCGTGTCGGCCGGCAAGCGGTCGCTCGCGAACCTGAGCCTGTCGATGCTGTGCCTGGCCTCGGCCGCCGACGGCGACACCGTGTGGCCGGGCCGCGCGTTCCAGCGTTTCAAGGACGCCGGCAACATGACCGACCGCCTCGGCGCGCTGAGCGCCCTCACCGGCTCGCACGCCGAGCTGGCCGCGCCGGCGCTCGAGCGCTTCCACGCGCTCTTCAAGGGCGACGCGCTCGTGATCGACAAGTGGTTCGCGCTGCAGGCCACCACGCCCGAGAAGAACGGCCTCGTGTTCGAACGCGCGAAGCAGTTGCTCAAGCACCCGGACTTCTCGCTCAAGAACCCGAACCGCGCGCGCAGCCTGATCAGCGCGCTGTGCATGAACAACCCGGCCGCGTTCCACCGCGCCGACGGTGCCGGCCATGCGTTCTGGGCCGACCGCATCGTCGAGCTCGACGGCATCAACCCGCAGCTGGCCGCCCGCATGGCCCGCGTGATGGACCGCTGGGCCGCGCTCGCCGAACCGTACCGCACCAGCGCCCACGCCGCCCTGCAGCGCGTGGCCGCGAAGGCCGACCTGTCCAACGACGTGCGCGAGATCATTGGCCGCGCACTTCAACAGGTCTGACAAGATTCCCAAGCCTCCTGGAGTTCCAATGACCAAACGCATCAGCCTCACCCAGTACCTGATCGAACAGCAGCGGCTGCACGGGCACATCCCGTCGCAGCTTCGCCTGCTGATCGAAGTGGTGGCCCGCGCCTGCAAGCGCATCAGCATCAGCGTCAACAAGGGCGCGCTCGGCGACGTGCTCGGCACCGCCGGCAGCGAGAACGTGCAGGGCGAGGTGCAGAAGAAGCTCGACATCATCGCCAACGAGGTGCTGATCGAGGCCAACGAATGGGGCGGCGCGCTCGCCGCCATGGCCAGCGAGGAAATGGAAGGCATCTACGTGGTGCCCAACCGCTACCCGCAGGGCGAGTACCTGCTGCTGTTCGATCCCCTCGACGGCTCGAGCAACATCGACGTGAACGTCAGCATCGGCACCATCTTCTCGGTGCTGAAGAAGCCCGACGGCAGCGCCGGCGTGAGCGAGGACGACTTCCTGCAGCCGGGCAGCCAGCAGGCCGCGGCCGGCTACTGCGTGTACGGCCCGCAGACCACGCTCGTGCTGACCGTGGGTGACGGTGTCGCGATGTTCACGCTCGACCGCGAGCAGGGCTCGTGGGTGCTGACCGCCGACGACGTGCAGATCCCCGCGGACACGAAGGAGTTCGCGATCAACATGAGCAACATGCGGCACTGGGCCCCGCCGGTGAAGCACTACATCGACGAATGCCTCGCCGGCAAGACCGGCCCGCGCGGCAAGGACTTCAACATGCGCTGGATCGCGAGCATGGTGGCCGACGTGCACCGCATCCTCACGCGCGGCGGTGTCTTCATGTACCCGTGGGACCAGCGCGAGCCCGAGAAGGCCGGCAAGCTGCGCCTGATGTACGAGGCGAATCCCATGAGTTTCCTGGTCGAGCAGGCCGGCGGCGCCTCGACGAACGGCCGCCAGCGCATCCTCGACCTGCAGCCCACGAAGCTGCATGAACGGGTGTCCGTGGTGCTGGGCTCAAAAAATGAGGTCGATCGCATCACTCAGTACCACCTGGATGCAAAAACCTGATCTATAATCGCGGGCTGCACCGGTCCTCGGGCCGTTGTGCAAAGCCGATGTAGCTCAGTTGGTAGAGCAGCGCATTCGTAATGCGAAGGTCGGGAGTTCGACTCTCTTCATCGGCACCAATCCTCGAAAGGGCTTGCGAGCAATCGCAAGCCCTTTTGTTTTGGGCGGCCGCCGGGAACCTCGGGCGGTTTTTCACACTCCGATCACGCGCACCGCGCATCCGGCTCGCCGGGCCTTCACACAGGGCCGCTAGCATGGGCGCATGCGGTCTTCACCGCCCGTTCGCCACCCGAGTGCCCCATGCCCGATCCCAAGACGCCGTCCCGCCTCGCCCAGGCCGCCCCGCTGCTGGCAGGTGCCCGAGCCATCCGCCACTGGCGCGTGATCTCCCTGCTGCTGTTCGTCGTGGTGATGGTGCTCGCGCTGATGCCGCAGGCGCCCACCGAGTTCTCCACGGGCTGGGACAAGCTGAACCACGCCCTCGCCTTCTGTGCCCTCGCGTTCGCGTGGCGCCTGGGGTTCCCCGGCGGCGGCTGGCGCTGGGTCCAGCTCGGCCTCGCGCTGCTCGCGACGGGCGGCGCCATCGAGATCGTGCAGCAGTTCGTGCCGGGCCGTCAGGCCGACTGGGCGGACCTGCTCGCCGATGCCATCGGCGCGGCCATCGGCATGTCGATGGTCGCCACCGTCGAGTGGCTGGTGCGTCCCGCCGCACGCCTGCGCTGAACACGACCTCGCGTCAAGCAATCGATTGTTTCGATGGGTTATCGGGGTTGGCGAATGCGCCACACCCCCGATGAACACGGGGCACGCGGCCGAACGGCCTTCTGGGAAAACCCGTGCGAATCCCATCCACTACACGTCGCCACCCGCCGTCCAGCGGGGATTCCCTTTCGTTCTAGGGGCGACCCCGTGAGTGGGGGGCTTTCACCCCGCGGCAACGCGCGGACACTGCTTCTGCGATGTCGCCGACCACGGCCCTCCCACCTGCCGCAGCCAGAACAACCACGGGGATGCATGCGAGCAGCGCTCTCCCGATGGAAAGCACATCGTCGTTCTGTCCATGCGCCCATCCGGCGCAACTCTTGGGAAGCCCCGACATGTCATTCCGTCCTCACCACGCCCTGCGCACCCTCGCGGCCGCCGCCACCCTCGTGGCCGCATCCACCGCTGCCTCCGCGGCGGCCACCCAGTGGTTCTTCTCCGGCGTCAGCTTCACCGACGGCGCCAACGCCGAAGGCTCGTTCTTCTTCGACGGCACCACGTTCTCCGACTGGGACGTGCAGTCGTACCGGCTGCCCGGCGCCCCCGGATTCCCGGAAGTGATGCCCTACCAGTACACGGTGTCCACCTCCACGTTCAGCACCGACGGCTACGGCATCACGTTCAACCGCAACGACAGCGGCCCCGGCAACTTCTTCTCGATCTACTTCAACTCGCCGCTGGGCGCGAACGGCGGCTCCACCACGGCCTGGGCCTGGGAGCGCACCGAGTCGTTCGGCGGCTCCATCAACTCCCACAGCAGCACGGCCGACTTCACCGTGGCCTCGGCCTCGCTGACCAACACCGTGCGCTCGCTGCCGGCCGCGGTGGCCGCGCCGGTGCCCGAACCGGAAACCTACGCGATGCTGGCACTCGGCGCCCTCTTGGTCGGTGGCGTCGCCCGCCGCACCCGCCGCGCGGCCTGATCGCAGCAGGCCATCCCGGCGAACGCCGGGATCCACCGCCCCGGGCGCCCAGGTGCCGCGGTGGGCCCCGGCCTCCGCCGGGGTGGCGCCCTCCTGAAGACCGTGTCACGACCCTTCCGCCGCGCTTGACGCAGAATGCGGGTTTTCCACTGACTCCCTTCAGGCGGCCGCATCATGACTCCACACCTCGAGACCATCACCCTCGGCGGGGGCTGCTTCTGGTGTGTCGAGGCGGTCTATGAACAGGTCGAAGGCGTGGTCTCGGTCGAATCGGGCTACAGCAACGGCCACGTCAAGAACCCCACGTACGAGCAGGTCTGCAACGGCGACACCGGCCACGTCGAGGTCGTGCGGGTCACGTTCGACCCCGCCCGCATCAGCCTCACCGAGGTGCTCGAGATCTTCTTCGTCGTGCACGACCCCACCACGCTGAACCGCCAGGGCAACGACATCGGGCCGCAGTACCGCTCGGGCATCTACTACGAGTCGGCCGCCCAGGAGCGCATCGCGCGCGAGGTGCTGGGCGAACTGGCGTCGAGCGGCGTGCACCGCTCGCCCATCGTCACCGAACTCACGCCGCTCGCGAACTACTCGCGCGCGGAGGACTACCACCAACACTACTTCGCCCAGCATCCGGGCCAGGGCTATTGCGCGTTCGTCGTCGCCCCGAAGGTCGAGAAGTTCCGCAAGACCTTCGCTCGCCACGTCCGCAAGGGGTGAGGGCCGCGTGCTCGAATTCCAGAATCTCCGGCACCGCTACACGCCACAGGTCGAGGTCCGGTTCCCCGACCTGCGCCTGGCCCATGGTGACCACCTGCTCGTGCTGGGCGCCTCGGGCTCCGGCAAGTCGACCCTGCTCGCACTGATCGCCGGCCTGCTGAGCCCCACGAGCGGCCACGTGCGGGTCGAAGGCACCGACGTCGGCAGCCTGCGGGCCAGCGCCCGCGATGCCTGGCGCGGCGCCACGCTGGGCTTCGTGCCGCAGCGGCTGCACCTGAGCCCGAGCCTGTCGGTGCGGCGCAACCTCGAGCTGCCGTTCGTCTGCGCCGGTGAACACGTCGACGGCCCGCGCATCGCCACCGTGATGGACCACCTGGGCATCGGCGCGCTGGCCCACCGCCGCCCGCACGAGCTGAGCGTGGGCCAGGCCCACCGCGTGGCGCTCGCCCGTGCGCTGCTGCGCGAGCCGCGGCTGATCCTCGCCGACGAACCCACCGCGAGCCTCGACGACGAGGCGGCCACCGATGCCCTCGGGCTGCTGCGCCAGGCGGCCACGGAGACCGGCGCCACCCTGGTGGTGGCCACCCACGACCGGCGCGTCACCGACTGGCTGCCCGGCGCCCACGTCCTGCGGCTCGCAGCCGCCCCCGCGCCATGAGGCTCGCGCTGCTCGCCTGGCGCTACCTGTGGGCCCGGCCGCTCGTGGCCGTGCTGAACCTGGTGCTGCTGTCGCTCGGCCTCGCGTCGATGACCTTCGTGATCCTGGCCAGCGAACAGGTCGAGCACGCGGTGCAGCGCGACCTGGCCGGCATCGACCTCGTCGTGGGTGCAAAGGGCAGCCCGATGCAGTTGATCCTGTCCGGGGTGTTCCACCTCGACTCGCCCACCGGCAACATCCCGCTCGGCACGGTCAAGCTGCTGCGCGACCACCCCCTGGTGGCACGGGTCGTGCCGCTGTCGCTCGGGGACAGCCTGCACGGCTTCCGCATCGTGGGCACCACGCGCGAGTACCTCGACCTGTACGGCGGGCAGATCGAACAGGGCCGCACCTGGAAGATTCCGCTCGAGGCCGTGCTGGGCGCCGATGCGGCGGCCGAACTGAAGCTGCGCCCCGGCGACACGTTCGCCGGCTCGCACGGCCTCGGCATGGGAGGGGACGAACACGACCACTACCGCTACACCGTGGTGGGCACCCTCGCCCGCACGGGCACCGTGCTGGACCGCCTCGTGGTCACCAGCACCGAGTCGGTCTGGGCCGTGCACGCCCACCACGGCAGCGCGCCGGCCGAGGCCGGCCAAGCCGCCGACGAGCACGGGGATGACCACGACCACGGCCACGACGACGACCACGACGCGGCCCACGAGAACGAAGACGACCCCCGCGAGGTCACCCTGCTGCTGGTCTCGTACCGCTCGCCCCTGGCCGCCGTGAGCCTGCCCCGCTGGGTCAACGCCCAGCCGGCGCTTCAGTCCGCCGCCCCGGCCTTCGAGACGGCGAGGCTGATGAAGATGGTGGGCGCGGGCACCGAGGTGCTGCGCGGGTTCGGCATCGTGCTGCTGGCGGCCGCGGGACTGTCGGTGTTCATCGGGCTGTACCACGCGGTGCGCGAGCGCCAGGCCGACCTGGCGATGATGCGCATGCTCGGCGCGCCCCCCCGCCGGGTGGCCACGCTGGTGGTGGCGGAGGCCTTGTGGCTCGCGCTGCTCGGGATCATCATCGGACTTGTGGCGGGTCATGCCGTGACCCACCTGCTGGGCAGTTTCCTGCAGACCGAACGATCGCTCTCGCTGACCGGCGCCTGGGTTTCCCCGTGGGAAGCCGTGGTGCCGGCCGCCGCGGTGCTGCTGGCCCTGCTGAGCGCGGCGCTGCCGGCGATCCGGGCCTTCCGCCTCGACGTGACGAAGCTGCTGCAGGCCCATTGAACGGGTTGAACGAACATGAAGACCGAAGTCCTCCTCCTTCTCGCAGCACTGTGCTGTGCCGGCCCGGCTGCGGCCCAGCCCAGCGGCCCGGGCTCCACCGGCAAACCCCAACCCGGCTCGGGCGCCGGCTACCACGACCCGCGCAGCCAGTTCCCCCCGCTGAAGGAACGCGAAGGCGTCGTGTCCTGGAACCTGCTGTCGTCGGTCACCACCCGGGTCGAGGGCGCCTTCGTGCGGCCGGTGTACCCGAAGGCGGTGCAGGCGCTCAACAACCGTGAGGTGACGGTGCAGGGCTTCATGATGCCGCTCGAACCCGGCAAGCAGCAGAAGCACTTCCTGCTGTCGGCAGTGCCCACCACCTGCTCGTTCTGCACCCCGGCCGGCCCCGAGGGCCTCATCGAGGTGAAAAGCAAGGGCCCGGTCACGTTTTCACAAGAGGCGGTGACGGTTCGTGGCAAGATGTCCGTCCTGCCCAGCGACCCCTATGGCATGTTCTACCGGCTGGCCGATGGCCAGCTGGTGAAGTGATCCCCGCGCCCTGTCCCGCTCCTGAATGCCGCTCCGCTCCCCGAGTCCGCTGACCGCCCTTCGCCACCGGCTGCTGCCGCTGGCGATCGTGCTGTTGCTGCTCGCGCAGACGCTGGCGCTCGTCCACCGCGTGGTGCATGCCCCGGGCGCACCGCGGGCCGTCGCCTCGGCCGCCGACCACGGCCTGTTCAACGACCACTCCACGGCGGAGTGCAAGCTGTTCGACCAGCTCGCCCCCACCGACCTCGCGACCGCGCCCGTCCTGGCCCTGTCGTTCGCGCCCGCCGCCGAGCCGCCCGCGCCGGTGGCCGACGCCGTGCCGCTGGCCGCCCGGCTCCGGGCGTTCCGCGCACGCGACCCACCCCTCTCCCTCGCCTGATCGTCCCCCTTTGATTCGCCGGGCCGCGAGGCCCGGTGCCCGGCCGTGGCCGCGGGTGCCTTCGTGCGCCTGCCTGGCCGCGCCAACGATCCTGTTGAGAGATTCGAGATGTCCTCCCTTTCCTTCCCGCGCCCCACGGCGCTGGCCGGCGCGCTCGCGCTGGCGTTCGCCGCATCCGCCCACGCCCAGACCGCCGAGCCGGCCCCGGCCACACCCGCCTCCACCACCCTCGCCCCGGTCGTCATCACCGGCAACCCGCTCGGCAACGCCGACGTCGCCGCCCCCACCACGGTGCTCGGCGGCGATGCCCTCGTGCTGCGACGCGCCAGCACGATCGGCGAGACCCTGAACGGCCTGCCCGGCGTGTCCTCCACCTACTTCGGCCCCAACGCGAGCCGCCCCGTGATCCGCGGCCTCGACAGCGAACGCGTGAAGGTGATGGGCAACGGCGGTGCCTCGCTCGACGCGTCCACGCTCAGCTACGACCACGCCGTGCCCATCGACCCGCTCGTGGTCGACCGCATCGAGGTGCTGCGCGGCCCGGCTGCGCTGCTGTACGGCGGCAACGCCATCGGCGGTGCCGTGAACACCATCGACAACCGCATCCCGAAGCAGCCCGTGGAAGGTGTGTCGGGCTCGGCCGAGGCCCGTGTCGGCGGTGCCGAGAACGAACGCGGCGGCGGTGCGCTCGTCGAGGCCGGCAACGGCAAGTTCGCGCTGCACGCCGACGTGTTCGGCCGCGACACCGACGACCTGCGCGTGCCCACCTACCGCCCCGTCGAGGGCGGCGACGTGCTCGACGAGACGAAGCGGGTGCGCAACTCCGCGAGCCGCTCGAAGGGCGGCGCGGTGGGCGGCTCGCTGTTCTTCGACCAGGGCTATGCCGGCCTGTCGGTCGACACGTACGACAGCAAGTACGGCGTGGTCGCCGAACCCGACGTGACCATCAAGATGAAGCGCGACCACGTCGGTTTCGCCGGCGAGCTGCGCGACCTGGGCGTGGTGAAGGCGCTGCGCGCGCAGGTGAACCACACCGACTACGAGCACCAGGAGATCGAGGGCAGCGGCGAGGTCGGCACCACGTTCAAGACGAAGGGCAACGAACTGCGCCTGGAAGCCGAGCACGCACCGCTCGGCCCGTTCCGCGGCGTGGTGGGCCTGCAGGCCGAGGACGTGGACTTCTCGGCCCTGGGCGAGGAAGCCTTCGTGCCGAGCACCCACACGCGCAAGCAGGCACTGTTCGCGCTCGAGGAACTGTCGTGGGCCGGCGGCACGCTGCAGGGCGGTGTGCGGGCCGACCACGTGACCGTGGAGTCCGAGGGCGACGCGGACGGCGCCGACCCGAAGTTCGGCCCGCCCGCGAAACGTTCGTTCTCGCTCGCGAGCGCGTCGCTGTCGAACGTCTACAAGTTCGACAAGGCCTGGTCGATGACGGGCGCGCTGAGCTACACCGAACGTGCGCCCACATCGTTCGAGCTGTACGCCAACGGCGTGCACGCGGCCACCGGCACCTACGAACGGGGCGACCCGAACCTCGGTGCGGAGAAGGGCACGAACCTCGACGTCGCGCTCGCGTGGAAGGACGGCCGCAACCACCTGCGCATGGGCGCGTACGCCACGCACTTCTCGCGCTTCATCTCGCTCGACGCGACCGGTGACACCATCGACATCGTGGAGGACGGCCAGACCGAGAGCTTCCCCGAGTACCAGTTCCGCGCGGTGCGCGCACGGCTGTACGGCTTCGAGCTGGAAGGCGGACACCGCCTGCTCGACGGCGCATGGACGCTCGATGCCAACGGCAAGGTGGACATGACGCGCGGCAAGAACCTCGACAGCGGCGAGGCGCTGCCGCGCATCGCCCCGCTGCGCGCGACGCTGGGCCTCGACGCCGGCTATGCACTGTGGACCGCACGCGCCGAGCTCGATGCGGCCGCACGGCAGACGAAGGTGCCGTCGACCGACCGCGAGACCGCGGGCTACGGCCTCGTGAACCTCTCGCTCAGCCGCCGGTTCACGTTCGGCCCGGCCGATGGCAACGACGGCGTGGCGTTCCTGAAGGTGACCAACGTGGGTGACAAGCTCGCGTACAGCGCGTCGAGCATCGACACGATCCGCGGGCTGGCCCCGCTGGCGGGCCGTGCCGTGAAGGCGGGCGTGCGCGTCAACTTCTGACGCGGGCCGGGGTCACCGGGCCGGGGTGCGTGTCACGGCGCGAGCCGTTCACGCACCCACGTGCCGCCGTCGAGCCGGTAGCGCAGGCGGTCGTGCAGGCGCGAGGGCCGGCCCTGCCAGAACTCCCAGCGGTCGGGCACCAGGCGGTAACCGCCCCAGTGCGGCGGCCGTGGCGGGTTCAGCGCGAACTTCGCGGCGGCCTTGGCCGCGTTGGCCACCAGCACGGCGCGCGACGCGATCACCTCGCTCTGCGGCGAGGCCCAGGCGCCGAGGCGGCTGTCGAGGGGGCGCGACTGGTAGTACGCGTCGCTCTCTTCCGCACTCACCTTCTCGACCACCCCCTCGATGCGCACCACCCGCTCCAGTTCGACCCAATGGAACTGCAGCGCGGCGAACGAATCGGCCTCGAGTTCGCGGCCCTTGCGGCTCTGGTAGTTCGTGAACCACACGAGGCCGCGCACGTCGTAACCCTTGATGAGGACAATGCGGGTGGACGGGCGTCCGTTCGGGCCCACCGTGGCCAGCGTCATCGCGTTGGGTTCGGGCAGTTGCCCGTCGAGGGCCTGCTGGAACCACTGCCCGAACTGGCCGAGCGGGTCGGGGGACGACGCGTTCTCGTCGAGTTCGGCGCGTTCGTAGCTCTTTCGGAGGGCGGCGATGTCGGTCATGGGTGCAGTATAGGAAAACCCATGTCGGCACGACCCTGTCCAACTCGACGCATTTCCTCTCGGGACAATGCCTTAAGTAATGCCCCCACTGGTTCGAACGGCCCAAACGGACCATTCTGGGAGCCAGATGGCCCGCCGATCGGGGACGGGCCGCATGAACTCAGAGAGGTGGCCGAATGAAATCGCGGCCAGCGGTGATCGTCCTGGCGGCGGGAAGAGGAAGCCGCTTCCAGGGCATCCAGCACAAGTTGACACAGCTCGTCGGCACGTCCAGCGTGCTCGCGACCACGCTCGTCAACGCGCTGGCCGCCGAACTGCCCGTGCTGGTCGTCACCACCGAGCCGTTCGCCGAACTCGCGAGCCACCACGTCGCCACGCGGGACATCGTGCTGCTGCCGGCCGCCGGCAGCGCCGCCAGCCAGGGGCTGGGCATGGGGTACTCCATCGCGGCCGGGGTCGCGGCACGCTCCGATGCCTCGGGCTGGCTGATCCTGCCCGCCGACATGCCCCTCGTGCAGCCGTCCACGCTGCGCTCGGTGGCCCGGGTGCTGGACCACCACCCGGTGGCCTATGCACAACACCAGGGCAAGCGGGGCCATCCGGTCGGGTTCTCGGCCGAGCTGTACTCCGAACTCGTGCGCCTCACGGGCGACGAAGGGGCTCGGCGGCTCGTCGCCCGCTACCCCTGCAAGGAGATCGAGGTCGACGACCCGGGCGTGCTGCTCGACATCGACACGGTGGACGACCTGTCGCACGTGCGGGCCACGTACGCGATGTCGCCGTTCCAGAACTCGGTCTGATCAGTCCGTGAGGGCATGCGCCCGCGCCAGCGCCACCAGGCGCTCGATGCCGCGGTCACGGATGCCGCGGCTGTGCAGGCAGCGCGCCGTCTCCAGAAGGTAGGCCAGCGTGGTGCCGTAGCGGCCGCAGGCGTTGCGCAGGGTGTCCACCAGCCGCGTCTCCTCCATCGTGCCGGTGTAGTTCGGGCTCGCGCGGCTGAGCGTGAACGCGAGCGCCTTCACGGGCCCCTCGCGCGTGTGGCACATCAGCCAGCGCGGGTCGTACACGCTGTTGGGCATCTCGCGCTCCCACAGGCGCGGCAATTCGGCGTCGACACGCTCGCGGGCGATGCGGTACACCACGCCGCGGCACGAACCGCCCGGCACCAGCGCGAACACGAGGCCCGGGCATTCGGGCGTGCCGCGGTTGATGCGCGAGGCCATCTCGAGGGCCCGGTGCCAGCCGTGCACCCGCGCGTCGCGGTGTTCCACCGATTCGAACTCGGGGCGCCAGATGAGCGAGGCGTAGCCGAAGACCCACAGGTCGGTCTGCCCGCCCCAGGCTTCGCGCGCGAGCTTCAGCAGGTGCTCGGGGTGGCGATGGGCAGGTAACGGACGCAACGGAGCCACGGGATGCATGGGTTCACACTCTAGAATGAAAAATCATCCACAGGGGAGCCGGAAATGAGTGATCAGGAAAATCCTGAGCAGAAGTTTGCACTGGGCCTCGTCGGCCTGATCGTGGCCGCCATCGTGGCCTCCGTCATCGCGCTGGGCGCGTGGAAGGCACGGCCGCACCCGGCGGCAGCGCCCACCGCGCCGGCCGCTGCCGCCACGGCGGGCACCACCGACGGCGTCGAACGCATCTACTTCCAGGTGGGCCAGGACCAGCTGCCGCCGGAAGCCGCCGAGGTGCTGTCCCGCGTGTCCACCGCGGCCCGCGCCAACGCGGCCGCGGTCGTGTCGGTCTCGGGGTTCCACGATGCCAGCGGCAATGCCGCCAGCAACGAAGACCTGGCCAAGCGCCGCGCCCAGGCCGTCCAGCACGCGCTGGAGGCCAACGGCGTGTCCGGCAGCCAGATCAAGCTGAACAAGCCGGCGCTGACCACCGGTGGTGCGGACGCCCAGGAAGCCCGCCGCGTCGAGCTGCGCGTCGAGTGATCTCCGGGGTCCGGATGCGTAGGACAAGCCTCACGCGGCTTGCCGGTCGCCACCGATAGGGCCACGCCGGGCATCGGCCTACCGTGTGGACATGCTGCGGCTCGCGCCGCACGTGCCCTCACGGAGACCCGATGCCCACACCCGACACCACCGCCCCGCCCCCGCCGTCGCGCCCCACCTCGCGTGGCGGCCGTGCCCTGCGCTGGACGGCTGGGGTGTTCGGCGTGCTCGTGCTCGCGGTCGTGGCCTGCGAGGTGGCGGGCTGGCCCTTCCTCGCGAAGCCGGTCGAACGTGCGCTGTCCGACACACTGAAGCGCGAGGTGCTGCTGCGGGCGGCCGACGACTCCACCTCCACGGAGGGCGCCACCGTGCGCTTCTTCGGCGGCCTCAAGGTGCAGGTGCCGCTGCTGCAGATCGGCGCGCCCGTCTGGAGCCAGAAGCCCTATTTCCTGCACGCGGAAGGCGCGCGCATGCGGCTCTCGTACGCGGCGCTGTGGCGTGCGCGCGAAGGCCAGCCGCTCGACATCGCCCTGCTCCATGCCGACCACCTCACCGTCCATGCCGAACGACTGAAGGACGGACGAGCCTCGTGGCAGTTCGGCGACCCGAACGCCCCGCCCCCGCCAGCGGACGAAGAAGACCCGCTGCAGCTGCCGACGATCCGCGAACTCACGGTGCGCGATGGCCACCTCACGTACAAGGACGTGCCGCTGCGCGCCGACATCACCGGCGACGTCCAGCTCAACGAGGGCACGCTCGCCGACAACACGGTCTCGGGCCTGCTCGGCTCGGCCCAGGGCACCTACGGCAACGCCGCGGTGAAGGCGAAGCTCACCGCCGCCGGCGCGATGCCGCTGCTGGCCTCCCCCAACGACGCCCCGCCCACGCCGGTCGAACTCGACCTGAAGGCGGGCCGCGCGGCGCTGCACTTCAAGGGCACGGTGTCCGACGTGCTGCGCCTCGGCGGCATGAGCGGCACGTTCCGCGTGACCGGTCCGTCGCTGGGCGCCGTGGGCGAACCGCTGGGCGTGACCCTGCCCACCACCGGCGCGTTCGACATGCGCGGCCGCATCGTCAAGCAGGGCGAGGTGTGGCGCTTCGTCGCCGACAAGGCCACCGTGGGCACGAGCCACCTCACGGCCGCGCTGACGTTCGACCCGCGCGGCGCCGTGCCGATGCTGTCCGGCGAGGTGCGGGGCTCGCGCCTGATGCTGGTCGACCTCGCGCCGTCCATCGGCGCCGAGCCCGCGCCGGCCCCGGGGGCCAAGCCCGAGACGCCGGGGCCGAAGGTGCTGCCCGACCGCGAGTTCGACCTGCCCTCGCTGCGCGCCATGAACGCCAACGTGCTGATGAAGTTCGAGAACGCCGACCTCGGCGCCATCTTCGCCCGTCCGCTGAGCCCGCTGCAGACGCACCTCACGCTGCGCGACGGCGTGCTGCGCCTCGACGACATCGTCGCCCGCACCGCCGACGGCACGTTGCGGGGCGACGTCTCGCTCGACGGGTCGGGCCAGGTGGCGCTGTGGCGCACCGACCTGCGCTGGAACAACGTGCGCCTCGAACGCTGGATCGCCCAGGAGCGTGCGAACGACGCACCGCCCTACGTGGCCGGCCGCCTCGTGGGCCGCGCGCAGCTCAAGGGCCAGGGCAAGTCCACCGCCGAGATCCTGTCGACGCTCGACGGGTCGGTGCGCACCTCGCTGCGCGACGGCAAGGTGTCCCAGCTCGCGATCGAGGCCGCGGGCATCGACGTGGCCCAGGCGCTCGGCTTCGTGATCCGGGGCGACCGGGACCTGCCGGTGCAGTGTGCCCTCGTCGACCTGCAGGCCGACAAGGGTGTCTTCAAGCCGCGGGCGATGGTGGTGGAGACCACCGACTCCAACGTGTGGGTGGACGGCTCGGTGTCGCTGCGCGAGGAGAAGCTGGACCTGCGCGCCGTGGTCTCGCCGAAGGACTTCAGCCCGCTCACGCTGCGCACGCCCGTGCACGTCAGGGGCACGTTCAGCGACCCGGCCGTCTCGCTCGAGAAGGCCCCGCTCGCCCGCAAGGCCGCGCTGGCCGTGCTGCTGGGCCTCGTGCACCCCGTCGCCGCGGTGATCCCGCTGCTGGACCCGGGCTCCGACGATGGGCACGACATGGAATGCGCCGCGCTGCTCAAGCGGGCACGCCAGGCGGCCGAGGGCCCGCTGCCGCCCACCACCACGGCCGCGGCGCCGTCGCCGCGGCGTGCAGAGTGACGTCCGCCGCCGGATAATGCGCGCATGGGGCCCACGAGGCCCTTCACTTCCGGTCTCCGCATGAAACAAATCCTGCTCGACGTCGCCCACCGGATCCAGGAGCGCAGCGCTGCCACCCGCACCGCCTACCTCCGCCGGGTCGATGCGGCCATCCAACGCCCCCGTGGCAGCGACCGCATGGGTTGCGCCAACGTGGCCCACGCCTTCGCCGCGCTGCCGGCCAACGACAAGCTGCGCATCGTCGCCGAACGCGCACCGCACATCGGCGTGGTCACGGCCTACAACGACATGCTCTCGGCCCACCAGCCGTACGAAGGCTTCCCCGCCATCATCCGCGACGAGGCCCACCGCCAGGGCGCCACCGTCCAGGTGGCCGGTGGCGTGCCCGCGATGTGCGACGGGGTCACCCAGGGCCTGCCCGGCATGGAGCTGAGCCTCTTCTCGCGCGACAACATCGCGATGGGCACCGCCATCGCCCTCACCCACGACGTGTTCGACGCCGCGCTGCTGCTCGGCGTGTGCGACAAGATCGTGCCGGGCCTGCTGATCGGCGCACTGCACTTCGGCCACCTGCCCTGCGTCTTCGTGCCGGCCGGCCCCATGGGCACGGGCCTCTCCAACAGCGACAAGGCCAAGGTGCGCGAGCAGTTCGCCCAGGGCCTCGTGGGCCGCGAGGAGCTGCTCGCCGCCGAATCGGCCGCATACCACGGCGCCGGCACCTGTACCTTCTATGGCACGGCCAACAGCAACCAGATGCTGCTGGAGGCCATGGGCCTGCACGTGCCGGGTGCCGCCTTCGTGCACCCACACGCGGACCTGCGCGAAGACCTCACGCGCGAGGCCGTGCGCCACGTGCTGTCCATCACGCCGAAGGGCCGCTTCACCCCCATCGGCCGGCTGGTCGACGAACGGGTCATCGTCAACGCGATGGTGGCGCTGCTGGCCACCGGCGGCTCCACCAACCACCTGATCCACTGGGTGGCCGTGGCCCGCGCCGCGGGCATCCTCATCGACTGGACCGACTTCTCCGAACTGTCGCACCACGTGCCGCTGCTCGCCCGCGTGTACCCGAACGGCAGCGCCGACGTGAATCAGTTCCAGTCGGCCGGCGGCCCGGGCTTCGTGATCCGCGAGCTGATCGACAGCGGCCACATGTTCGGCGACGTCGCCACCGTCTCGCGCGGCAACACGCTGCGCGACTACGGCCAGGCGCCGCACCGCGAGGGCCACCAGGTCGTGTGGCGCGACCTGCCGGCCGACAGCGGCGACGACACCGTCGTGCGCACGGCCGCCGCCCCGTTCAGCGACACCGGTGGCCTGAAGCTGCTCACCGGCAACCTCGGCCGCTCGGTCATCAAGGTGTCGGCCGTGCCGGTGGCGAACCACGTCATCGAAGCGCCGGCCCGCGTGTTCAACGGCCAGGACGAACTGCTCGCGGCGTTCAAGGCCGGCGAACTCGAACACGACTTCGTCGCGGTCGTGCGCTTCCAGGGCCCCCGTGCCAACGGCATGCCCGAGCTGCACAAGCTCACGCCGCCCCTCGGCGTGCTGCAGGGCAAGGGCTTCAAGGTGGCGCTGGTGACCGACGGCCGCATGAGTGGCGCCTCGGGCAAGGTGCCCGCGGCCATCCACGTGAGCCCCGAGGTGCTGGCCGACGGCCCGCTCGGCAAGGTGCGCACGGGCGACCTGATCCGCCTCGACGCCGTCAACGGCACGTTGAACGCGCTGGTCGACGACGCGACCTGGGCCGCGCGCACGATCGAGCACATCTCGGACGACGCCGTCGAGAACAACGCCCACGGCCTCGGCCGCGAGCTCTTCGGCGGCATGCGCCGCAACGTCCGCACCGCGGAAGAAGGAGCCGTCACATGGCTTTGAACGACGACGAAGGACTGCAGCCGCTCGACCTCGTGGGCCACGGCCCCGTGATCCCGGTGATCGTGATCGACCGCCTGGAAGACGCGGTGCCGCTCGCAGAGGCCCTGGTGGCCGGCGGCGTGCGCGTGCTGGAGGTGACGCTGCGCACGAGCGTCGCGCTGCGCTGCATGGAGGCCATCGCGAAGGCGGTGCCCGACGCCATCGTGGGCGCCGGCACCGTGCGCAGCGTGACCGACGCGCAGGCCGCGAAAAACGCGGGCTGCCGCTTCGCCGTGAGCCCGGGCTACCTGAGCGAGATCGGCAACGCCTGCCGCGAGCTCGACCTGCCGCTGCTGCCCGGCGTGGCCACCGGCAGCGAGGTGATGGCCGCGAACCGCGACGGCTACTCGTTCCTCAAGCTGTTCCCGGCCACGGCCGTGGGCGGCATCCCGCTGCTCAAGTCGCTCGCGGGCCCGTTCGCCGACGTGATGTTCTGCCCCACGGGCGGCATCACGCTGCAGACCGCGCCCGACTTCCTCGCCCTGCCCAACGTGCCCGTGTGCGGGGGCTCGTGGCTCACACCCGCCGACGTCATCGCCCGCAAGGACTGGGGCCGCATCACCGAGCTGGCCCGCGAGGCGTCGCGCCTGCGGGCCTGAACGCCCTCAGGCGACCGGCACCACCTTGCGGTTGCCGGCGCCCGGCAGCGTGCGCAGCGACTGGCCCACGACGGCCTGGTAGGTGTGGCTGGCGATCGTGTTCACGAACACGAAGTCGGCCCGCACCTCCTGGGCCGTGGCCTTGAGCACGAGGTAGCCGCGGCGGCTCGTGTCGGCATACACGAGGTCATCGATCAGCATCGGGAACGCGCCGCCCAGCTGGGCCGGCGGCACCGTCGGCAGGTACACCTCGAAGCCCGGGGACGACACCGACGACGTCGCGAACTCCACGCCCACCACCTGGCCCGTCGAATCCGTCAGGTCGCTCGCCCACGCGTTGTGTGTGTCGCCGGCCAGCACCACGAGGTTGCGGTCGTTCGCCTTCACGGCGGCCAGCACGGCGTCGCGGGCCGCGGGGTAGCCGTCCCACGCGTCGAGGTTGTACGGGATCTTCGGCTGCGCGACGAGCGCGGCCTGCTCCGGCGTGCGCGCGCCGGCAGGCGTCTGCAGCGCGGTGAGGTAGGCCGTCATCGTGGCCACGCCCGGGTCCTGCGCGACGGACGCGGGGATCGACATGCGCGACATCAGCACCTGCTGGCCCAGCACCTGCCACTGCCCCTTCGAGGTCTGCAGCTGCGTCGCGAGCCACGTGTTCTGCTCGGCGCCCAGCAGCTGGCGCGCCGGGTCGTGGGCCAGGCCCTGCAGGTACGCGGTGACGTCCACCTGCTGGTCGCGCCCGATGTTGCGCGTGTCGAGCATGTGCAGCGACAGCAGGTTGCCGAAGTCGAACGAGCGGTAGATCTTTTCCGGGCGGGCCGCGTCGGGCAGGCGCGTGGGCATCCACTCGTGGTACGCCTGGATGGCGGCGGCGCGGCGGTCGGCGAACTTGCCCTCGGTGCCTTCGGTGTGGTTCTCGGCGCCGTTCTTCCACGTGTCGTTGGCGATCTCGTGGTCGTCCCACACCGCGATCATCGGCATCGCGGCGTGCAGCGCCTGCAGGTCCGCGTCGGTGCGGTACTGCGCGTAGCGACGGCGGTAGTCGGCGAGCTGGATGGTCTCGGTGGGCGGCACCGAGAGGCGGCCCAGCGTGGCCGCGGTGTCGGACGCGTAGCCGCCCACGCCGTATTCGTAGATGTAGTCGCCGAGGTGCACCGACGCGTCGAGGTCGTTGCGCAAGGCGGCGTCGGCGTACACGTTGAAGTAGCCGGCCGGGTAATTCGAGCACGAGAACACCGCGAGGCGCACGGTGTCGACGTTGCCGGTGGGCAGCGTCTTCGTCGAACCCGCGGGCGAGCGCTGGGCGCCCACCGCGAAGCGGTAGTGGTAGCGGGTGGCCGCGGCGAGGCCGGTGACGTCGACCTTGACGGTGTAGTCGCGCGCGGCGTTCGTCGTGGTGCTGCCCGACTTCACGATGGTGGCGAACTGCGCGTCGCTCGCCACTTCCCAGGACACGGGCACCTCGCCATCGGCGGCGGGGGTCACGCGCGTCCACAGGATCACGCGGTCGGACTGCGGGTCGCCGCTGGCCACGCCGTGCTGGTACGAGACCTTCGGCGCCTCGGGCGCCGGTGTGTCATCGTCGCTGCCGCAGGCCGCCAGCGGCAGCACGCCCCCCACGGCCACCGAGCCCAGGGTGACGTTGCGGAGAAAGCGGCGGCGGTTCGATTCGGTGGTCATGGAGGGCGGTGGAGGACATGCCGGTTCGGCGACCGACAGTGTCCGAAGCCCTCATGACAGCGCGGTGACCTGTCCGTTACCAGACGCCCGTGTTCTTCATCGACGCCCAGGGCTCGGCCGGGGCCAGCGCCGGACCATCCTGCAGCAGTTCGACCGAGATGTCATCGGGCGAGCGCACGAAGGCCATGCGGCCGTCGCGCGGCGGGCGCAGCACGGTCACGCCGTGGTCCTGCAGGCGCTGGCAGGCAGCGTAGATGTCGGGCACCGCGAACGCCAGGTGACCGAAGTTGCGGCCGCCGGTGTAGACCTCGGGGTCCCAGTTGAAGGTCAGCTCGACCTGGGGCTGGAACGGGCCGGCCTCGTCGTTCGGCGCGGCGAGGTAGACGAGCGTGAAGCGGCCGGCCTCGTGTTCGGAGCGGCGGACTTCCGTCATCCCGAGCGCATCGCGGTAGAAGGCGAGCGAGGCGTCGAGGTCGGTCACGCGGACCATGGTGTGCAGGTACTTCATCGGAGGGCTCGGGTCGTGAAAGCGGATGCGGATGGGATGCGGCAGTATCCCGCACGCCACGTCCCGTGTCCCGCGCTCGGGCTTCAGGCGGCCGTGGGCGCGTCCATGATGAAACACGTGGTGGACGCGTGGGCGTACAGCTTGCCGTCATGGCCCACGAGCCGGCCCTCGGCCGTGCCCATGCTGCGGCCCATGTGGATGACACGGCCCTCGGCGCGCACCAGCGGCACCTTGTCGGTCAGCGCGCGCACGATGTTGATCTTCAGCTCCACCGTGGTGTAGACGCGGCCCGCAGGCAGCATCGAATGCACCGCGCAGGCCACGCACGAGTCGAGCAGCGTGGCGAACCAGCCGCCGTGCACCGTGCCGAGCGGGTTGTAGTGGGCGCGCTGGGGGCGCCCCTGGAAGATGGCGTGGCCGGGTTCGATCCGCAGCGGCAGGAACGACAGCGTGTCGCCGATGTGCGGGTACGGCAGTTCGCCCGAGCTGATGCCGTCGAAGAACTGCATGCCGGTGCGGCCCGCGAGCTCGCTCGGATGGCACACGCCGGGTCGGCTCAGGCGCGCGCGCACGGCTTCTTCCTCGGCGCGCCACTGGGCGAGGACGGTCTCGGGATCGGGGGTCGCGGTGTCGGCGGTCATGAGGCTCTCCATCGGGTCGATCGGTTTCGCGGATTCTAAACACTTGCAGCTGCAAATGTTGCAACTACAATTCCAACATGCCACGCACCGCTCGCACCTCCGCCGCGCCCGCCGCCACGCTGCCCACCGGCTGCACGAACCTCAAGCTGCGCCAGCTCACGCGCCAGGTCAGCCGCCTCTACGACGCCGAGGTGATCGCGAGCGGGCTCAAGACCACGCAGTACTCGCTGCTGTCGCACGTGGTGGCGCTCGGGCCGGTGCGTCCGTCGGACCTCGCCGCGCAGATGCGCATCGAACCGTCCACCCTGACCCGCAACCTGCAGCCGCTGATCGCCGCCGGGCTCGTGGAGCAGGGGCCGGGTGAAAACGCGCGCAGCCGCCTCGTCGTCGCCACGGCCGCCGGGCGCGAGAAACGCACCGAAGCCCGCAAGGCCTGGAAACACGCGCAGCTGTCCCTGAACGAGACGCTGGGCACCGCCCGTGTCGTGCGCCTCCACGCGCTGATCGACGAATGCCTGGACATCCTGGGCACCCCACCCGAAGGACCGCCCGATGAATGACACCTCCCGCGCCCGCGCCGTCGCGACGGGCCTCGTGCTGCTGGCCGCGGCCGGCACGTTTTCACTGACGATGGGCGCGCGCCAGTCGATGGGCCTGTTCCTCGGGCCGCTCAACACGTCCACCGGGCTGGGCCTCGCGAACATCAGCCTCGCCTTCGCCTTCGGCCAGCTGTGGTGGGGCCTCACCCAGCCCTTCGCGGGCATGGCCGCCGACCGGTTCGGCGCCGGCCGCGTGCTGGCCGCCGGCATCGTGCTGCTCGCGGTGGGCACCGTGCTCGTGCCGATGATGACCACCACGCTCGGCCTCATCCTCGCCATCGGCGTGATGGCCGCGGGCGGATCCGGCATGGCCGGACCCGCGGTGCTGATGGGCGCGACGATGCGGCTCGTGCCCGCGGAGCGCCGCGGCATGGCCACCGGCATCGTCAACGCGGGTGGGTCGTTCGGCCAGTTCGTCTTCGCACCGCTCGCCGCCGGCATCTCGGCGGCCGCAGGCTGGATCACCGCGCTGCAGGCGCTGGGTCTCATCACGCTGTTCGCGCTGCCGGCGGCCTGGGTGCTGCGCGGCGCCTCCACCGCACCCGTCCCGGCCGCGACCACCACACCCGCCGCCGCTGCGGAGCCGCTCGGCGCCGTGCTGCGCCGCGCCGCCACGAACCGCAGCTACGTGCTGCTGTGCCTGGGCTTCTTCGTGTGCGGCTTCCACGTCGCCTTCATCGCGACCCACCTGCCCGGCGTGGTGGCCGCGTGCCAGCTGCCGCCCCAGGTGGGCGCGTGGGCGCTCGGTACCATCGGGCTCTTCAACATCGTGGGCAGCCTCGCGATGGGCTGGGCGGTGTCGTTCCAGGGTGGCCGCTGGCGCATGAAGTCGCTGCTGTCGCTGCTCTACGCGACCCGCGGCCTCGCGGTGCTCGTGTTCCTGCTGGCCCCGAAGACCGAGGCGACGATGCTGGTCTTCGCCGCGGTCATCGGCGTGACCTACCTGTCCACCGTGCCGCCCACGGCCGGGCTCGTCGCGAAGATGTTCGGTCCGGCGCGCATGGCCACGCTGTTCGGCATCGTGATGCTGGCCCACCAGATCGGCGGATTCCTCGGCGCGTACCTGGGCGGCAAGTCGTTCGAGTGGACCGGCAGCTATGACTGGATGTGGTACGCCGACATCGTGCTGGCCGTGGGCGCGGCCTTCGTGCACCTGCCGATCCGCGAGGCGCGGCGCGACGACGCCCGGCTGGCCGCCGCCCCGGCCTGAGAAGCGTGCATTGTTGACAGCCGCCCCCCCGCGTTCGGGCGGGCTGTCCCACCGGCGCACCGGGAAGGCAGATCGTAAAATTTGCCTACCCAGTCGTTGGTTAGCGAGTTTTTCATGCTTCACATGGCACGCGTCGGACGCGTCGCCGACGCTGCTCAGCGGTTCGGTCTGATCCTCATGGTGGGCGCTCTGCTCACCGCCCTCTGGGTGGCGTTGATCGTCTTCTTCTCGGTCCAGCGCACCCGCCTGCTCGACCAGGCGTCCCGCGACGTGCGGCTCGTCAACACCGCCGTGGCCCAGCACGCCGAAGGCCTGTTCCGGGCCATCGAGACCGACCTGCGCACGCTCGACCTGTGGCTGCGCGCACACCCCGACATCGACCCGCTGACCGACCCCGCATTCACCGCGCTGGTGGCCGAGATGAGCCGCTCGTCACGCGGGCTCATCGACCTGCGCATCGTCGACCGCGACGGCAACCTCTACACGCTCCCCTGGGTCCCGGGCCGCGAGCCGACGAACGTGAGCGACCGCGACTACGCCCAGGCGCACGACGGCGTGCGCTCTCCCCGCGCCGTGTTCGTGGGCAAGCCGGTGCAGAGCCGCGTGACCGGCGAGTGGTCCATCCCGGTGTCGTGGCGGCTCGAGCAGCCGGCCGGCCGCTTCGCCCTCGTCACCTGCGCCGTGCAGCTCGACCGCCTGTTCGAGATCCACGACCGCCTGCGCTACCAGCCGGCCGGCACCATCAGTCTGGTGCGGCGCGACGGCGTGCTGCTCTCGCGCACACCGTTCGATCCCCGTTTCCTCGGCCGCGACGTGCGCAGCGTGCAGAACTTCGCGGACGACGTCGAGGCCCACGACAACGGCACGTTCACCAGCAACGGCATGATGACCGACGGCATCGCCCGGTTCGGCACCTACGAACGGCTCGACAACGTGCCCGTCACCGTGGTCGTCTCGCGCGGCCTCGCCGAAGTCATGGAACCCTACAACGTGCGCCTGCGCGCGGTGGTCGGCACATCGGCGCTGATCACGCTCGCCGTGATCGCGTTCACCGCGTTCCTGCACCGCTCGCAGCGTGCGCTGCGGCAGGCCGAGCGGGACCTGCAGCGCCTGGCCACCACCGACGAACTCACGGGCACCTGCAACCGGCGGGCCTTCAGCGGCGTCGCCGAACGCGAGTTCCTGCGCGCGAAACGCTTCGACCGTCCGATGACGCTGCTGGCGCTCGACATCGACCATTTCAAGCTCATCAACGACCGCCACGGCCATGCCGTGGGTGACCGCGTGCTCAAGACCTGCGCCGAGCGGTGGATGAAGCTGCTGCGGGGGCAGGACCTGCTCGGCCGCCTGGGGGGCGAGGAGTTCTGCGTGCTGCTGCCCGAAACGCCCCCGGCCGTCGCCATGGCCGTGGCCGAACGGCTGCGCGCAGCCACGTCGTCGGTCCCCACGGGCGACGGCGTGGTCGTCACCGTGAGCATCGGCGTGAGCAGCCTCGCGCCCGACGACGAGGACTGGGCGGACACCCTCGAACGCGCCGACCACGCACTCTACGTGGCGAAGGACGAAGGCCGGGACCGGGTCGCCCTCGCAGGCTGACAGCATTTCGAAACGGCTGGTCCCCTCTCATGGGTGTCACGCCCTTCCGGTGGATGGCGCCCCCGCACGTCGCCCACGAAGATGGCGCCATGGTCTGCAGCAGTGAGCAGGCGCGAGGAGACAAACCATGCATTTCGACGAACGAACCGAAGGCGACTACCGCATCTACGCAGGCGCCGTGGAGGGCCCCTGTGGCGACGGCTACATCGCCGCGGTGGTGGTCAGCCGCATGACCGGGCCGAACGGCTCCGGCCCCGTCGCCTACCGCGACGACAGCATCGCGTGCGGCCACCGCTGGCCGTCACCGGAAGCCGCGCTGACCCACGCCCTCGCGCGCGCCCGCGAAGTCATCTATCGCGAACGCCACCGCCTCGCCTGCTGAGAGGGTTCCGGGGGACAATGCCGACTTTCCGAAGACGCCCGCACCACGCCCCACCGCCATGATCGTCCGCATCGACATCGAACAGACCGAGACCGCCGCCTTCGCCTACCGCGTCAGCTACGAGGCCGAGACGCTCTATGACGACGAAGACCTGCCGTCCTTCGGCGAGGCCCTGGTCGCGGCCATCGAGGGGCTGGCCCCCGACGTCGTCGGCGTCGAACTGGCCTATGGCGGCGTGGTCTCGGGCACTTACCCGCTCGACGTCGTCGCCGCGAACCTGAGCCAGGTCGCCACGCACGCGGTGAACACCACGGCCGCCATCTTCGAAGCGCGCTCGCGCTGACACTTGGTCACCGGGCCGCCGCGCGGCCCGGCAATAAATCACGCCCGGCGCCCCGGGCAGTGACCCCGGCGTGGCCCACAATCCGCATCCGGAACGTGCCCCCCACCCCGAAGAAAGCCACCGCATGAACGGCCTGCTGACCCTGCTCGGCATCGAGTCCTGGAAACCCATCGCCGGCGCACTGCTGCTGCCACCGGTGCCGCTGCTCCTGCTGGTCCTGATCGGCGCGCGGCTGATCCTGCCCCGCCGCGGCCTCGGGTGGTTCGTCGTCATCGTGAGCGTGATCGGGCTCTGGCTCGGCTCCTGCGTGGGCACGGCCCAGTTGCTGACCACCGTCGCGCTGAAGCCGCCGAAGCCGCTGTCCCTCTCCGACATCGCCGAACTCAAGGACGAGGCCCGCGCACGCAAGCCCGTCGCCATCGTGGTCCTGGGCGGCGGCGCCGAGGCCCTCGCCCCCGAGTACGGCGTGGCCAACCTGAAGCCCTGGTCCCTCGAGCGGCTGCGCTACGGCGTGTGGCTGAACCGCGAGACGGGCATCCCGATGGCCATGAGCGGCGGCGTGGGCTGGGGCGCCCTCCCCGACAGCCAGACCGAAGCCCAGATCGGCGCCCGCATCGCCTCCCAGGAATTCGGCCGCCCGCTGAAGTGGATCGAGGACACCTCCCGCGACACCCGCGAAAACGCGCTGCGCACCGTGGCCCTGCTGCGCGCCGACCAGATCAACCACATCGTCCTCGTCACCCACGGCACCCACATGCCCCGCGCCGTGAAACTCTTCGAAGCCGCCGCCGGCGGGAACATCCGCATCCAGCCCGCCCCCATGGGCCTGGCAAAGTCCAACCGCGCGCCCTGGCTCGACTGGGTCCCGTCGTCCCAAGGCTTCCTGCAAGTGAACGCCGTCCTCCACGAGTTCGCCGCCAGCATCACCGGCGCATGAAAGAGACGCAACCGGGGCGAGCGAGCGAAGCGACTTGGGAGGGCCAAAATGATGCCCCTCCCGACCAGAACGGTGGGAGGGGCGGACGGCTGACGCCGTCATTTCGGGGCTCCGGAGGAATGGAGTCCGGGGCTCCTGTGCGCAGAGACTGCGACTTGGGTTGCACCTGCGTGGCAGGTGACTAGAAGTTAGGCGCTGGCGCCCCGGCTTGCAAGGTCGCCGTCTCTATGGATAACCCCGCCTCGGTTCGAAGGTTTCATCACGGCGTCGAACAGATGCGCTACACGCGCCTCCACGTCCGCGTCCATCGCGATGGTGCGCCCCCATTCGCGCGCCGTCTCGCCCGGCCACTTGTTCGTGGCGTCCAGCCCCATCTTGCCGCCGAGGCCGCTCACTGGTGACGCGAAGTCCAGGTAGTCGATGGGCGTGTGCTCCACCAGCGTGGTGTCGCGCACCGGGTCCATGCGGGTGGTGATCGCCCAGATCACCTCCTGCCAGCTGCGGATGTCCACGTCGTCGTCCGTCACCACGATGAACTTCGTGTACATGAACTGGCGCAGGAAGCTCCACACGCCGAACATCAGGCGCTTCGCATGGCCGGGGTAGCTCTTGCGGATGCTGATGATCGCCATCCGGTAGCTGCAGCCCTCGGGCGGCAGGTAGAAGTCGGTGATCTCGGGAAACTGCTTCTGCAGGATGGGCACGAACACCTCGTTCAGCGCCACGCCCAGCACGGCGGGTTCGTCCGGCGGCTTGCCCGTGTAGGTGGAGTGGTAGATGGGGTCGTGCCGGCGCGTGAGGCGCGTGACCTCGAACACCGGGAACCAGTCCTGCTCGTTGTAGTAGCCGGTGTGGTCGCCGAACGGGCCCTCCAGGGCGTGCAGGTAGCCGCCGATCTCCTTCATCGGCACGCCGCGTTCGCTCACGCCGGTCCAGCCCGGCTCGGCCGGGGGAATGTGCCCCTCGAGCACGATCTCGGCCGAAGCCGGGGCCTGCAGCATCGTGCCGGCCTCGCCCACGCCGGTGTCGACCACCTCGGTGCGTCCGCCGCGCAGCAGGCCGGCGAACTGGTATTCGGAGAGCGTGTCGGGCACCGGGGTCACGGCACCGAGGATGGTGGCCGGGTCCGCCCCGAGCGCCACGGCGATGGGGAACGGCTGCCCCGGGTTCACGCGGGCGAAGTCGCGGAAGTCGAGCGCGCCGCCCCGGTGGGCGAGCCAGCGCATGATCACCTGGCGGCGGCCGATCACCTGCTGGCGGTAGATGCCGAGGTTCTGGCGGCGCCGGGGGTTCGCGACCGACTGCGGACCGCGCGTGATCACCAGGCCCCACGTGATCAGGGGGCCCGCATCGCCCGGCCAGCACGTCTGCACCGGCAGTTCGTCCAGGTCCACCTCGCTGCCCTGGAGCACCTCCTCCTGGCACGGCGCCTTGCGCACGGAGGCGGGCTTCATGTCCCACAGCGCCTTGGCCATCTGCAGCAGGCGGCCGGTGTCCTTCAGGCCGCGCGGCGGTTCGGGTTCCTTGAGGCTCGCGAGCACCCGGCCCACGTCCCGGAGTTCCGTCAGGTCCTTGGCGCCCATGCCCCGGGCCACCCGCCCTGTCGTTCCGAACAGGTTCGTCAAGGCCGAAATTTTGTAACCCGTCGGGTTCTGGAACCAGAGCGCCGGGCCCCCGGCCCGCAACACCTTGTCACTGACCGCTGTCATTTCAAGCCGCGTGGATACAGGGTCCGCAATCCGACGAAGTTCGCCGTCCCGCTCCAGACCCGCCATGAAGTCACGCAAATCGCGGTATTTCATGCTTTTGAGTTATGAGAGATGGTTTTCATATTCTTGACTCATTAGAAATCGTCTTCCTAGAATCCGCGCACTCTGACACAGATCAGGGATTACCCGTGCCCCAGTTCGTTGACGTGAACGAGGGGCACTCACTGAGAAGAAGCCGCATTGGCGCGGGGTCCGGCACCGTTCGGACCGAGCCCGGGGCGATGCGGCAGATTATCGCTGTCCCCCTTGCGCGAGGGGTCCCTACCTGGGGCCATGCGCGGGATGATGGCGATGAGGACAGGAGTGACATGAAGACCATTCGTCAACGAACCGCCCCCGTCATGGGTGCGGCTCAATCCGTCGCACGGGGCACCCAGGTGTTCCTGCGCGACGTGGGCCACGGCCTGCTGGAAGTCAGCCACAACACCTTCGCGCTCGTCGGCTTCGCCCTGGTGGCGCTGCTGGTGTTCGCCGCCGGACGCGCCGACCTGCGCGCCTCGTTCGAATCCCAGGCACTCGGCTGGCTGCAGGCCCGCCACGAGGCCCGCACCGAAGGCACCATCGAGGCGCTCGCCGCCTTCAACGAACCCGACGCCATCCTGCGTGCCACCGCGGCCGACCTGAAGGACCTCACGAAGCAGCAGGCCGCCGTGGCGGTCTGGATCTCGCGCCGCTACAAGGTCGCGCCCGAACCCGTGAGCCGCCTCGTGAAGGAGGCCTGGACCGTCGGTGCGAAGACCAACCTCGAGCCCACGCTGATCCTGGCCATCATGGCCATCGAGTCGAGCTTCAACCCGTTCGCCCAGAGCCCGGTGGGCGCCCAGGGCCTGATGCAGGTCATGACCCGCGTCCACGACGACAAGTACGAACCGTTCGGCGGCAACCACGCCGCGTTCGACCCGGTGACGAACCTGCGTGTCGGCGTGCGCGTGCTGAAGGAATGCATCGCCCGCGCCGGAAGCATCGAAGGCGGCCTGCGCTTCTACGTGGGCGCGGCCAACCTCGCCGACGACGGCGGCTACGCCTGGAAGGTGCTGGCCGAGCAGGCCCACCTGCGCGCCATCTCCGGTGGCGGCCACGTGCCGGTCAACGCCCCGCTGGGCTCGCCGCCGCCGGTCACGGCCGTGGCCAACGACCCGGTCGAGGCGCCCGCCGCCGAACCGGCCGCCGATGCCGTCGTGCGCACGAGCGCCTCGCACGCCCCGGTGGGCGACAAGGTCGCCCTGCTGAACTGACCCGCGGTTTGGCGCCAGGGGCGCCTCGCGGTACACTCCGTCACCTGCGCAACTGGCGATGGGGCGTCACGAACCGAGCGTTCGCGAGCCTGAGGTGGTGAACCACCGGGAAGCGCAGGCGGCAGGGGCAACAGCCCCCGTCGTTTCAGCCGTTCGCCTGGGCAGCCCTGTGATCGTTTGCCAACGAGGTTCCACCGCGAACCCTTCGGCAGGTGTTCCACCCGGGACTTCTTTTCCAAGAGGACTGCCACACCATGTTCGACCGTTCCCAATCCACCATCGCTTCCGTCGATCCCGAACTCTGGGCCGTCATCCAGAACGAGAACCAGCGCCAGGAAGACCACATCGAGCTGATCGCGTCCGAGAACTACGCGTCGCCGGCCGTCATGGCCGCGCAGGGCACGCAGCTCACGAACAAGTACGCCGAGGGCTACCCCGGCAAGCGCTACTACGGTGGCTGCGAGTACGTGGACATCGCCGAACAGCTCGCCATCGACCGCCTGAAGCAGATCTACGGCGCCGGCTTCGCCAACGTGCAGCCGAACTCGGGCTCGCAGGCCAACCAGGGCGTGTTCTTCGGCCTGCTGCAGCCGGGCGACACCATCATGGGCATGAGCCTCGCCGAAGGCGGCCACCTGACCCACGGCATGCAGCTCAACATGAGCGGCAAGTGGTTCAAGGTCGTCAGCTACGGCCTCGACGCCAACGAAGCCATCGACTACGACGCGATGGAACGCCTGGCCCACGAGCACAAGCCCAAGCTGATCATCGCCGGCGCCTCGGCCTACAGCCTGCGCATCGACTTCGAACGTTTCGCCAAGGTGGCCAAGGCCGTCGGCGCGTACTTCATGGTCGACATGGCCCACTACGCCGGCCTGATCGCCGCGGGCGTGTACCCGAACCCGGTGCCGTTCGCCGACGTCGTCACGTCCACCACGCACAAGAGCCTGCGCGGCCCGCGCGGTGGCGTCATCCTGACGAACAACGAAGACATCGCGAAGAAGATCAACAGCGCGATCTTCCCCGGCATCCAGGGCGGCCCGCTGATGCACGTCATCGCCGCGAAGGCCGTGGCCTTCAAGGAAGCCCTGTCGCCCGAGTTCAAGGCCTACCAGCAGCAGGTCGTGAAGAACGCCGCCGTGCTGGCCGAGACGCTGGTGCAGCGCGGCCTGCGGATCGTCAGCGGCCGCACGGAAAGCCACGTGATGCTGGTCGACCTGCGCCCGAAGAACCTGACGGGCAAGGAAGCCGAGGCCATCCTGGGCCTGGCCCACATGACCTGCAACAAGAACGGCATCCCGAACGACCCGCAGAAGCCGATGATCACCAGCGGCATCCGCCTGGGTTCGCCGGCGTTCACCACGCGGGGCTTCAAGGAAGAACAGGCGCGGGCCACCGCCAACCTGATCGCCGACGTGCTCGACAACCCGCACGACGAAGCCAACCTGGCCGCCGTGCGCGCCAAGGTCGCGGCACTGACGCGCGACTTCCCGGTCTACCGCTGACCTGTCCACGACCGGCGCGCGTTCGCGCGCGCCGGTCGTCCGCACCCGCCCCGCCACGATGCGTTGCCCCTTCTGCAGCCACGAGGAAACCCAGGTCGTCGAGACGCGCGAGTCCGACGAGGGCGACGTCGTGCGCCGACGCCGCCGGTGCCAGAGCTGCGACAAGCGCTTCACCACGTACGAACGCGCCGAGATCGCGATGCCCCACGTCGTCAAGAAGGACGGCACGCGGGCGGAGTTCGATCCCTCGAAGATCCGCGCCTCGATGAGCCTCGCGCTGCGCAAGCGGCCGGTGAGCGTCGAGCAGATCGACGCGGCGATGGAACGCATCCAGGACAAGCTGCTCAACAGCGGCACGAAGGAAGTCCCGTCCACGCGCCTCGGCGAATACGTCATGCGCGAGCTCAAGCGCATCGACAAGGTCGCATACGTCCGCTTCGCCTCGGTCTACCGCAGCTTCGAGGACGTCGACGAGTTCAGGCAACTGATCCGCGACATCTGAACCTCGCCTCCGCACCCCCTGTGCACGTCACGGGTTAGGACCCGGCCGCCTCGGCCGGTGCATCGCGGGCGGTTCCTACAGTGGAGGGCATGCCCTTCCACGCCCTCTCTCCGTCCCACCCGCGCGGCTTCACGCTCGTCGAGGCCCTCATGGTGCTGGCCCTGCTGGCGGTGCTTGCGCTGCTCGCAGGGCCGCCGCTGCAGTCCCTGGTCGACCGCTGGCGCCTCGACGCCGCCGCCACCGCCCTCGCCCACGACCTGCAGTTCGCGCGCTCCGAAGCCGTGGTGCGCAACGAGCCGGTCCGCCTGTCCGTGCTGTCCGACGGGGCGCTCGGCACGTGCTACCTCGTGCACACCGGCCCGGCCTCCGCGTGTTCATGCAGCGCCCGTTGCACGGGTGAAGCTTCGTGGCTGCGCCAGGTCGACCTGCCGGCCTCGCGGCGGCTCACGCTGCAGGCCCCGGCCACGTCGCTCCACTTCGACCCGCAGCTGGGCACCTGCACGCCCGCGGGCACCTTCCAGCTGAGCAGCCCGTCGGGCGCCGCGGTGAACCAGATCGTCAGCGTCATGGGCCGCGTGCGCTCGTGTTCGCCGGGCGGCACGGTGGCGGGCCATGCGGCGTGCTGACGTGCGGGCCCGCGGCTTCACGCTGGTCGAGGTCCTGGTGGTGCTGGTCATCGTCGCCGTGCTCGCGCTGTTCGCCTGGCCGGCCTTCCACACCCACTGGCTGCGGGCACGCCGCGTCGACGGGCATCTGGCGCTCATGCAGCTGCAGCAGCACCAGGCCCGCTGGCGCAGCGACCACCCCGGCTACGCCACCGCGGCCGAACTGGACGCGCCGGCCACGTCGCCCGAGGGCCACTACCGCCTGAGCGTGCTCGACCCGGACGCGGCCGGCTACCTGCTGCGGGCCGAGGCACAGGGCGGCCAGCGGGCCGACACGGGCTGTGCCGTGCTGGTGCTCCGCCTGGAACAGGCCCACACGTCCCTGCGGTCGCACACCGCGGCCGGGACGGAAAACCTCGAGCCCGCCAACCGCCGGTGCTGGAGCCGGTGATGTGGCGCCCTCCGCTCTCACGCCGGCACCAGCACGGCCTGTCCCTCGCCGAGCTGATGGTGGGCCTGGCCCTCGGCCTGTTCGTCGCCGCCGTCGCGCTGGCCGCCCTCGTCCAGCAGGCCCGGGACACCCGCCGCCTGCTCCTCGAAGACCGCCTCGACCAGGACCTCCACGCCACCGCCCACCTCATGGCCCGCCATCTGCGCCGCGCCGGGTACTGGGCCCACGCGGCACGGGACGGCGTCTGGCGCCCCGGCGCCCCGGACCCGGCGGCCAATCCCCACGGCCTCACCGAGGGGTCACCCGACACGCTGCGGTTCACCTACTCGAGTCCCGGCCACCCGCCCGACGACGCCAACACCGTCGCCAGCCACGAGCAGTTCGGCTTCCGCCTGCGCCAGAACGTGCTCGACATCGAACTCGGCAACGGCCGCTGGCAGCCGCTCACCGACCCGTCGCGGCTGCACGTCACCGCACTGCACATCGCCCCCCGCGCGCAGGAGCGCCCGTTCGGCGCGGTGTGCCCCCGGCCGTGCCCCGGCGACGACCCCGCCTGCCCGCCCCGGGTCCGCACGCTGGGGTTCGACGTGGCCATCGAGGCCACGCTGCCCCAGCCCGGCTCGCCGGTGCGGCGCGCGGCCGGGCATGTCCGGCTTCGGAACGACCAGCGCGTGGGGGCCTGCCCGCCATGACCGCCGCGCGCATTCGCGGCGGTGCCGCACTCTCCGTCGTGCTCACGGTGGCCGGCGTGCTCCTGCTGCTGGCCGGTGTCGTGCACGGCCATCTGCTCACCAGCCGGCGCCTCGCGGCCAACCAGCAGCGCGCCGCCATCGCGGCCGAGGCCGCCGACGCCGGCATCGACTGGCTGCTCGGCCGGCTGAACGCGGGCACGCCGGTCGACACCGCCTGCCGGCCCGAACCGGGCAGCACGGGCCCCACGTTCCGCGAGACGTTCGCGGGCGACCCCGGTGACGACGGTGCCTGGAGCCCGTCAGCCCACTCCGCCGCCTGCGCGATCCGCGAGGCCGGGTGGACATGCCGCTGCACCACGTCCGGCGCCACACCTCCGCATGCCGCCCCGCCGCCCCACGCCGCGTTTTCGGTGCGGCTGGACACGGACACCCCGTCCGACGTGATGCGCCTCACCGCCACCGGCTGCAGCGGCTGGGCCTCCGACTGCGGCGGCCCCGAGGGTGCCGGGGCCGACGCGCGGGCCCATGCGGTCGTTTCGGTGGGCCACCTCCCGGCACTGGCCCACCCACCGGCCGCCGCGCTGACCGTCCACGGCCGCCTCGACCTGGGCGACGCGGCCTGGTCCGTCGCCGCCGGCGTCCGGCCCGGCACGCTGGCCGTGCGCACGGGCGGGGCCCTGAACGCCGGCCGCCTGGACGTCCAGGGCCCTCCGGGCGCGCCGCGGTCGTCGCTGCTGTCCGCGGCCGACCCGTCGCTGCAGGCCACCGCGCCTGCCGCGGCCTTCGCGCGCCAGTTCCACATGGACCCGGCCGGCTGGCGCGCCCTGCCCGCCGTGCGCGAGGTCCCGTGCAGCACCCCGTGCGACACGGCACTGCACACGATGCTCGGCCCCCGGGTGCACCACCCGATGCTGTGGCTCGCGGGCGGGCTGCACCTCGCGGCGCCCTCCACGCTCGGCACCCCGGAGCGCCCGGTGCTGCTGGTGGTCGACGGGCCCGTGCACCTCGCCGCCGAGGTGCACGTCCACGGGCTCGTGTGGGCCCGGTCGCCCCGATGGGACTCGCCCGGATCGGCCGAGATCACCGGCGCCGTCGTGGCCGAAGGTGACCTCGCGGGCAGCGGCACCACGCGGGTCCGCCACGACCTGCCCACGCTGCAGGCCCTGCATCACCGCACCGGCACCTTCGTGCGGATCCCCGGCAGCTGGAGGGACTTCGAATGAGAGGTCGGAAGGGCAGCTCCCGCGGCATCGCCCTGCTCGAAGCGCTGGTGGCGTTCGCGCTGCTGTCGCTCGCGCTGTTCGCCACACTGCACCAGCAGGCCCGGGCCCATGCCGACGCCGGCGAGCTGCACGAGCGCCAGCAGGCCGTGCAACTCGCGCGCGACACCCTCGAACGCCTGCGCGCCTTCACCGCCCCGGTCACCGAAGCCGGGCTGGACGGGTTCGATGCCATCGGCCCGTCGACCCGCGTGGTGGACACCGCCGCCACGCGGTTCACCGTGCACACCGCCTTCGCGGCCGATGCCGACGCCCCGATGAAACTCGGCGCCGTCGAGGTTCGCTGGTCCGACCGCCAGGGTGCGCCGCGCCAGGTGTTCGTTCCCACCGCGATCGACAGCGCCCTGCCACTGCATGCCGCGCTGCTGGTGCACCGCGCATTCCCCGGCCCCGTGGCCGGGCCGCACGGGCGCCACGCCGCCATCCCGGAGGGCGCCCGCGAGGCCGGGGCAGGCCATCACCTCTGGTCACCGGGCTCGGCGCCGGGTCACCCGGACGGCCTCGCGTTCCTGGTCGATGGCCTCACCGGCGACATCGTGGCCGCCTGCGCCACCACCCCGCCGCCCGACCGCGCCCCCACCGGCTGCGAGCCGTTCCAGGGACGATGGCTCACCGGCCACGTGCGCTTCTCCGCGACGGCCCCGCCCGACCCGCGCACGCCGGGCGACCCGCCGCGCCCGTTCGAGGTGGCCCTCACGCTGGATGCGCCCGCGGCCCCGGCCACCTGCTCGGTCGAATCCATCGCCATCGCACCCGACACCGCCGACTCACCCGCGGAACGGTTCGCCCGGTACACCTGCGTCGTGCCCCTGCCCGCGCATGGCGCCGGCTGGTCGGGTCGACTCGAGGTGGTTCCCTCGGGCTGGCGCCTCGGCCTGCACCGCGACCACCAACGCGTGTGCCGCTACACCGCCGACCTCGACGGCAGCGGTGCCATCGACCGCAACGAGGAGCACCCGGCCACGTACACGGACGTCACCATCTCCCTCGTGCAGCAGAACTTCCTCGTGGTGCGCGGCGACCAGGACTGCCCGGCCGGACCACCCGGTCCCCACGCCCCTCACAATGTCGGCTTGGCCGACACCGTTCCGCACCAGCCGTGACCCTTCCCAGCCCGTCCTTTCCCGACCCGTCCCCCGCCGACCAGGCGGCGATGCGGCAGGCCCTCGCGCTCGCGCGCCAGGCCATCGCGCTCACCGAACCGAACCCCCGCGTCGGCTGTGTCATCACCGACGCGGCCGGCCGGGTGCTGGGCCAGGGTCACACGCAGCAGGCCGGCGGCCCCCATGCCGAGGTGATGGCGCTGCGCGACGCCGCGGCACGGGGCGAAGACGTGCGCGGGGCCACCGCGTACGTGACGCTGGAGCCCTGCTCGCACCACGGCCGCACGCCACCCTGCTGCGACGCCCTGGTGGCCGCGGGCCTCGGCCGCGTCGTCGCGGCCATCGAGGACCCGAACGTGCTCGTCTCCGGCCAGGGCCATGCGCGCCTGCGCGCAGCGGGCATCCGGGTGGACGTGGGCCTCGGGGGCGACGAGTCCCGGGAACTCAACATCGGCTTCTTCTCGCGCATGCAGCGCGGCCGACCGTGGGTGCGGCTGAAGGCGGCGGTGTCCCTCGACGGGCGCTCGGCCCTCGAGAACGGCGTCAGCCAGTGGATCACCGGCGAAGCGGCCCGCACCGACGGCCACGCCTGGCGCCGCCGCGCGGGCGCCGTGCTCACCGGCGTGGGCACCGTGCGCGACGACAACCCGCGCCTCGACGTGCGCCTGGTCGACACGCCCCGCCAGCCGCTGCGCGTGGTCCTCGATTCGCAGCTGGCCACACCACCCGAGGCCCGCATCCTCGACGCCCCGGGCTCCGTGCTGATCGTCGCCGCCCGCGCCGATGCCGCCCGGGCCGATGCGCTGCGCGCCCGCGGCGCCGAGATCGTCGAGGCCCCGGCCCCCGACGGCCGCGTCGACCTGCCCACCGTGCTGCGCCTGCTGGGCGAGCGCGGCATCAACGAACTGCACGTCGAGGCGGGGCGCACGCTGAGCGGCGCCTTCGCGCAGCAGCGCCTCGTCGACGAATACCTCGTCTACCTCGCCCCGAAACTCCTGGGCCGGGGGCGCGACCTCGCCACCTTTGGCCCGCTGACCGACCTGGGCGACGCCGTGACGCTACAGTTCCACGACGTCGAGCGTGTCGGCACCGACCTGCGCGTGCTGGCCCGCCCCTGACCCACCTTCACGACCCACCACCATGTTCACAGGCATCATCACCGGCCTCGGCCGCATCACCGCCGTCGAGGCCCTCGGCGCGGACCCGTCCCACGGCAAGCGGCTGACGATCGAGACCCCCGCGGCCTACCTCGACGACGTGCAGCTCGGCGACAGCATCGCGCTGAACGGCGCCTGCATGACGGTCACCACCTTCGACCCCGCGGTCCGCCGCTTCACCATCGACATCTCCGCCGAAAGCCTCGACAAGACCGCCGGCCTCGCCACCGAAGGCCCCGTCAACCTCGAGAAGGCCCTGCGTCCCAGCGACCGCCTGGGCGGCCACCTGGTCAGCGGCCACGTCGACGGCGTCGGCACCGTCACCCATTTCGCCCCGGTGGGCGAATCGTGGGAACTGCGCATCGAAGCCCCGACCGACCTCGCCCGCTACCTCGTCTACAAGGGCTCCATCACCGTCAACGGCGTGAGCCTCACCGTGAACCGCACCGAAGACCGTGCCACCGGCTGCGAGTTCAGCATCAACCTGATCCCCCACACGCTGGAACACACCACGCTGGGCCAGCTGGAGGCGGGCAGCCGGGTGAACCTCGAGATCGACCAGATCGCGCGATACACCGAACGGATCCTCTCGCTGCGCACGGTGGGCTGACCCACCACCGGTCACCCGGCGAACGCCGGGGTCCACCGTCCCCATGGCGCGCCCCACCGGCAGTGGATCCCGGCGCCCGTCGGGATGACGGGTTGTGAGGAAGCGGCGTTGAAGGCCCTCCGGCTAAAATCCCGGGATGCCGATTTCACCCATCCCTGAACTGGTCGCCGAACTGGCCGCCGGCCGCATGGTCATCCTCGTCGACGAGGAAGACCGCGAGAACGAGGGCGACCTCGTGCTGGCCGCCGACCACGTGACGCCCGAGGCCATCAACTTCATGGCCCGCTTCGGCCGCGGCCTGATCTGCCTCACGCTCCCGCGCGAGCGCTGCGAGCGGCTCCAGCTGCCGCCCATGACCCGGCGCAACGGCACGCAGCACGGCACCGCGTTCACGGTCTCGATCGAGGCCGCCACCGGGGTGACCACCGGCATCTCCGCCGCCGACCGCGCCCGCACCGTGCAGGCCGCCGTCGCGAAGGACGCGCAGGCGTCCGACCTGGTGCAGCCCGGCCACATCTTCCCGCTGCAGGCGCAGGACGGCGGCGTGCTCATGCGCGCCGGCCACACCGAAGCCGGCTGCGACCTCGCCGGCATGGCCGGCCTGAGCCCCACCTCCGTGATCTGCGAGATCATGAAGGACGACGGCACCATGGCCCGCCTGCCCGACCTCGAGGTCTTCGCGAAGGAACACGGCCTCAAGATCGGCACCATCGCCGACCTGATCGGCTACCGCAGCCGCAACGAATCGCTCATCGAGCGGCTCGGCCAGCGGGTCATGCACACCGCCCAGGGCGACTTCACCTGCACCACGTTCCGCGACCGCACCGGCGGCGTGCACCTCGCGCTGAGCCACGGCCCGGTCGACTCGGGCGACGAGGTGCTCGTGCGCGTGCACGAACCGCTCTCGGTGCTCGACCTGCTCGACGCCGGCGCCTGCGGCCACTCGTGGCCGCTGCCGAAGGCCCTCGCCGCGCTGCAGGCCTCGGGCCGCGGCGTCGCGGTGCTGCTCAACTGCGGCGACGATGCGAAGTCGCTGCTGTCGCGCCTCCAGGTCGAGGAGACCCCGGCCGCGCCGCGCGGCCAGATGGACCTGCGCATCTACGGCGTCGGCGCCCAGATCCTCCGCGAACTCGGCGTCTCGCGCATGAAGCTCCTCGGCAGCCCGCGCCGCATGCCGAGCATGACCGGCTTCGGCCTCGAGGTGACCGGCTTCGTCGCGGCCGAGTGACCTGACGTGATCCCCGCACCCCTTTTTCCCGAGGACCCCACCCATGCAAGCTGCTGACAAGGGCCAGGCCACCGATCTGGATGGAACCGACCTGCGCATCGGCATCGTGCAGGCCCGCTTCAACGAGAAGCTCACGCAACAGCTCGCCACGTCGTGCATCGACGAACTGGTGGCGCTGGGCGTGTCGGCCAAGCACATCAAGCACGTGACCGTGCCCGGCGCCCTCGAAGTGCCCATCGCGCTCAACGCGATGGCCGAGAGCGGCCGGTTCGACGCCCTCGTCGCCCTCGGCTGCATCATCCGCGGCGAGACCTACCACTTCGAACTCGTGGCCAACGAGAGCGGCGCCGGCGTGACCCGCATCGCCCTCGACCACGAGCTGCCCATCGCCAACGCGATCCTGACCGTCGAGAACGAGGAACAGGCGTGGGCACGCGCCGAAGAAAAAGGGCGCGACGCCGCCCGTGTGGCCGTGGAAATGGCCAATCTGCTGGAAGACCTTTCGTGACCGACACCCCGAAGAAGAAACCCGCCGCCCGCGGCACCCCGAAGGCCGCCGCGCCGAAGTCGGCCCGCCGCCGCTCGCGCGAGGTGGCCCTGCAAGGCCTCTATGAATGGCTGATCTCGGGCACCGAGGCCGCCGTGATCGACGCCCACATGCGCGAGCAGGAGGGCTTCGAGAAGTGCGACCCCGCCCACTTCGAGGCGCTGCTGCACGGCTGCATCGCCGAAGCCGCGGACCTCGACGGCGTGCTCAAGCGCCACGTCGACCGCCAGACGAATCTGCTGTCCCCCATCGAGCACGGCGTGCTGATGATCGGTGCGTACGAACTCAAGCACTGCATCGACATCCCGTACAAGGTCGCCATCAACGAGGCCGTGGAGCTCGCCAAGAGCTTCGGCGGCACCGACGGCCACAAGTACGTGAACGGCGTGCTCGACAAGGCCGCCGTGGACCTGCGTGCCGTCGAAGTCGAAGCCTTCAAGGCCTCGAGGCGCTGACCCGGAAACCACGCTGCTGTCGCGAACCAGTCCAGGCGCCTCCCGAGGCCCCTGGACTTTTTTGTCCCAGGCCTCTGCGAGGCCGCTGGACTTTTTTCACACCCCTCCGTGGGGCAGGCGCATCGAAGTCCTTGCAGGTCGTCGTGTTTCGTGTCGGTGTGTTACGAAATCAACGAAGCCGGTGCTTTTTGGTGCCATGGCCCGGGCACATTGCACTAAGCTCGGTTCGTGGTGGTCGCTGGACCACGCCCTTTGCACTTCCATGTCTGGACCCGAGCCCGAACCGTCCCTGCCAGCCCCTGCCGACGCGACATCCGCCCCGGACTCCGCGCCGTGGAGCGACACGGACCTGGGTCTGTCCGCCACGCCGGCCGCGCGCACCTACGCCAGCCCCAACGGCGACCCTGAAAGCCAACCCGGCACCCAGCCCGCGAAGGCCGTCGTCGCCACCGACCAGCTCTCCACCATCGGCCACATCGGCCGCTACGCCCTCAAGTACCAGATCGGCGAGGGTGGCCTCGGCCGCGTCTACGCCGCGCACGACCCGCTGCTGTCGCGCCTCATCGCCATCAAGACGCTGAACCTCGAGATCTCGGCCGACGAGCGCGATTCGTTCAACGCCCTGTTCCTCAACGAGGCCCGCGCCGCCGGCGGCCTGAGCCACCCGCACATCGTCACGGTGTTCGACGCCGGCGTCAGCGAGCAGGGCCCGTACATCGCGATGGAACTGCTGCGCGGCCGTGACCTGCGCCAGCTGCGCCTCGAAGGCTGGCGGCCCACGCCCACGCAGGCCGCACTCGTGATCCGCCGCGTCGCCGACGCCCTCGCCTACGCCCACTCGAAGGGTGTGGTGCACCGGGACATCAAGCCCGCCAACATCTTCATGGTCGGGCGCACGCAGCCGCGCGTGCTCGACTTCGGCATCGCCCGCGTCGCGCACCAGCACGATGCGCAGGGCGACGGCGACCTGGTCGGCGGCTCGCCGTACTACATGTCGCCCGAGCAGATCCGCGGCGACACCGTCGACCGCCGCACCGACGTCTTCTCGCTCGGCGTGGTGCTGTACGAACTGCTGACCGACGTGCGCCCGTTCCGCGGCAGCACGCTGTCCGAGATCACCGGTTCGGTGCTCGAGTACGAACCGCCGGCCGCGCACGAGGTGGACGCCACCGTGCCGAAGGCACTCTCCGAGATCGCTGCCCGCGCCATGCAGAAGAACCGCGACGACCGGTTCAGCTCGGCCCGGTCGCTGTCCCGCGAACTGCGCCACTGGCTCGAGGAACATCCCCAGCAGGATGCCGAGGCCCCCGAAGCCCCCGCCGCCGCGTCGAAACGTCGCCTGGCCTGGGCCGCCGCCGGGGTCGCGGGCCTCGCCATCGCGGGCGCGGCCTGGTGGTCCTTCACCTCGCACGGCACCGGGGCCGAGGCCCTGCAGGCCGCGTTGCCCACCGCGTCCGCCGCGCAGCCCGCGCCGGCCGAAGCGCCGCCGCCCGCCGAGCCCGCACCGGCCCCCGTGGCCGCCGAGCAGGTCGCCGCCGCCGAGCCCGCTTCCGCGGTGCCACCGCTGCCCGATCCGGCGCCGGCCGCCGGCCCGGCCCCCGCCGCCCCGAACCTCGTGGCCGCCAACACCGCGGTCCCCGCCACGCCCGCGGCCGAAACGCCGCTGCCCACGGTCAAGCTCACACCTCCGGCGCCCGCCACCCCGGCCGTGAAGCCCCCGGCGGCCGACGTCGCCCAGGCCAAGCCCGCCAAGCCGCCGAAGGAAACCGCCAAGGAGCGCCGCGCCCGCGAGGCCCGCGAACGCGCCGAAAAGGCCGCCACGCCGGCCGTGGCCGCCACCGGCACCGTGCGCATCGCCGTCAGCCCGTGGGGCAACGTCGAGGTGGATGGCCGCTCGGTCGGTACCGCCCCGCCGCTCAACGAACTCAACCTGCCCGAAGGCCGCCACACCGTGGTGATCCGCAACGACGAATTCCCGCCGTTCACGGCCACCGTCAACGTGGTCTCGGGCCAACCCGTCAACGTGAAACACCGATTCGGATCATGACCAAGACCCTGCTGCTGTCGCTCTCCACCGCGGTGCTCATGCTCGCCGCGGGCTGCGCGCAACCGCCGCAGGCCCCGGTCGGCCTGCTCGACGTGACGGCCCGCCCGGCCGAGAAGGCCCTGCTGGCGGGCATCCGCACGTACGAGGACGGCCAGTACGCCGAGTCCGAGAAGCAGCTCAACGCCGCGCTGCAGGCCGGGCTCGTGTCCGCGAAGGACATGGCGGCCGCGCAGAAGTACCTCGCGTTCATCTACTGCACCAGCAACCGCGTGCCGCTGTGCGAGAACGCCTTCCGCGAAGCCCGCAAGGCCGATCCGGCCTTCGCGCTGAGCCGCTCCGAGCAGGGCCACCCGTCCTGGGGCCCGGTCTACAAGCGGGTCTTGCCATAATCCGCGGTCGGGACGGCATCATGCCGACCGCACCGCACCCATGACCCCAGACTCCACCTTCGCGCACACCCTGCGCATCTACTGGGAAGACACCGACGCCGGCGGCGTCGTCTTCTACGCCAACTACCTGAAGTTCTTCGAACGCGCCCGCACCGAGTGGCTGCGCGCCCGCGGCTTCGAGCAGGAAACCCTGCGCGCGAACCAGCGCGTGATGTTCGTGGTGGCCGACACCCGCGTGCGCTACCTGCGCCCCGCCCGGCTCGACGACCAGCTGCGGGTCACCGTCGAGGTGCGCGAGGCCGGCCGTGCGTCGATGGACATCGCCCAGGTGGCCTGGCGCGGCGGCGAGCGCCTGGCCGAAGGCGAGATCCGCATCGGCTGCGTCGATACCGACAGTTTCAAACCCCGCCGCATTCCCGCCGAGTTGCTGGAGGGTCTGGCCGTGGGACCGCGATAATCGGACCTTTTCCACGGAACCCGCGCCACGCCCCCGGCGTCTGACCGTCGCATTCCCCGAGCCAGGACACCGCCCGAATGAACCAGGATTTTTCCATCGTCTCGCTGATCATGAACGCGAGCTTCGTCGTCAAGCTCGTGATGGCCGGCCTGCTGCTCACGTCGCTCGCCAGCTGGACGGTGATCTTCGGCAAGCTCTTCGGCCTGCGCAAGGTGCGCAGCACCAACGAGGAGTTCGAGCGTGACTTCTGGACCGGGCGCAACCTCAACGACCTCTACAGCGACGCCGCCCAGCGCACCAACGGCGCCCCCATGGAACGCATCTTCGCGTCGGGCATGCGCGAGTTCATGAAACTGCGCGAGCGCCGCGTGGTCGACCCGTCCGCCCTGCTCGATGGTTCCCGCCGCGCCATGCGCGCCAGCCTGCAGCGCGAGCTCGACACCGTCGAGTCCAACCTCTCGTTCCTCGCCACCGTGGGTTCGGTGTCGCCGTACGTGGGCCTCTTCGGCACCGTCTGGGGCATCATGCACGCCTTCGTGGGCCTGTCGAACCTCCAGCAGGTGTCGCTCGCCACCGTGGCCCCCGGCATCGCCGAGGCGCTCGTGGCCACCGCCATCGGCCTGTTCGCCGCCATCCCCGCCGTGATCGCGTACAACCGCTTCGCGCGCGACATCGACCGCATCGCCATGCAGATGGACACCTTCACCGAGGAGTTCTCCAACATCCTGCAGCGCAACGCCGGCCAGCCCGCCCCGGCCGCCGCCACCGTGCCGGCCTCGATGGGACGCTGAACCATGCCCGCCGTCGCCGGACGCGGCTCGCGCCGCCGCACCATCGCCGAGATGAACATGGTCCCGTTCATCGACGTGATGCTCGTGCTGCTGATCATTTTCATGGTCAGCGCCCCGCTCATCACGCCGGGCGTGGTCGACCTGCCCACCGTGGGCAAGAGCAAGCAGCAGCCGCAGCACGTGATCGAGGTCGTGATCGCGAAGGACGAGACCATGAAGCTGCGCCTCGACAACAAGGAGAACGGCACCGCCACGATGAGCAACCTACGCCAGCGCGTGGTGTCGCTGCAGGGCGGCGACGACAACACGCCGGTGGTGATCTCCGCCGACCGCTCCGTCAAGTACGAACTCGTGGTCAAGACCATGGATGCGCTGCAGCGCGCCGGTGTGCAACGCGTCGGCCTCGCCGTGAAGACCACCGGTGTTTGAGTCCCGCCACCAGCCGATGCAGGACATGCAGCACCCCGTCCTGAACCGCGACGACCTGCTGCCCCGCCAGCCCGCCGGCATGGGCAAGGGCCTGATGCTGGCCATCGCGGCCCACGTGCTGCTCGTCATCGCGATCACCTTCAGCGTCAACTGGAGCTCGAGCGACCCCGCCGGGGTCGAGGCCGAGCTGTGGTCGGCCGTGCCGCAGATCGCCGCGCGCGGCGCGCCCCCGGTCGAGCCTGAGCCGGCCCCGGAACCGCCGAAGCCCGAACCCCGGCCCGAGCCGGTGCAGAAGCCGGTCGAAGCTCCGCCGCCCCCGAAGCCCGCCCCCGATCCGCAGATCGCGATCGAGAAGGAAAAGGCGCGCAAGGAGAAGCTGCAGAAGGAGAAGGAGGAAAAGCTCCGCGAGCAGCAGGAACAGGAACGCAAGGAAAAGCTCGAGAAGCAGAAGCGCGAGGCCGAGGACAAGAAGGCCGAAGAGAAGAAGCTCGCCGAGAAGAAGAAGCAGGACGCCGCCCGCCAGCAGGCCCAGCTCGACAAGCAGCGCCAGGAGCAGCTCGATCGCATCATCAAGCAGGCCGGTGGCGCCGCCAATGGTTCACCCACCGGTCAGGGCGCGGTGACGTCGGGGCCCTCCTCCACCTACGCCGGCCGCATCCGGGGCGCCATCGAGCCCAACATCACGTTCACGTCCGAACTCAACGGCAACCCCACGGCCGAGGTCGAGGTGCGCCAGGGTCCGGACGGCACCATCACCGGCAGCCGCCTCGTCAAGAGCAGCGGCGTGAAGGAATGGGACGACGCGGTGCTGCGCGCAGTCGACAAGACGCAGAAGCTGCCGCGCGACATCGACGGGCGCGTGATCTCGCCCATGATCCTCACCTTCCGCCCCAACAAGTAGGGCGGACGATCAAAGGGCCACCGTGCGGCCCACGTACAGGATCGGTCCGGTGGGCCGCCCGGTGGGCGACCCCGCCTCGGGTTCCAGCGTGATCTCGAACAGCTGGCGCGCCCCGACGGCGGGGAGCCGCTGCACCGGCAACTCGAGTGTCTGCCCGGCCCGCACGAGGCCGAGCGAGGTCGGGCCCGCCGCCCCTTCCGGCTTCGTCCAGAACTGCCAGGCCCGGCCCGCGGGGACACTGCCCACGTCGCCCACCGGCACCAGCCTCAGCGTGCGGCCGGCCTGCAACTCGACGACCCAGCCGGTGGACCGCTGGTCGGGGCTTTGCAGCACCGCGAGGTAGCGGGCGCCCGCCGGTTCTGGAACGGCCTGCCTCAGCAGCAGCGCGCCCATCAGCAACGATGCGGCCAGGCCGGCCGCACCCAGGCCCTGCCACAGCCGGAGCCGGTTCCACCAGGGGGGCGATGCCGGCTGGCGCCGAGGTGTCCGGGACACGGCGCCGACGGACACCTCGATCCGCCGCCACAGCGCGGGCGACGGCCCCACCGGGGACACCCTGCCCGTGAGCGGCAGCAGCCGGTCCTGCCAGGCGCCGACCCGGGCGCGCAGGTCCGCGTCGCGGCCCAGCACCGCCTCGAACGCGGCATGGTCCTCCGCGCCGAGCGTGCCCAGCACGTACTCCCCGGCCGCCCCGTCGCGTCCCTCGGCGTCGTCGAGTTCGATCACGCCAGGCACTCCTTCAGCGACGCGAGGCTGCGCCGGATCCACGACTTCACCGTGCCGAGCGGCGTGGCCAGGCGTTCGGCGATCTGCTCATGGGTGAAACCATCGACGAACGCATGCACGACACACGCGCGGCGCGGCGCCTCCAGGCGATCGAGGCAACGCTCGAGGCTGCCGGCGTCGAGGCCCCGGTCTTCCACCTCGGCGTCCCCCTGGACCGCGTCGGACCAGCGCGCCAGTTCGTCGGGCGCGAGTGAAATCACCCGGCCCGGATGGCGCACGGCCTTCAGCGCGCGGTGGCGCACGATGGTGTAGAGCCATCCACGCGCGGACCCGAGCGCGGGGTCGAAGGTGCCCGCATGCTGCCAGGCCTGCACGAACCCGTCGTGAACCACGTCCTCGGCCTGCTGGGGGTCGCGGACGATGCGCAGCGCCACGCCGAGCAGCCAGCGCGACTCCCGCTCGTACAGCGATCGCAGCGCATGGCGCTCACCGCGGGCGCAGGCCATCACGGCGGATTCGTAGTCGAAGGGGGCATCGTGCGAAGGCATGCGGTCACCGGCACTGGAGGTGCCGGTGACTGTAGCAGCCGCGCCGCCCGTCAAGCCGCCTTCCAGAAGATGTAGTCGGCCTGGTACGTCACGATTTCCTTGCGTCCCACGCCCGTGCCGTCGCACACCGCCGAGGGCGCGACGCCGCCCCGGGTGGCCACGCGCTGGATGTAGGCGACGCTGCTCATCGCGCCCATGCCGGTGGCCGGGTTGGCCTTGACCAGCTGCAGCGGGATGTTCCCGGCGGCGGCGGGGGCGACTGCGACCTGGGTCCCGGTGACGGCCGAGCCGTCGTTCGCGGCCCACGTCGCGGGCGGGCCGAAGTAGGTCCCGAGCTTGTTGCCGCTCCGGCTCTTCAGGTCGGCCTTCGGGCCGACGAACACCCATTCGAACGCGCCCGCCGCGTTGGCCTTGGTCCGGCACTCGTAGGTGATCTCGCCCACGCCCACGGTTTCGAGCGCGACCCGGTGGCCCGCCGGCACCTTGACGGCGTCGGGCAGGCCGTCCTGGCTGAACATCGGGGCGCCCGTGGGCGTGGCCGCGCAGGCGGCGAGCAGCAGTGCGGCGGACAGGGCGGTGAGGATGGACTTCATGGAGCGGCTCCTGGGGCAGTTGAGGGGTTGTGGCCGAAGCTCACTCCCCTACTAGCCCCGGCCGGATGCCGTGGATGCACCGGGCGCGAAAAAAACCCGCAGCGTCCGGCCTACTCGGGCCGCGCCTGGGCCTCCAGCTCGTCCACCGGGTGCCCCGTGGGCAGGAACGGCTCCTCGGGCTCCGCCGCCTCCAGCGGCGCGCCCGGGGCCCGCAGCGCCGCGAGGCGCTCGCGGTCGGCCCGCTCCTTCAGCCAGCCCACCCAGCGCCCGGTGACCGACAGCCCCCCCACGCTGGCCACGGCACGCCCCTCGCCCAGGTCGATCAGGTGCAGCCGGCCGGAGCGGCGGTGGCGCTTCACCAGTTCCCCGCCGGCGAGGAAACGCCGAAGGTTCAGCGACAGCGGCTCCTCGCCCCGCAGCTGCAGCCCGGCGGGCGGCCGCCAGCCGTCGGCCCGCACCGCGATCTCGCCGCTCGCGAACACCTCGGGGTGCGAGGGGCTCTGCAGCGTGTCGCCCACGAGGATGAAACCCTTCTGGCCGAGCTGCAGCCCGCTGTCGGGGGCCCAGCGCGGCGGGCCGGCATCCAGTGCCACCAGCGGCGCGTCGCACGCGAGGCGCAGGCCCTGGCCCAGCAGCATCTGGTTGCCGAAGAGCGCATCGCAGCGGTCCTCGAACAGCGTGACGCCGCCCCGCTTGAGCAGCTGGCGCACGCGGTGCTGGAACACCACGGGGGCATGGGGCACCGGCGCGCCATGGCCGGTCACCAGCGCCACGCGCGCCCGCTTGCCCAGCCGCAGGTGCACCGCGAGGGCCAGCTCGATGGCGGGTGCCTCGGCCCCCACCACCACCACGCTCAGCGCCTGTTCCGACGCCAGGGCGACCAGCGCGCCCCAGAGCCGCAGGAAGTGGTCGAAGGGCCGGTGGAACAACGCGTTCTCGCGGGCGCCGGCGATGCGGTCCCGGTCCGGTGCGGCGGGCACGTCGATGCTCAGCGCGTCGTACGCCACCGTGTGGCCGTTGGCCAGCGAGATCTGCCGTCGGCCGGCATCGACCGCGAGCGCATCGTTCTCGACCAGCGCCACCCCCGCCCGCGCCGCCAGCGGCGCGAGCGCGACACAGCATTCGGCCGTGGAATGCCGGCCCGAGATCCACCCGGCCACCATGGCCGGCGACACATGGCGGCCATGCGGCGCGACCAGGGTGACGCGCGTGCCGGGCAGCGGGGACGTGGCCAGGTCATGGAGCACCCGAAGGTGCGCCGGACCACCTCCCAGCAGGACAAGATGCTTCATGAAGGCAACGAAGAGACAGGTGTGCTGGCACGGAGTGTCGCACCCTTGCGGCCCCCCTCTTCCGCTCGACCCCTGGACGAGGGGGGCGTGACGCAGTTCACGCCGGCATCGCCGCCTCGATCGCGAGCCGCACCGCGGCCACCTGCGATTCGAGCGCCATGCCGGGCACGCCGGCGCGCCCCGCGGCCTGCCGCGGCAGCAGCGGCAGGTGGATGAACCCCGCCGGCAACGCACGGCCCACGAGGCGGTGCTGCAGCGTGTAGAAGACGTGGTTGCAGACGTAGGCCCCCGCGCTGCCCGACAGCTCCGCCACGTGCCCGTGCGCGCGCAGCGCCTCCAGCATGCGGGTGAGCGGCAGCGTCGAGAAGTAGGCGGCGGGCCCGCCGGCCACCACCGGGGTGTCGCGCAGCACGGCGCCGGCGTTGTCGGGCTGGACGGTGTCGCTGAGGTTGACCGCCACCCGCTCCAGCCGCAGGCCGGGCGCCCCGGCCGCCTGGCCGAGGCAGATCACGAGCACGGGCGACAGCGCCTCGAGCGCGCGGTCCAGGCCCGCCACCGCGTCGGCGTACACACACGGCAGGCCGAGGCCCACCACGGCGGCCCCGCCCACGTGTTCGCCGTCGAGCGCCTGCACCACCTCGAGGGACGGGTTGACGGTGTCGCCGCCGAACGGCTCGAAGCCGGTCAGCAGGATCTTCGGAGGGCGGCGGGTGCGGGTCACCACTGAATTGTGCACGTTAGACCGGCCATTTCCGGGGTTCGGCCGCCCCCTGCGTCCCTACCATCGAAGGCGCGGGCGCAGTCTGGTCCGCACACCGCCGGCGTGCGTCCGGCCTGCTCTTGAGGACGACCGCACCGTGTCCGATCTTTCCGATTTCGTGAACCTCGATTTCGACGGCGACACGCCGATCTTCCGCCCCGCGCCGGCCCCCGCCGAGAAGGCGCAGCACGTCGCGTTCCGCTGGCCCACCCCGCCGTTCGCCACCTACCCCGATGCCCTGGAGCAAAGCCAGGCGCAGCGGTGCGAGTTCGTGGGCGTCAACGGCAAGAAGGTCAACGGCCGCCTCATCTTCTTCGTGCCCGACGACTTCGTCGCCCACGTGCAGGTGCCCCCGGCCCGCACGACGATGCCGCTGCGCTTCAGCCAGTTCCGTTCGCTGCGCGTGCTCGACGCGCTGTCCCCGCTCGATGCCGGCGCAGACCGCCACGCCCCGCTGCTCGACCAGCGCCCGCGCAGCACCTACCGCATCACGCTGCCCGGTGGCGGCACGATGGAAGGCGAGACCATCGGCCACGTCGAGAACGCCCACGGCCTGTTCCTGTTCCCGCCCATCGGCGACGACGGCAGCGTGCAGCGCCTCTTCGTGCCCCGCAACGGCTACGCCGGGTTCGACGTGGGCCCGCGCATCGGCGAGCTGCTCGTCGCGAAGAACATGGTCACGCCGCAGCAGGTCGAGCAGGCCGCCGACATGCAGCAGCAGCTGCGCAGCCAGAAGCTCGGCGACATCCTCGTGATGCGCCAGGTCGTCACCGCCGAACAGCTGCTGTCCGCCATCGAGAAACAGGCCAGCATGCCGATGGTGCGCATCGGCGAGGCGCTCACCTCGCTCGGCATGGTCACCGACGAGCAGCTGCAGGACGCCCTCGCCCAGCAGAAGCAGGACCGCAACGTGCCGCTCGGCGAGCTGCTGGTGCGCATGGGCATCGTCTCCCGCGAGGACCTGCAGAGCGCCCTCGCGAGCAAGATGGGCTACCCGCTCGTCAACCTCGACCAGTTCCCGTTCGAGGAAGAGGCCGTGCGCAAGCTGCCCTATGCCGTCGCGGCGCGGGTGCAGGTGATGCCGCTGATGATCCGCGACGGCCGCCTGGTCGTCGCCCTCGACGACCCCGTGCGCCGCCGCGCCACGGTGGACGAGGTCGAGTTCATCACCCAGATGAAAACCGTGCCGGTGCTCGCGCAGTGCCTGAGCATGGAGGCCGTGCTCGCCAGCACGTACGAGAAGTTCGGCGCCGCCGGCGCCCGCCTGTCGCTCAACGTGATGGCCGACCCCATCCCGTTCGAGGTGCACGACACCGGCAAGCTGATGGAGACGCTCGAGAAGGAAGGCCTGGACGCGCTCGCGCCCGAGGACGACCGCCAGATCGAGCAGAGCGACAACTCGCTCGTGCGCCTGATCAACAACATGATCATCGAGGCCCACGCCGAGGGGGTGTCCGACATCCACGTCGAGAGCTACCCCGGCCGCGACAAGATCAAGATCCGCTTCCGCAAGGACGGCCTGCTGCGCACGCACCTCGAGCTGCCGCCGAACTACCGCAACGCGGTGATCGCGCGCATCAAGATCATGTGCGACCTCGACATCTCCGAGCGCCGCAAGCCGCAGGACGGCAAGATCAACTTCGCGAAGTTCTCGCCGCAGCACAAGATCGAGCTGCGCGTCGCCACCATCCCCACCAACAGCGGCCTGGAAGACGTGGTGATGCGCATCCTGGCGTCCGCCAAGCCCATCCCGCTCGACAACCTGGGGCTGAACCCGTACAACCTCAAGCACCTGAAGGAGGCGATGGAACGCCCGTACGGCCTCGTGCTGTGCGTGGGCCCCACCGGCTCCGGCAAGACCACCACGCTGCACTCGGCGCTGAGCCACATCAACGTGCCCGAGCGCAAGATCTGGACGGCCGAGGACCCGGTGGAAATCACCCAGCCCGGCCTGCGCCAGGTGCAGGTGAACCCGAAGATCGACTGGACCTTCGCGAAGGCGCTGCGCGCCTTCCTGCGCGCGGACCCGGACGTCATCATGGTCGGCGAGATGCGCGACGAGGAAACGGCCCAGATGGGCATCGAGGCCTCGCTCACGGGCCACCTCGTGCTCTCCACGCTGCACACCAACAGCGCCCCCGAGACGGTCACGCGCCTGATCGACATGGGACTCGACCCGTTCAACTTCGCCGACTCGCTGCTGGGCGTGCTCGCGCAGCGCCTCGTGCGCCGCCTGTGCAACCACTGCCGCACCTCCCGCCCCGCCACCGAGGACGAGGTCAACGAGCTGCTCGACGACTACCTGCACGTCGCCCCGCACGGCCACCCCGACTTCGACCGCGACACCGTGCGGCGCAGCTGGACCGAGCGGTTCGGCCGCGAGGGCCGCCTGATGATGTTCCACAGCCCCGGCTGCGAACACTGCGGCAACACGGGCCAGAAGGGACGCGCCGGGCTGCACGAGCTGATGATGGTGTCGCGCGAGCTGCGCCGCATGATCCAGACCACTTCGCGCGCCGAGCAGCTGCTGCACACGGCGATGACCGAGGGCATGCGCACGCTTCGCCAGGACGGCATCGAGAAGGTGCTCCAGGGCATCACCAGCCTGAGCGAAGTGCGGGCCACGAGCAACGTCTGACCGGCGGTCTTGTGCAGGGGTCTTGACCGGTGAAGTGCCAAATCCACCCGGGTTTACCCCTCAAGTCCCGTCCGGACAGGCCGTAAAGAACCGTCATCGAGTCCATTCAGTCGCGCGCCGCCCGTGCGCGCCTTTCCGTGTCCGACCGAGCCCCTTCCAGGAACCCTCGTCCATGAAATTCTCCGACTTCAAGCTGGGCGCCAAACTCGGCACCGCGTTCTTCGCCGTCGTCCTGCTGACCACCGCGGTGGGTGGGTTCGCGCTGCTCCAGCTGGCGCGCCTGAACGACAACAACGGCGAAATCACCGAGAACTGGCTGCCCGGCGTCATCGCCGCCACCGAGGTGCGGGCTTCCGTGAACATGGTCCGCTCGGCCGAAGTCGACATGGTGCTGGCCGTCGATGCGAAGCAGTCGGAGGCGGCACAGGCCAACTTCGAGAAGGCCACCAAGCGGCTGGACGAGGCCTTCACGAAGTTCGAAGCCCAGATCTCGTCGGACGCGGAACGCGAAGCCTTCAACGACCTGAAGAACGATCGCGTGAGCTTCGACGCCTCGCATCGCAAGCTGGCCGAGCTGGCCGCCGGGGGCGAAGCGCTGTTCCCCGTGGCCCGCGCGTGGCTGCAGGGTGAATCGCTGGTGTCGTTCCGCAACATGCTGACCAACGTGGGCAAGCTCACCGACGCGAACGTCGAAGGCGCCGACCTCGCCGGCAAACAGGCCGAGGCCACGTACCAGGCGGCCCGTCTCTGGGTCATGGGCTTCGTCGCCGCCGCCATCGCCATCGCCATCGGCATGGCCGTCTGGATCACCCGCCTGATCACCCGCCCGGTCGCCCGCGCCGTCCAGGCCGCCGAACGCATCGCCGCCGGCGACCTCACCGTCGACCTGCACACCACCGGCAAGGACGAAACCGCCGTGCTGCTGCAGACGCTGGGCGGCATGAAGGACCAGCTCGCCCGCATCGTGGGCGGTGTGCGCCAGAACGCCGACGGCGTGGCCACGGCCAGCGCCCAGATCGCCTCGGGCAACAACGACCTGAGCGCCCGCACCGAACAGCAGGCCAGCGCCCTCGAAGAGACCGCCGCCTCGATGGAAGAACTGTCGAGCACCGTCAAGCAGAACGCCGACAACGCACGCCAGGCCAACCAGCTCGCGATGGGCGCGTCCACCGTGGCCGTCCAGGGCGGTGAAGTCGTGAGCCGCGTCGTCGACACGATGAAGGGCATCAACGACAGCTCGAAGAAGATCGTCGACATCATCAGCGTCATCGACGGCATCGCCTTCCAGACGAACATCCTGGCGCTCAACGCCGCGGTGGAAGCCGCCCGTGCCGGCGAACAGGGCCGCGGTTTCGCGGTGGTGGCCGGTGAAGTGCGTTCGCTCGCGCAGCGCAGCGCCGAAGCGGCGAAAGAGATCAAGACCCTCATCAGCGACAGCGTCGAACGCGTCGAGCAAGGCACCACGCTCGTGGACCAGGCCGGCACCACGATGCAGGAGGTGGTGGGCGCCATCCGCCGCGTGACCGACATCATGGGCGAGATCAGCGCGGCCAGCACCGAGCAGAGCAGCGGGGTCGCGCAGGTCGGCGAAGCCGTCACCCAGATGGACCAGGCCACGCAGCAGAACGCTGCGCTCGTCGAGGAATCGGCGGCCGCCGCCGAAAGCCTCAAGGTGCAGGCCCGCGCGCTGCTGGAGGCCGTGTCGGTCTTCAAGCTCGAGCACGGCAGCAGCACCTTCGTGCCGTCCACGCCCAAGGCCGATCCGGCCCCGGTGGTGACGGCCAAGGTGGAGCCGGTGCTGGCGCCGAAGCCGGTCGTCGAGGCTCCGAAGGCCGAAACCCCCAAGGTGGAACGCCGCAGCCCGAACCGCGCCAAGAACGTCGTGCGCCCGGACTTCGCGAAGACCGAACCGAAGGCCCTGCCCGCTGCCGCGCCGACCGCGTCGAAGACCATTCCCACCGCCGCCGCGTCCAGCACGGGGACGGACGATTGGGAGACCTTCTGATCGGCTCGCGCTGAACGAACGAACAACCCGGCCTCGGCCGGGTTGTTCGTTTCGAGGATCCGCTTCAACCTGAACACCTCGCCGTCGTCCTGACCGTCGACGGCCAGGCCGACGAGGCCATGACCACCGCGCTGCGCAACAAGGCGTTCGCTCTGCCCAGGGAGTTTTTCATGGGCAAACTGTTTCTCGTGGTCGCGAGACGCTGAGCACCTTGGCGTCGCGCAGGCCCGGCCTCAGCCTCGCACGGGAAGTGCCGATAAGAACGGCATGGTCATCACCAACTCCCCCAGCGTCGGCGCCGCGGTCAACAGCGCCTCCAACAGCACGCCTGGCAGCGTCGGCGAAGCCGCGGGCGTGATGGTGCTCCGCAAGGCCCTCGACACGCAGGCCGCCGGTGCCGCGGCGCTGATCGCCGCGTTGCCGCAGCAGCCCGCGCTGGCCACGGAAGGCAATCTCGGGCGGAACGTCAACACCTACGCCTGACCTGCTCACGGCGAGCGGGAATCGCCGCGACGAGCGCGAGGTTCATGGCACGGCCCGATGGCACGCCATGCTCGCCTGAACGATGCGCCAGCCGCGCGAAGGCACCGGCGACGTGGCCCCAGACGGGTCGATGCGCTTGACGTCCACCGCGCAAAAGTCCGGCTTGCCGAAACCGCCGGAGGACCTGAAGTCGACCAGTTGGTACTGCACGTTGGCCTCAGGAACGAAGGAGACGGCGATGCGGCAACTGCTGTTGTTCATGCTGGCCGTGTCCAGGCCGAAGAACTTCTCCTCGCCGGGCACCAGGCGCATCGGGCGGGACGAGCCAGCCCTCGGCACCTCGGTGCGCCCTTGGACACAACCCTTGGCGTTGAACTGCAGTGCGTACAAGGCCGGGCCCATGGTAGACGACCCCTTGAACACCGCGGTGGCGGCGTCGGGCGCGTCCTCCGCCGGCGCCTGATGCTGCTTGCCAGCGCAGCCGATCAACGCAGCAGCGCAAAGAAGGGGAAGGGCACGGTGTGGAAGGTGTTGCAAGAACGGCATGGTCTGGCTCCTGGATGACGTCATCTTGGAGCAGAACCTTTGTCGCAACGGAGCGACCGCCGCAACCGCCGGTTGACCGGAAGGGTCTTCAGGCGCAATGCGTCCCGCCGTCGGGCCGGCCGCAGCGACGCCGTCGATCGAACGAAGCCGTGCGACTTGATCGCCCCGGCTTCCACTGCCCGGCCCGCGCTTGCGAGACAGGCCACCTCATCCCGACAATGTGCGCTCCGAAGCAGAAACGAGGAGCGTCTCCGTGCTGTCCCACATCTTCGTGAGCGTCCAGGACTTCGACCGGGCACTGAAGTTCTACACCGGGCTGATGTCCCTGCTGGGCAACGAGCTTCGCTTCAGTGAACCGGATCGGCCGTGGGCTGGCTGGCACTCCGTGGGCGCTTCCCGCCCGTTCTTCGTCATCTGCAAGCCCTACAACGGCGAACCGCACGATCCGGGCAACGGCCAGATGGTCGCGTTCCTGGCCAGGGAACGGGCCGACGTCGCCGCGGCCCACACCTATGCAGTCGACCATGGAGGCACCTCCGAAGGTCTGCCCGGCTTGCGGCCGGAGTACCACCCGAACTACTACGGTGCCTACTTCCGGGACACGGAAGGCAACAAGCTGTGCGTGGCGTGCCATGAGAGCGAAGGGCCGCACGCTTGATGAAAGTCGCTTCCCGGGGCAGCCTGTAGACGCTCTGGGTCAGCCTGGAGTGTCGAGTTCAGATTCAGACCTTCCCCCCCCAAGGCCGCCTCCGCGACCGGAATCGTTGAAGTGGCCGATGACCCCGGATCGTCCGCTACAACGTCCGAGCGTTTCGCCCCCGGAAAGAAATGGTCTTTGTGGCTCACCGCATGAGCCTCTGGTGCGGCAAGATGCCAAGCTCACCATGCAGCCCAGGCCGAGGTCTCGCATGCGACCTTCGGATCACCGACTCAAGGAGCGACAGAGATGCACAGGGGATCGTTCAGCTTCATGGCTTCCCAGGAGGCCTACGCCAAGGCATCCAAGCGCTGGTACGTGTCGCCGCTGCAGTGCGATTGCTTCTGGTTCGATCTGGTCGTGAATCCGCCGCAGGGGCCCGGCGTTCCGGAGCCCATCAAGGGACATTTCCAGGAATTGAAACGGCGAGTCGAGGAGTCTCTGGAAAAGAGGTTCATCTACCTGTACGGCTCGCGGAAGAAGGTCCGGCTGAATGCCCGGAAGCCCCTGAACCGAGGGTTCTTTCGCCGCCACGTCTCGGTGAACGTCCTCGTCGGCGCGGAGGGACGGCGTCGGCGCGTGCCGTGCGACCTCACTCCGCTCGGGATCCGTGATCCAGCAACCTGCCGGGTGCGGGCGACGGACAAGCTCCTCAGCGTTTCCCAGGACGGAAAGCAATGGATCTCCACGTCGATCCATGACTTCCTGCAGGTGTGCGCCCTTGAGGACATCGGGCTTTCCACCGACATCCACTACGTCGGACTCACGAAGAACCCTCACACCAGGCCCCTTGGCCGCGAGCATCGGGGTTATGGGGACATGGTCTATGGCGTCGGCAGCGACGACAACGACTTCTTCCTCTATGTCGCCGTGTTCAAGGTGATGACCAGCGCAGCCCACCCGGCGAGCGGCCTCAACTTTCTCGTCGCCAACGCCATGACCAATGAAGTTCCCGCCCAGCCGGAGGGGCAACTCATCGAAGGTGCGTTGATCGCATACTTCGACAGCGAGTATCAGGACGAGCAAGGGGCTGGGGAACGGGCAAAGCTCGAGGCGCAACTCCGCCGCCTTCAACGCGAACACGCCATCGAGTCCGTCGTCATCGATTTCGAGATCGAGGGAGACTCGCCCTACTATCGCCTGGGCTCGCGTGCGCGCATCGCCGCCCAGCGTCACGTGTTCCGTTGTCATCTTGTCGACGACCTGCTCGCGATCGAACCTCTCGGAGAGGCGTTCGACGCCAACGCACTTTTCGTTTGAGGGCCGTCACACGCCCTCCCCCGGCGGTACGCCCCGCGTCGCCAACGCCCTCCCAATCCGATGCCGATTCTCCGTCGTCTTCGGCGCATGCTGCGTGAACCACGACCGCACGTCCTCCTCCAGCCCGATGCCTTGCATTTGGTTGTAGAGAGCCTTCTTGAGCGGGCGCTCAGGGTGAGGTCTGGAGTTGCGGTTCAGATTTCATATGTGACCTCGACAGCGTGATCGAGAGGAACAGCGACAGGCGTCGGCCTCGCCGAGCCCAGTGGACCCGATGCGGTTGCGCTAAGATCATCCGCGCGGCTATGGGGGTCCTTCCTTCTCAAACCTCTGAACCTAGGGCTCCCGCTTTCCGCTCATCGCCTGCCTTCGGCAGGCGATCTTGTTTCTGGGGAGAGTGAATGAACGAGCTCTATCTGCGTCGTCGCCTGCGATTGCATGTCCAGCCCGGGACGGCCTGTGTCACGCCGCAGCGGATGGCGGGGATGATGCAGGAACTGGAGGCGCTGGGTTTCGTGCTGGCCGATGATCTCGTGTCGAGACTTTCCACCTGGTCCCCCGAGGACGCGGCCCGGCTGTTGCGGGACGCCACGCGCGAGATGCGAAAGCTTGTGGGAGCGCACCGCCAGCACGTCCCGCTTCATGCCGGCTTTCCGGCCCAGGTGATGGCGCTGTCGGATGCGCAGCTGTACCTGAACGCGGTGAGCCACTATGTGAGCTTGCGCCGCATTCCGTCCGAAGGTGATGAACGCCCCCCGCTGCTGAACAACAGGTCCCCCCGAGTCGTGGAGCTGGGCTCCCTCGAGGACTTCGAGGCCATCTGCACCCGGCTGGCGGGGGCGGCCGCATCGCTCTCCGAGCAGGATCGGGCGGACTTGTCCTGGTTCATGCGGCAGTACCAGGCCGATGTGTTCCGCCTGCTGCCGGCCAAGTTCCCGTTCAAGGAAAACCTCGCGCTCGTCGCGGCCCAGCTGATGCTGCATGCGGGCGAGGATGAGCGCACCCAACGCCTGCTCGACGAACACTGCCGCACGGCGACCGATGTGTTGCGGCTGGCCGCAGGTCTGTCGGGCGGCGATGTGTCGCTGGCCGCGCCCACGCGATTCACCCGATTCACGCGTCGTCAGCGCCGCGTGCTGCTGGGCCTGCTCGAGGGCTCTCCTGCGCTGACAGAAGACTTGCGCCGCCGGTCGGAAGCGTTCAAGCGGCTGGGCGAGCGGCTGCATCCGGGCGAGCATGCCGGGCGCTTTCCGAAGACGGCAGAAGCCTTCTCGGTCATCCGCGACGCTCTGCCCTTCGACACCTTCAACGGGCGCGTCGAACGGGCGCTGGCGAGCGGTGACGTGATGGCGGCGGCTCTGGCACTGGAAGCCCGTCCTGGCGAGTACGCCCGCCGCCTGGATGCGCTGCTGCGCAAGTGCGACGAGCCGGCGGTCCTGGTGGCGCGCTTCGCCGCGTTGGCATCGCGCGTGTCGACGGCGGTGCTGCTGCAGGTTCTGGCGCATTTCAAGGCCCGTGACGGCCAGGCGCGGTTGCGTGTGTTCTTCCCGAAAGGGGACGTGGCCAAGGTCTTCGCGCAGCGGGATGCGCGCGAGCCGGTGGATGCGCACACCGCGCGGCAGGTGGTTCACGGCTGCGAGCAGGCGTTGCTGGCCCGCTTCGCGGCATTGCCCTCGCTGGGCCGCTGCCATGTGGATCCGGCTCTGGCCCATCACGTGGTGCCGCTGGCGCAACGCGCGGCCAGCAAGGCACTGCGCACCCTTGCAAGGGGCAGTCGCATCCCGATGCCTGAGGGCGGTTTCGTGCGCCTGTTCCTGTGGTGGATGAACGGACGCTCGCGAGTGGACATCGACTTGTCGGTGGTGCTGTACGGCGACGACCATCGCTACATCGACACCATCGCCTTCTACAACCTGCGAGGTTGGGGCGCCCACCACAGCGGGGACATCGTCGACGCCCCTCAGGGCGCGGCGGAGTTCATCGACCTGAACGTGCAGATGCTGCGCGCCCGTGGCGTTCGTTTCGTGCTGATGTGCGTCAACAGCTACTCGGGTCAAGCCTACTGCGACCTGCCCGAGTGTTTCGCGGGTTGGATGTCGCGCACGGATCTGAACTCGGGGGAGCCTTTCGAGGCGAAGACCGTGGTGGACCGCGTCGACCTGGCGTCCGACACCCGGATCAGCCTGCCACTGGCACTGGACCTGCAACGCCGAGAGGTCCTGTGGGCCGACATCGGACTCCAGGACCACCCGCGCTTCGCCAACAGCGTGGAGAGCAACCTGGCCGGTGTGTCCCTGATGCTGCGTGCGCTGCATGAGATGGTAAAGCCGGACCTGCACACGCTGATGTCGCTGCATGCGCGAGCGCGAGGCACGCTGGTGGACGACCCCACGGATGCGGACACCCGCTTTGGCACGGCAAGCGGTTGCACGGTCACGCCATGGGATCAGGATCTGATTCGGTCGGAGTACCTGCTCTAGGTCCGCACGGGCTGCTGCAGAAGCGGTTGCCCAAACCCGCCCCATGGGACGGTGCGTCGTTGACCGCCCTTCCCCCGCATTCAGCCCCGCGTCGCGAGCGCCCGCGCAATCCGATGCCGATTCACCGTGGTCTTCGGCACATGCTGCGTGAACCACGACCGCACGTCCTCTTCGAGCCCGATGCCGTGCATGTAGTTGTAGAGCGCCTTCTTCAGCGCAAAACCCAGCTGGTCGTGGTCGACGCCGGTCGGATCGTGGAAGCCCACGTCGTTCTTCGCGAACGACACCGGCGGCAGCGGCTCCAGCGTCACGCCATACGCGGCCGGGTCTTGCCCCACCGGTGAATGCACGGTGCACGCGAAGCGGTGGAAGAAGCCGCTCTGGATGCAGCCGTTCTCGAAGAGCTGGCGCACGTACTCCAGCGCGTCCACGGTGTCCTGCACGGTCTGGGTGGGGAAGCCGTACATCAGGTACGCGTGCACGAGGATGCCGGCGTCCGAGAACGCGCGCGTGACCCGCGCCACCTGTTCCACCGACACGCCCTTCTTCATCAGGTTCAGCAGCCGGTCGGACGCCACCTCGAGCCCGCCCGAGATCGCGATGCAGCCGCTGTCGGCGAGCTGCAGGCACAGCTCGGGGCTGAAGGTCTTCTCGAAGCGGATGTTGCCCCACCACGAGATGGACGTGCCGCGCTTCTGGATCTCGGCGGCCAGTGCCTTGAGCGCCTTCGGCGGCGCGGCCTCGTCGACGAAGTGGAAACCGGTCTGGCCTGTCTCGGCAACGATGGCCTCGATGCGGTCGACGAGCGTCTCGGCCGACGCACCGTCGTAGCGCGAGATGTAGTCGAGGCTGACATCGCAGAAGCTGCACTTCTTCCAGTAGCAGCCGTGGGCGACGGTGAGCTTGTTCCATCGCCCGTCGGACCACAGCCGGTGCATCGGGTTCAGCATGTCCAGCAGCGACAGGTAGCGGTCGAGCGGCAGGCCGTCCCACGTGGGCGTGCCCACCTCGGCGAAGGCCACGTCGGGTTCGCCCATGTCGGAGAACTTCACCGCGTCCTGGCCGGCAGGCCGGTGGAAGGTGCGCACGAGGCGCTGCGCGGAGCGTTTGCCGGCGAGGTGGTCCAGCAGCGCGAGCAGCGGGCGCTCGCCCGCGTCGAGCGTGACGAAGTCGAAGTGGTCGAACACGCGCGGGTCCGACAGCTCGCGCAGCTCGGTGTTGACGAAGCCGCCGCCGAGCGCCGTGACGATGGTCGGGTCGACCGCCTTGATGGCCTGGGCGATGCGGAAGGCCGCGTACACGGCGCCCGGGAACGGCACGGACACCAGCACCAGCCGCGGCTGGTGGCGGCGCACCGCGTCGAGCGTGAGGTCGTGCAACGTGCGGTCGACGAGGTTCAGCGGCGCGGCCAGCGCTTCGGCGAGCGGGTCGAACGTGGGCTGGCTCTGTGCCAGCGACTCGGCGTAGCGCACGAACTCGAAGCGCGGGTCCACCGCGTCGCGCAGCACGTCGGCCAGGTCGTTGAGGTACAGCGTGGCGAGGTGGCGGGCGCGGTCCTGCAGGCCCAGGGCGCCGAAGGCCCACGCGAGGGGGTCGCCGCCGTCGTCGTCCACGTACACCTCGAGCGACGCGAAGCGCGAGCCCTCGGGCAGGAAGGCGCGGCCGCAGATGCGGTGTGCCAGGGTCGAGTCACGGCCCTGCAGGAACGCGAGCACGGGGTCGATGGTGGCGAGGTAGCGGTCGAAGCGGTCGTCGAACGCGTTGGCGTTCGCGCTGCGCTTTTCCTCCGGCATCGCGCGGATGTGCTCGCGCACGGCGCGCAGCCCGTCCTGGGAGAACAGCGCCAGCACGAGGGCGAGCGCCAGGTCTTCCTGCACGGCGTCGAACCCGCGCGACCGCAGGAACCCGGTGAGGTAGGCGGTGGACGGGTACGGGGTGTTGAGCTGCGTCATCGGGGGGATGACGGACAGGATGCGCATGGCGGGAACAGCAGGAGCGAACAGGGGTGCATTTTGCCAGGGCCGCCTATTCGGGGCTTCCACAGGCAGAACGGCCCGATCCGTCCTACAGTGTCGCCCTCGGCCCGCCCTTTGGCGGGCGCTCGGATTTCCAGCGATGGTGGATGGACAGGGACAGGTGTTGAGGGTGGGCTGCGCGGCCGGGTTCTCCGGCGACCGCACGGACGCGGCCGGCCCGGTGGTCGAGGCCCTGGCGGCCGCGGGCGGCCCGGCCGTGCTGATCTTCGAGACGCTGGCCGAACGGACGCTGGCCCTCGCGCAGCTGGCCCGCCGCCAGGACCCCGACGCCGGCTACGAGCCCCTGCTGGACGACCTGTTGCGGCCCGTGCTGGCCCGGTGCCTCGCAGCGAACATCCGCATCGTCAGCAACTTCGGCGCGGCCAACCCCGAGGGCGCCGCGCGCCGCATCGCCCGGCTGGCGGCCGAACTGGGCGCCCGGCCGCCTCGCATCGCCGTGGTCCGGGGTGACGACCTGAGCGGCCGCCTGGACACGCTCGGCGACGTTGCCCGGGGCCTCGAGGTCGTCAGCGCCAACGCCTACATCGGCGCCGAGGCCATCGCCGACGCGCTCTCGGCCGGGGCCGACGTGGTGGTGTGCGGCCGCGTGGCCGACCCGTCGCTGGTCGTGGGTCCCGCCCTCGCCCACTTCGGCTGGGCGCGCGACGACTGGGACCGCCTGGCCCGCGCCACGATGGCCGGCCACCTGCTCGAATGCGGCGCCCAGGTCACCGGCGGCTACTACGCCGACCCGGGCCTGAAGGACGTGCCGGGCCTCGCGCGGCTGGGCTACCCCATCGCCGAGATCGACGCCGACGGGCACTGCACGATCACCAAGCCCGCCGGCACCGGCGGACTGATCGACGCCCACACCGTCAAGGAGCAGCTGCTCTACGAGGTGCACGACCCGCACGCCTACGTCACGCCCGACGTGGTGGCCGACCTGGGCGAGGCCGTGGTCACCGAACTCGGCCCCGACCGCGTGCGCCTCACCGGCGTGCGCGGCCACCCGCGCCCGGCCGACCTGAAGGTCAACGTGTGCCACGCCAACGGCTGGCTGGCCGAGGGCGAGATCTCGTACGCGGGCGCCCGCGCCGAGGCCCGCGCCCGCCTGGCCGGCCGGGTGCTGCGCGAACGCCTGCCCGCGCTGTCGCTGCGCCTGGACCTGATCGGTGTCACCAGCGTGTTCGCCGACGACGCGGGCCGCGACCTCGCCGACCGCATTCCCGGAGACGGCCACGACGTGCGCCTGCGCGCCGCGGCGAGCCACCCCGACCGGGCGACGGCCGAGCGGCTGAACCGCGAGGTGACCGCGCTCTACACCACCGGCCCGGCCGGCGGCGGCGGCGTGCGCACGAGCCTGCGGGCGCGCCTGGGGACCGTGTCGTGCCTCGTGCCGCGCGAGCAGGTGCCCATCGCCTGGAGCTTCTCCGAATGAACGCCCCTTCCTTCATCCACGTGCCGCTGCACCGCGCCGCCCACGGCCGCACCGGCGACAAGGGCAACCGCTCCAACATCAGCGTGATCGCCTGGTCGCCCGCGCTGTGGGACACCCTCGTCGCCCAGGTCACCGAGGACGCCGTGGCCGACCTGTTCCGCCACCGCCGCCCCACGAAGGTCACCCGCCACCTGCTGCCGAACCTGCACGCGATGAACTTCGTGCTGGACGACGTGCTGGATGGCGGCGTCAACGATTCGCTCAACCTCGACAGCCACGGCAAGGCCCTCTCCTTCCTGCTGCTCGACCTGCCCCTCTCGATTTCACCCGACCTGGCCGGACACCTGCGGGGTCCGTCCGACACCTTCCCTGGAGACCTCCCATGACCGCCCCCACCCGGTTCGACATGCCCCGGCGCCGGACCCTCGCCGCCCTCGCCATCGCCTCCCTCGGCACGATGGGCGCGGGGACCGTCCTGGCCCAGGCGTACCCGGCCAAGCCCATCAACTTCGTCGTGCCGTTCGCGGCCGGCAGCGCCACCGACATGCTGGCCCGCGCGCTCGGCCAGTCCGTGAGCCAGGAGGGCCACCAGCCGGTGGTGGTGGACAACCGCGCCGGCGCCAACGGCATGCTGGCGGCCCAGTTCGTCGCGCGCTCGCCGGCCGACGGCTACACCGTGCTGATCGCCACGAACACCACGCAGGCCGCGAACCAGCACCTCTTCAAGAAGATGCCGTACGACCCGGTGAAGGACTTCGTGCCCGTCACCGGCCTCGGCAAGGGCGGCCAGGTGCTCGTGGTGCGCGCCGACGCGCCGTACAAGACGGTCGCCGAACTCGTCGCGGCCGCGAAGAAGGCCCCGGGCAAGCTGACCTTCGGCGGCGGCAGCGGGTCGAGCCGCATGGCCGTCGAGCTGTTCAAGCAGATGACCGGCACCGACATCCTGCACGTGCCCTACAAGAGCAACCCGAACGCGGTCACCGACCTGATCGGCGGCCAGATCGACCTGATGATCACCGACACCGCCACCGGCGTGCCCCACGTCAAGGGCGGCAAGCTGCGTGCGCTCGGCGTGTCGACGTCGAAGCGCCTGGCGATGCTGCCGGACGTGCCCACCATCTCGGAAGCCGGCGTGAAGGGCTACGAGTTCACCTACTGGTTCGCCGCATACGTGCCGGCCCACACCCCGGCGCCGGTCGTGGCCCACCTGCAGGAGCTGCTGGTGCACGCGACCAAGGGCCCGGGCGCCCTGGGCTTCTACGAGAGCACCGGTGGCGACGCGTGGACCACGTCGACCGACGAACTCGCGAAGTTCCAGGCCGCCGAGGCGGTGAAGTGGGGACAGATCATCAAGGCCGCGGGCGTCGAGCCGGAGTGACGTAAAGAAGTCTGAAGACACGCCACTCGGGAGCGCCGATTGCCTGCGGGACGACACCCCCGCTGCCGGAGCTCCGATGACCGCGTCGCCCACTGCTCGCCTTCCGTACCGCCCCATCGGCGGCGCCATCACCGCGCTGCTGGGGCTGATGCTCCTCGGGGGCGGCGCCTGGCTCGTCCGGCTCGGCGGCTCGTGGTTCTACGTCGCGGCCGGCGCCGTGCTGGTGATCGAGGGCGTGCTGCTCGCGCTCGGCCGGCGCTTCGTGCTGACGGTGCATGCGCTGCTGCTCGCCGCCACGATGGTCTGGGCGGTGTGGGAAGCGGGCCTCGACTGGTGGCCCATCGCCGCCCGCGCCGACGTGTTCGTGCTGATGGCCGTGTGGCTGCTGCTGCCCTGGCCGAAGGCGGACGGCCAGCCGCTCGGACGGGGGCCGCTCGCCGCGGTGCTGCTGGTCTCGGTGGCCGTCGCCGCCGCGTCGTGGGCGTTCGATCCGCACGACGTCGCGGGCGACCTCCCCCCGCGCGACCTGCCGGCCGCCGCGTCGCCCGTGCCCGACGGCGAATGGCACGCCTACGGCCGCACCGCCGCCGGCCAGCGGCATTCGCCGCTGCGCGCGATCACCCCCGACAACGTCGCCCGCCTGAAGCCCGCGTGGACCTACCGCACCGGCGACGTCCGCGGCCAGCCCGGCGATCCGGTGGAGACCACCTTCGAGGTCACGCCGCTGAAGGTCGGCAACCGGCTGTTCCTCTGCACGCCGCACCAGTCGGTGATCGCACTCGACGCCACCACCGGCGCCGAGCTGTGGCGCCACGACCCCAAGGTCCAGGGTGAACTCGCCCTGCAGCACCTGACCTGCCGCGGGGTCTCCTTCCACGCCGGACCGTCCCCCGTGCCCGGCGACACCTGCCTGAACAAGCTGTTCATGCCCACGTCCGACGCCCGCCTCGTGGCGCTGGACCCCGAGACCGGCCAGCCCTGCCCCGCGTTCGGCGGCGGCAAGGGCCAGATCGACCTGTGGGCCAACATGCCCAACGTGAACCCGGGCTCGTACTACTCGACGTCGCCGGTGGTCGTGACGAAACGCCTCGTCGTCGTGGGCGGCACGGTGCTCGACAACGTGTCCACGAAGGAAGCCTCCGGCGTGATCCGGGCCTTCGACGTCGACACCGGCGCGCTCGTGTGGAACTGGGACTCGGGCAACCCGGACGCCACCACGCCGATCGGGGCGGACCAGCAGTACACACCCAACTCGCCGAACAGCTGGTCCATCTCGAGCGTCGACGAGGCCCTCGGCCTGGTCTACGTGCCGATGGGCAACCAGCCGCCCGACCAGTGGGGCGGAAAACGCAGCCCGTCCGCCGAGAAGTTCTCGTCGTCCGTGGTGGCGCTGGACCTCGCCACCGGCCAGGTGAAGTGGCACTTCCAGACCGTGCACCACGACCTGTGGGACTACGACGTGCCGGCCCAGCCCACGCTCGTCGACCTGACCATCGGCGGCCAGAACGTGCCCGCCCTGGTGCAGCCCACGAAACAGGGCGAGCTGTACGTGCTCGACCGGCGCACCGGCCAGCCGCTGCTGCCCGTCACCGAGCGGCCCGCCCCGCAGGGCGCGGCCGAGGGCGACCACACGGCGGCCACCCAGCCCGTTTCGGCGCTGTCGTTCGACCCGCCGCCGCTCACGCCGCGGTCGATGTGGGGCGCCACCCTGTTCGACCAGCTCGCGTGCCGCATCAACTTCCACCAGCTGCGCTACGAGGGCCGCTACACCCCGCCGTCCACCGGCGGCACGCTGGTCTACCCGGGCAACTTCGGCGTCTTCAACTGGGGCGGCATCGCGGTCGACCCGGTGCGCCAGGTGGCCTTCACCACGCCCACCTACCTCGCCTTCGTCTCGACGCTGATCCCGCGGGCCGATGCCACCACCACCTACGTCCAGGGCAAGGAGGCGCCCCACGGCATGCTGCCGAAGCTCAACGAGAACTTCGGCGCGCCGTTCGCGGTGAAGCTGCACCCGTTCACGTCACCGCTGGGCATCCCCTGCCAGGCGCCGCCGTGGGGCTACGTGGCCGGCGCCGACCTCACCACGGGGCGCATCGCCTGGCGCCACCGCAACGGCACGGTGCGCGACATCACGCCACTGCCGCTGCCGTTCCGCATGGGGGTGCCGAACATCGGCGGCCCCATCGTCACCGCGGGCGGCGTGGCGTTCCTGACCGGCACCATCGACGACTACGTGCGGGCCTACGACGTGACCTCCGGCCGCCAGCTGTGGGAACACCGCCTGCCCGCCGGCGGCCAGGCCACGCCCATGACCTACCAGGGTGAGGACGGCCGGCAATACCTGCTGGTGATCGCCGGCGGGCACGGCTCGCTGGGCACCAAGGCGGGCGACCACGTGATCGCCTACGCCCTCCCGAAATAGCCCCACGCGTGACGGAAGGGGGCGGACCGCGAGATCATCCGTCCCCATGAAGATCGATTTCGTCTCCGACGTCTCCTGCCCCTGGTGCGCCATCGGGCTGCGCAACCTCGAAACCGCCCTGGAGCGCATCGGGCCCGACCTGAAGGTCGACCTGCACTTCCAGCCGTTCGAGCTGAACCCGAACATGGGCCCCGAAGGCCAGGACATCGCCGAACACCTGGGCGAGAAGTACGGCCTGTCGCCGGAGCAGCTCGCGCAGAACAGCGAGAACATCCGCGCCCGGGGCGAGTCCGTCGGGTTCACGTTCAGCATGGGCGCGCGCCGCCGCATCTACAACACCTTCGACGCCCACCGCCTGTTGCACTGGGCCGAGGGCGAAGGCCGCCAGCACGAACTGAAGCAGGCGCTCTTCAAGGCCTACTTCACCGACGGCCAGGACCCGAGCGACACCGCACTGCTCGTGGGCGTGGCCGGTGAAGTGGGCCTGGACGCGGCCCGTGCGCAGCAGGTGCTGGACAGCGGCGAGTTCGCCGACGAGGTGCGCCAGCAGGAACGCTTCTACCAGCAGCAGGGCATCCATGCGGTGCCGGCGGTGATCATCGACGACCGGCACCTGATCCAGGGTGGGCAGCCCGCCGAGGTGTTCGAGCAGGCGCTGCGGCAGATCGCTGCCGCCAAGGACTGACACGCTAGCGGCCGTCCAACCGCCGGTTGTGCGTCTGCAGGTACAACGCCGCATTCGCGTAGGCCCGCGGGAAACTCCCCCACTCCCGCACCCGCCGCACCGTCTCCTCGTCGGACGACGCCACCCGGTCCACCGACGGATCCGCCGCCTGGATGTCGAACACGGCCAGCGGCGGCCGGTCCACGAGGAAGCGGTCCCCCACCAGCACCCCGGCCTGCCCCGGCCCGCCGAACTGGAACGTGAAGGCCACGCGAGCGTCGTCGAACGCCGGGTCGAGCAGGTCGCGGCCCAGCGTGGTGTTGCGGTAGCCGATGCCGGCGAGCGAGGCGAGCGTGGGCATCACGTCCACCTGCTGCGCCCAGTGGTCGATCCGCCGCGGCGACACGCGGCCCGGCGCCACCACGAGGAACGGCGTGTGGCCCTGCGTGATCGCGAGGTCGTGCCACGATTTCGGCAGGTGCGACCCCGTGGGTCCGATGATGCCGTGGTCGCCCACGAACGCGAAGATCGTGTTCGCGAAGTACGGTTCCTTGCGGGCGTCGGCCATGAACCGGCCGATGCACCAGTCGAGGTACGCGAAGGCCTCGTACTCTTCCACCGAGATGAACCCCTGCGCCTTCAGTGCCTCGGCCGAACGCGGCGCCGGCTTGAACTCGGCGCGGTCGGCCGCGGGGATGGTGTACGGCCGGTGGTTGCCGCTCGTCTGCACCACCGCGAAGAACGGCTGCTTCCGCGTGCGGAAGACCTCGTTGGCCTCGCGCAGCAGGTTGCGGTCGGACACGCCCCACACGTCCTCGGACGGTGAGGCCAGGCGCCCCTGTTCGTAGATCTCGAGACCGTCGATGCTGGCCGTCAGCAGCCCGCGCACGTTCGCCCACGACGTGCTGCCGCCGATGAAGTAGAACTTCTCGTGGTCCTTGAACTCGTTCGCGATGACCTGCTGCCGCGTGGCCGCCGGGTTGCGCGACGCGGTGGACTGCAGTGACACGTCCGGGATCCCCGTGAGCGTGGCGAACACGCCGCGCGCCGTGTGGCCGTGGGCGCTCATCATCCGCGTGAACAGCACCCCTTCGGCCGCCAGCGCGTCGAACGCCGGGGTCGCGCCCGCCGGGCTGCCCAGCGCCCCCACCTTGTGGCCCGCGAACGATTCGAGCAGCACCACCACGACGTTCGGCACCGGCCCGCCCTTCGGCGGCACCGAACGCAGGAAGGACACGGGCTCGCTGGCCGCGAGCGGCGGCAGGCCCACGAAGCGGCGGATCGTGTCGGCGTCGGGCCGCATGCCGGCCTCGTCGAGGTGCTGCGTGCGGAAGGCCCAGGTGTCGGCGAGGTTCTGCAGCGGGTTCAGCGCGAGCTGCCGCCCGAAGGGGTCCGAGAGTTCGACGGCATCGCTCCAGCGCAGCGGGTACTGAGAGAAGCGACCGTGCACCGCCAGCAGCGCGAGCAGCACGACCAGCACCTCGCCGCCCACGGCCGGCCAGCGGGCCCGCGGCGCGCGGGCGGGCGCGGCGGCGCGCGACCACAACCCCCGGAAGACGGCATCGAGCACCAGCAGGGCCACGGCCACGCCCAGGGTGATCCACCCCACCGGGTACGACTGCCACACCATGCCCGCGCCTTCGCGCGGGTCCGCGGCGAGGTACAGCAGCATCCCGGAGAGCCGCTGGCCGAGGTAGGCGAAGTGCCCGGCGTCGAACACGCCCGCCAGCAACCACACGAAGCAGGCCACGAGCCACAGCACGCGCCACGTCACCTCGCCCCGCGGCGGCCGAATCCGCCGGCTCACCCACGGCAGCAGCGTCAGCACCCACAGCGGCAGCACCGACAGCAGGGCGATGCGCAGGTCGTAGCGTGCCCCGAGCACGAGGGCTTCGAGCAGGCCGGAGGCGGTTGTGGCGGCGGGTGCGAAGGCGAACGCGAAGGCCAGGCGCGCGAGCGTGCCGGCCACCCACAGCACCGCGGCCATCGCCAGGGCCAGGCGCAGCCCGGGTCGCAGCGCGCGCATCAGAGCACGGTCGCCGGTTCGGCGCTGGCGACCGGCAACGGCTGGCGCCGCGGTCGCGGCACCCGGCGCACCAGCACCACCACGGCCCACACCCACAGGAACGGGTCGATCAGCGCGTCCCACAGGTTGCCGGTGGGCAGGCGGCACAGTGCGAACGCCAGCACCGCGGCCAGCAGCGCGACGGCGTGCGCCGTGCCGCGCTCCATCACGAGGGCCGCCGCCGCGCCCACACCGATCAGCAGGCCCGCGACCGGTGCGCCCACCGGGCCGAACCCGCTCGGGTACACGCCCCGGGCGATCCAGCCGCTGGCGTCGAGGTACAGCAGCCCGCCCGCGAACGCGATGACCGCGGCGAACGCCGCGGGCATCGTGGCACGGTCCGTGCGGCCCGACCACCGCGCCTCGATCGACAGCACGCACAGAGCGATCCCGAGCGCGCTCGGCCGCTGGAAAGCCAGGCCGATCCAGTGCGCGGGCGACCACGGCCCCGGCAGGCTCATCAGCACGGCGAAGAGGCCGAGGGTGGCCAGCACCGTGCGGCGTGTCGGCGGCTGCCGCAGGGCCATCACGGCGAGCACGACCGCTGCGAGCACGACGGTCCAGCCGAGGCGCCCGTAGGCGTTCTGCCACAGGAGGTGGGGAAGGTTCAACGCTCGGTCCTCGCGTAGGAGATGTCGTAGACGTGGTGCGCGATCGCCTGGCGCTGGAAGGTGTAGGTCACGTGGAGTTCGCGGCCGACCTGCTGCACGCTCGGGTACGAGAACTCGTCGCCCGGCAGGCCCTTGAGCACGTCGACGCCGGGCGCCCAGCTGGCCGCGTCCGCCGAGACCGAGAGGCGAAGCCACTGCCGCGGCGACGCGGCGGTGTCGATCTGCTCGTTGTGCAGCATCACGAAGCCGCCGTCGCGCAGCCGCAGCGCGGCCACCGAGCTGTCGTGGTTCGCGAGGCCCGAGGCCGGCAGGTCCTCCCAGCTTTCGCCGCCGTCGCGGCTGACCGCCTGCTGCAGGCGGCGGTCGTCGCCGTGGTCACGCATCAGCGCCCGCATCTCGCGGCCCGACACCGCCACGAGGGCCGGCTGCAGCGCCGTCGTGAGCGAGCCGATGCGCGTGATCCACCGCGGGTCGCCGTCCTCGTCGAACGACACCAGCATCGGGTACTTGTTGCCCAGTTCGAAGTAGGCCGGCAGCAGCCACCCGCCGTCGGCGGCGCCGACCGGCGACGTGCGCACCAGCGCGCTCGTGTTGAAGAGGGGCGACATCGGCAGCACGCGCTGCACGTCGAAGGAACGTCCTTCGTCGGCCGACACGAGGTGCACGATGCGCGAGGCGGCCCAGCCGCCGAGGCCCGTGGCGACGACGTAGAGGTGCACACGGCCGTCGGGCGCGACCCAGGCGGACGGGTTGCCGATGCGGCGCACGGCGAAGCCGAGGGCGTCGCCCAGGGTGTCGCGGTCGACGACCGGGCGCGGCGCGCTCCAGCGGCCGTCGTCCCAGCGGGCCACGTAGACCTTGACGTCGGCGCCGCTCTCGCGTTCCCCGGCCCACCAGAAGGCGAGCAGGTCGTCGCCGGGCAGCGCGGCCAGCGCGCTCGCGTGGGCGGCGGGCACGCCGCGGGGCATCTCGATGCGGGCCGCGGAGCGCGGGGTCAGCACCACCTGCTCCTGGCCCAGGGTCCGGACGGCGGGCGGCGTCGGCGCTGCGGAGGCCGCTTCACGGCCCCACCGCGACGCCTCGGCGCCGATCGCTGCCATCAACAACACGCCGCACAGCGCGAACGTGGTCCCACGCGATCTGCCGAAGCGACGCACTTCGTTTCCCCCGGGGTTGTCTTGTTGTTCGGTCCCTGGTCACGCCGGCCGCATTGTGACAGCGACACCACAGCGCCCGTGACACGACGATGTGACGAAGTGCACGGGCCCGCGGGATTCCTCGGCGGCGAGGGGCCAGCCGACTCTCTGGCATGCTACGCACTCCCGTCGATCCGCTCACCCCGAAAGCACCGGCCCTTCGTGACCCACCCCGCCCCTCCCGGAAACACGCCATGCCCGGACTGAACATCCCGCAGGCAGCCGCGCGCCCCGCCAGCGCCCCCGCGCCGGAAGCGGCCTCGCCCGTGCTGGTGGGCCATCCCGGGCTGGTGGTGTGCGACGAGTGCGACGCCGTGCACAAGCGCATCCGCCTGAGCCGCGGCGTGGTGGCGCGCTGCCGCCGCTGCGGCGCGCTGCTCGGCCGCGGCCACGTCGTCACGCCCACCGGCCAGCTCGCGTTCGCGCTGGCGGCGCTGGTGTTCCTGCTGATCGGCAACTTCGCGCCGCTCGTCACGCTCGACCTGCAGGGCATCCACAAGACCGTGACGATGCCGCACGCCATCTGGCTCACCGCGCAGGCCGGCGAACCCATCACCGCGGTGCTCGCCTGCGTGACGGCCATCGTGTTCCCCGCGATGCTGGTGCTGCTGCGGCTCTACGTGCTGGGCTCCCTGATCCGCGGCCGCGTGCCGCCCGGCTTCCGCTTCGCGATGCGCGCGCTGCGCTTCGCCACGTACTGGAGCATGGTCGAGGTGTTCCTGCTGAGCGCGCTCGTTTCCATCGTGCGCAGCGCCGGCATCGCCGACCTCGTGCCGGGCATGGGCCTCTTCGCGTACGCGGCCCTCACGCTGCTGCTGACTTCCACCACCGCCGCCGGCCTCCATTCGATCTGGAAGCTCGGCAGCCGACTGGGGGCCGGATGATGGACGACGAGCCGATCCAGACCGGCCGCCAGCTGGGCCTCTACAGCTGCCACACGTGCGGCCGGGTGTCCGAACGGCAAGGCCATGCCGCGCCCGACGCGCCGCTCGCCTGCCCGCGCTGCGGCACCCACCTGCACCATCGCAACCCGCGCAGCCTCGAGCGCGCGTGGGCGTACACGTGGGCGGCCATCGTGCTGTACCTGCCCGCGAACCTGCTGCCGGTGATGACCACCATCAGCCTCCAGGGCGCGGTGGACCACACCATTCTCGGCGGCATCCACGAGCTGTGGATGAACCGCGACTGGGGGCTCGCGGTGATCGTGTTCGTCGCGAGTGTCGCGGTGCCCATCGTCAAGATCGCCTCGCTCGTGCTGCTGCTTCTCAGCGCCGGGCGCAACAGCACCTGGTGCTCGCGCGAGCGCACGGCGCTGTGGCGCGGCATCGAGGCGGTGGGCCACTGGTCCATGCTCGACGTGTTCGTGGTCGTGCTGCTCGTGGGCATGATCCACTTCGGCCCGCTGGCGGGTGTCGAACCCGAACCGGGGCTCGTCGCGTTCGGGGCGGTGGTGGTGCTGACCATCCTCGGCGTCTCCAGTTTCGACCCCCGCCTGCTGTGGCCCGATCCCGCCGACAATCCCCCCCAACCCAACGCCTCCCCGCCGCCCCATGAGTGAGTCCGACGATCCGAGCGCGCCGCCCGTGCCCTCTCCCCAGCCCGCCGCGGCACCGGAACCGGTGACCCGCCGCTGGCGCGGGCCGTCGCTCGTGTGGCTCGTGCCCATCGTGGCGCTGCTGGTCGGCATCTCGCTGCTCGTGCGCAGCCTGCTCGCCACCGGCCCCACGGTCACCATCGACTTCGAAAGCGCCGAGGGCCTGAAACCCGGCCAGACCGAGGTGCGCTTCAAGGAGGTGGTGGTGGGGCGTGTCGAGAGCGTCTCGCTGAGCGACGACCGCCAGAGCGTGACCGCCGTCGTCCGCCTCGTCCGTTCGGCCTCGTCGCTCGCGGTCGAGGACACCCGCTTCTGGGTCGTCAAGCCCCGCATCGACATCGGCGGCGTGAGCGGCCTCGAGACGCTGCTGTCGGGCGCCTACATCGGCGTGGACGCCGGTGTCTCCAGCGAAAGCCAGAGTTCATTCAAAGGCCTGCCCGGCCCGCCGTACCTGCTGCGCGGCGAACCGGGCCGCGGCTTCGCGCTGCGCACCGGCGACCTCGGGTCGCTCGACGTGGGCTCGCCCATCTACTACCGCCGCACGCAGGTGGGCCGTGTGGTGGGCTACAAGCTCGACCCCGAGGCCGACGAGATCGCGGTGCAGATCTTCGTCGAGGCGCCGTACGACAAGCTGATCAATCCGCAGACCCGCTTCTGGAACGCGAGCGGCGTCGACCTGTCCGTCAATGCGAGCGGCCTCACGCTCAACACGCAGACGCTCGCGTCGGTCATCTCCGGCGGGCTGGCCTTCGAGCGTCCGGCGGGCAGCACGACGCTGCCGCCCGCGGCCGACGGGCACATCTTCGCCCTGTACCCCGACCGCAAGGCGGCCATGGCCCCGCCCGACGGCGCGCCGCTGCGCGTGCGCATGGTCTTCGAGCAGTCGGTGCGTGGCCTGTCGGTGGGCGCGCCCATCGACTTCCTCGGCATCGAGATCGGCACCGTGCGCTCGATCGACCTCGACTTCGACCGCCAGTCGCACCGCTTCCCCATCGAGGTCACGGCCGACATCTACCCGCTGCGCCTGGGTGCCGCGCGTGACTCGCTCACACCGCCCGGCACCGACCCGGCGCGGCGCGACGTGGTGCTGCTCAAGGGCCTTGTCGACCACGGCGTGCGCGCGCAGGCACGCAGCGGCAACCTGATCACCGGGCAGATGTACATCGCCCTCGACTTCATGCCGAACGCGAAGCGCGTGGTGTTCGACACCAAGGGCGAGGTGCCGTCGATCCCCACCGTGCCGGGCACGCTGAGCGAGCTGCAGCCGCAGATCGCCGCCATCGTCGACAAGATCAACAAGGTGCCGTTCGACGAGATCGGCCGCAACCTCAACGGCACGCTGCAGAGCGCCAACAAGGCCATCGACCAGCTGAGCCCCGAGGCCCAGGCCGCGCTGGCCGAGGTGCGCAAGACACTCGCCGAGGTGCAGAAGACGATGGGTTCCGCGCAGACCACGCTCGGCAACATCGACCGCCACGTGCTCTCGCCCGACGCACCGCTGCAGCGCAACGCCGAACAGACGATGCAGGACCTGCAGCGCGCGGCCCAGTCGCTGCGCACCCTGACCGACTACCTCGAGCGCCATCCGGAATCGCTGCTGCGCGGCAAGCCGGACGACGCGAAGATCCCCTCCCGATGAACGCCACCATGCGCCTGCTGCCGCCCCTCGTGATCGCCGTCGCCGCCGGACTCGCCGCGTGCGCGTCCGACCCGCCCACGCGCTTCCACAGCCTGCAGTCGGCCACGGCGGCCGACACCGCCGCGGCGGCACCGCAGCGCCTCGTCGACCTCGGCCCGGTGGCCGTGCCACCGGCGGTGGACCAGCCCCAGTGGGTGGTGCGCCTGCCCGACGGCAGCCTGCGCGTGCTGGAACGGGAACGCTGGGTGGCCCCGCTGCGCGACGAACTGCGCGCGGCGCTGCTGGCCGGCCTGCGCGAACGGCAGGCCACGGGTGACGTGCGCACGGCCGCACCGCCGGCCCCGGCCGCGTGGCGCGTGCGGGTGGACGTCACGCGATTCGACACCGTTGCAGGCCAGGGCGCCTGGCTCGAAGCGCGATGGACGGCAGTGCCGCCGTCGGGCGCGGCGGGGTTCGCGTGCGAGGTCTCGCTGAAGGAGTCGTCGGAGGGCGACCCGCTCGCGCTCGCGGCGGCGCACCGCAAGGCGGCCGGCCGGCTGGCCGACCGCCTCGGGGCCTCGCTGGCCGCGGGGCGGTGCGAGGCGAACTGAATGAAGCGCCCCGGCATTCAGCGGGGCACTCCCACCATCAAGGGAAGTTGACGATGTTCACCGGAATGGTCGACACCCCTTGTGCCGGCCCGCCCGTGTTGTTGACGACGTGGTCGATCACGCCCACGCCGCCCAGCGACACCGTGAACACGCTGTGCAGCTTCACGCCCGGCGTGACCGGCACCTCGAAGCCGCGGTCCGCATGGATCGCCGGGTTCACGTTGAAGTAGCAGTACGCGCCGCCGCCCCACAGCTCGTGCGAAGTCACCGAGTCGGCGACCTTGTACGCGGCGTAGCCGAGGGCGCCGCTGCGCCAGGCGGCCTGGGTGGGCGGGTCGTACGGCATCTCGCTCTGGAAGAAGATCGTCTTGCCGTTCTGCCCGTTCCAGATCACCTGGTACTTCTCGTAGTGCTCGACGAAGAGGCCGGTGGCCAGCACGTTGTTGCCGTTGACGATCACCCCCGTGTCGGCCGGGTTCACCGTCCAGCCCGTGGGCGAGCTGCCGTGGTCGGCGCGCCAGGCCCAGATGTGGTCGATGATCGTGTCGTGGCTGTTGACGACCAGGCTGTTCGTGGCCTTGCCCGCGACGGCACCGCCGATGCGGAAGTACACGTCCTGGATGGTCGTCGGGTTCGCCGCGTGGCTGGCCGACGAACCCGCGGGACCCACCGTCAGCAGCGCCTGGCTGTTGACCGTGCCCGCGTCGAACAGCACGCCGGCGATCTTCACGCCGTCCACGTCGGCCACCGTCATCGCGTCGACGCCGTTCGCCGGCACGAGCGTCGGGAAGCCGATGCCCAGCACGACGGTGTCGGCGCGGGTCACGCGCAGCGTTTCGGTGAGCGTGTAGGTGCCCGGGGTCAGGAACAGGTGCAGGCCCTGCGACAGCGCCTGGTTCAGCGTGGCGGTGGTGTCGCCCGGACGGGCCACGTAGAACTGGCTCATCGGGATCGACGTGCCCGGCGTGCTGCCGTTGACCCAGCTGGCGCCCGACGCGTTGCGGCGCAGGGACGGCACGAACACGCGGTACTTGCCGGCCGAGTCGACGTACAGGTACGGCTTCTCGCGCGACACCGGCGTGGTGGCGAGCGTGGTGTGCGGCGGGGTCGGGAACGCGTTCGGCGGTGCACCGGTCACGCCCGAGAACACCATGTTCCACACGCCGTCGTACCAGACGCCGATGTGGCTGTCACGCGTGTACCACTGCTGCTGCGAGCCGGACGAGATCGAGCCGTCCACCTTGCTGTCGGCGAGGTAGCCGCCGCTCGAGTAGCCCTGGCCGTTGTCCTGGTTGGACGGACCCAGGTGCAGGTTGCCGATGATGTGCAGCCGGCGCATGGGCGCGGCCTGCGACACGGCCCAGCGGTTCGTGCCCCCTTGCGGCACGAGTGCGACGTTCTCGGCGCTGCGCCAGAAGTTCTGCGTCGCGTTGCCGAGGTCGCCGTCGTTCCAGCCGCTGTCGACGTTGATGGCGCCCTGCAGCGTCACGTCGTCCGGGTTCTGGCCCAGGCCCACGATGGACGTGTAGAAGCCGAGGTTGGCCCACACGCCGTTGTAGCGGCCCGGTTTGAACAGGAACGCGTAGCGCTGCGGACCGAACTGCGCCGTGGGGCTGCGCAGCTGCGCGTTGAACGCCGCGTCGAGCTTGCCCTGGATGGTGGCGATGGGCGTCGACGGGTCGAACACCGAGACGTTCGCGCCGAAGTCCGGGGTGTCGGACGTGGGCAGCGAGGGGCCGTTGTTCTGGGTCACCTTGAACGAGGACGCGATGTCGTTGAACGCGAGCGGCACGAGCGACGCGGTGTCGCCGGTCAGCTTCGTGGACTGCCCGCCGTGGTTCGCGTTGTCGTACAGCGTCACGCTGTACCCCGCGCGCACCTTGACGGACGAGATGCGGTCGTTCCGTGCGGCGCCCACGTAGGTGCTGTCGGCGTCGGCGCAGAACGAGGCGCCCGTGTAGTTGGTGTGCTCGTAGAAGCACGCGATGCCCGTGGGGTTCTCCGGCGTGGTGCCACCCACGGTGTACGACTTCACCGGCGTGTCATACGCGGGGTTGCCGTTGTTGTAGGTGAACGAGTACGCGATGACGTTGCCCGTGGTCGCGGTGAGGGGCTGCTCGTAGCGCGCGTTGGCCGATGACCAGCCCATGCGCACGTTCGTCTGCCCGCCGCCGTTGACGGTGTAGTGGGCGTCGACCCACGTGGTGTTCACCGTCGACTTGAACCACAAGGTGGCGGTGTTGCCTGAGACGGCGACGCCGTCGGTGTAGTCCGCCGCGAAGGCCGGCAGCGCGAGGCAGCCGGCGATCAGCAGCCCCACGCGCCATCGGAAGCGGGTGGTGGCCCGTCGGGGCGAGCCGAAACTCTGGAAGGTTCGATCCATCTGTGAGTCCTCTGGTGTGGCGCCACTGCGGGCGCCTTAGAACCGCGCGCCATCGTGAGGCGCGCACGCATCCACGGCAGACGAGGTCACTCGTTCCGCGCGGATTTCCCTGGGGGCCCGGATCGTTTTCGATTCGGGTGCGGGATGATGGAACCGATTCCATTCCAACGCCAGAGGCCGGGACTGGGGATTCCCCGCAGTCATCGTTAACAGTTGTATGAGGGTGTTGGCGGCAGCGCCTGGCGTGCCGCTTTCAGGCTTGGGCGAGGACTACGCGCCGAGCCGCGCGCGCGTGCCCTGCCGCTGCGCGATGCGCCTCAGCTCGGCTTCGAACCGCTCCACGTCGGCCACGGCAGGCGACAGCCGCAGCAAGCAGGTCTCGGCATGCACCTGCCGCTCGCCCGGGTTGGCGCGCAGCGTCACCTCGAGCGTCGCGGTCTCGGCGAACAGCTTGCGGTACAGGTCGAGCCGCACGGTGCCGAACCCGGCGAAGTCTTCCTGCCCCAGCAGGAAGTCGCGCCGCTCGCTGCGGCCGTTCAGGAAGTTGCGCAGGCGGTCGGCGACGTCGCGCAGTTCGTCGGGGCTCGCGTAGAGACTGATCTCGCCCGAGAACCGCTCGCTGGCGGCGGAGACCCGCAGCTCCTGGAGTTCCTCGTCGGCCCAGGTCACGGCGAGGTCGAGGTGGGGGGTGCGGGAAGTCATCGTCGGCTCGGGCCGTGCAGGGGATCGGGTGGGATGCTGCGGAGTATGAAGCCGGGCGTTCCGCCCGTCCTGCGCGCCGGTCGGGTCCGGAGAGAAGGTGTGACCGATTTCTCGATCGGCCGACGCGGATGTCGCGCGGACGCTCAGGCCCCGAAGAGGGCCTTCTCGCCGGCGAAGACCCGCTCGAGGTGATCCGCCACCGTCCGGATCGGCACGTCCCGGCGGTCCTGCCGCCGGATCAGCATCCAGATCTCCCTCGGCTCGGGCACACGGCCGAGGTCGACGGCACGCAGGTCCGGCATCTGCCGGCCGATGTAGTGCGGCAGCAGCACCAGCCCGGCGCCAGCCCGGGCGGCCGTGGCCTGGGCCATCTGGTGCCCGGCGCGGAACGCCACGCGCGACCGAGGGAAATGCCGCGCCAGCCATGCCGCGTCGGGGATGTCGGCGTTCTCCTCGTCGAAGCCCACGAACACCGGTTCGGCACCCGCCGCCACCGCGACGCACACCGCAGCCGTGCCGTAGAAGCCCGAGGCCATCAGGCCGAGCGGCTTGGCGATCACGTCGCCGTCCTTCGGTGCGCCCAGCCGCACCGCGATGTCGGCCTGGTGGCGGTCGAGGCTGATCGATCGCATGTCGGTCGCGAGGTCGATGTCCAGGCCGGGGTGCAAGGTCGGCAGTCCAGCCAGGCGGGCGATCAGGAAACCGAGCGCCAGCGCGGGCGACGCGTTGATGCGTACCAACCCCTTCGGCGCACCGTCGTCACCGTTGCGGCCGAAGGTGAGCGCCGCGGCCTCCATGTCGCCCGCGGCCACCAGGGCGCGTGTGCCCGCGGGCGTGAGCACGTAGCCCTCGGGCCGGCGCTCCACGAGCTTTTCGCCCACGCTCTCTTCCAGCGACTGGATGCGCCGGGAGATCGTGGCGTGCGTGACCGACAGCGCCCGCGCCGCGGCCGACAGGCTGCCGTGCCGGCCGAGGGCGAGGAACACGCGGACGTCCTCCCAGTCCACCGCTGTGCGTTTTTGATCAGCCATTGAGAAAGGATAGCGGCTTCCGCACGAGGGGGTCGGCACCTACTCTGTGAACAACGCCGGATGGACCGGCGTCCCTGATGTCACAGCCTAGGAGCCACACCATGAAGATCCTGATGGTCCTCACGTCCCACGACCAACTCGGCAACACCGGCCAGCCCACGGGGTTCTGGCTCGAGGAACTCGCTGCCCCCTACTACGCCTTCAAGAACGCCGGCGCGCAGATCACCCTCGCGTCGCCCAAGGGAGGCCAACCGCCGCTCGACCCGAAGAGCAACGAGCCCGGCTTCCAGACGGACGCCACCCGCCGGTTCGAGGCCGATGCCGCCGCCACCGCGCAGCTGGCGAACACCCTGCGCCTCGACAGCGTGAACCAGCGGGACTACGACGCCGTCTTCTACCCGGGCGGCCACGGCCCGATGTGGGACCTCGCGGAAGACCGCCACTCGATCGCGCTGATCGAGTCGTTCGTCGCGGCGAACAAGCCCGTCGCGCTGGTGTGCCATGCGCCGGCCGCGCTGCGCCACGTGAAGGGCACCGACGGCCGCCCGCTGGTGGCCGGCCGCCAGGTCACCGGATTCACGAACACCGAGGAGGAAGCCGTGCAGCTGACGAAGGTCGTGCCGTTCCTCGTGGAGGACTCGCTGAAGGCCAACGGCGGCGTCTACACGCAGGCCGCCGACTGGCACCCGCACGTCGTCAGCGACGGCCTGCTGATCACGGGGCAGAACCCCGCGTCGTCCGAACCCGCGGCCGAGGTGCTGATCAAGCGCCTGCGCCAGGCCGCCTGAACCCGAGCACAGGAACCCGAACATGAGCACCCCTCGCAAAGTCGCCATCGTCACCGGCGCATCCCAGGGCATCGGCGCCGGCCTCGTCGAGGCCTACCGCGGCCTGGGCTACGCTGTCGTCGCCAACTCCCGCAACATCCAGCCCTCGACCGACGACAACGTGGTCGCCGTGCCCGGCCACATCGGCGACCGCACGGTGGCGCAACGCATCGTGCACGTGGCGCTGGAACGTTTCGGCCGCATCGACACGCTGGTCAACAACGCCGGCATCTTCATCGGCAAGCCCTTCACGGAGTACACCGTGGAGGACTTCGAGAACGTGATGAACGTGAACGTCGCCGGCTTCTTCCACATCACGCAGCTCGTGCTGCCGCAGATGCTGCGGCAGCGCCACGGCCACGTCGTGCAGGTGACCACCACGCTCGTGAACCAGCCGATCGCCGGCATGGCCGCCGGCCTGGCCAGCCTGTCGAAGGGCGGGCTCGACGCCGTCACGCGCGGCCTCGCCATCGAGTACGCGAAGGACGGCATCCGCGTCAACGCCGTGGCCCCCGGGATCATCCGCACGCCGATGCACCCGCCGCAGACGCACGCCGTGCTGAACGGCCTGCACCCGATGGGCCGCATGGGCGAGGTGCAGGAGATCGTGGACGCCGTGCTGTACCTCGAACGCGCCGGGTTCGTGACCGGCGAATCCCTCAACGTCGACGGCGGCCAGCACGCCGGCCGCTGGTAAGGAGCCCGACATGCCGTACGTCAACATCCAGGTGACCCGAGAAGGCACCTCCCCCGGCGCGAGCGCCACCACGCCCGAGCAGAAGCGTGCCCTCATCCAGGGCGTCAGCCAGCTGCTGCTCGACGTGATGGGCAAGCCGCTCGCCTCGACGTTCGTCGTGATCGAAGAGGTCGACCTCGAGAACTGGGGCGTCGGCGGCCTGCCGGTGCAGGAGTTCCGGGCCGGGAGCAAGGTGCCATGAGCGCCCGGCCCGACACCCGCCTGCCGGACCTGCTCGGCATCGAACTGCCGGTGATCCAGGCGCCGATGGCGGGGTACACCACGCCCGCGATGGTGATCGCCGCCAGCGAGGCCGGCGGGCTCGGCTCGCTGCCCGGTGCGCTGCTGTCCATCGACGCGATGAACGAGGCCCTGGCGCGCATCCGCGCCGGCACCCGCAAGCCGATCAACCTGAACTTCTTCGCGCACACGGCGCCCGAGCCCGATCCGGCCGGGCAGATGGCGTGGCGGTCACGGCTCGCGCCGTACCACGTCGAACTCGGGCTGGATCCGGCGGCTCCCGTGCCGGCCGCCGGGCGGGCGCCCTTCGATGCGGCGTACTGCGGCGTGGTGGAGGCCTGGCGCCCCGAGGTCGTCAGCTTCCACTTCGGCCTGCCGGCGCCGGACCTGCTGGCGCGAGTGAAGCGCACCGGCGCGAAGGTCATCGCGTCGGCCACCACGGTCGCGGAAGCGCGGTGGCTGGCCGCCCACGGTGCCGACGCCGTCATCGCGATGGGCTTCGAGGCCGGCGGGCACCGCGGCAACTTCCTCGGCGACGACATGGCCACGCAGGTGGGCACGTTCTCCCTGGTGCCGCAGGTGGTGGACGCCATCGCGCTGCCGGTGATCGCCGCGGGCGGCATCGCCGACCCGCGCGGCGTGCGGGCCGCGTTCGCGCTCGGAGCCTCGGCCGTGCAGGTGGGCACCGCCTACCTGCGCACGCCGGAAGCGCAGGTCACCGCGCTGCACCTCGAGGCGCTGAAGTCCGCGCGGGACGACAGCACCGCGCTGACGAACGTGTTCACGGGCCGGCCGGCGCGGGGCATCGTCAACCGGCTGATGCGGGAGATCGGCCCGCTGTCGGACGTGGCGCCGGGCTTTCCCACGGCGGGAGGCGCACTGGTGCCGTTGCGGGCGGTGGCCGAACCGGCGGGGAACGCCGGATTCAGCAACCTGTGGGCGGGGCAGTCCGTGGCGCTCGCCCGCGAGATGTCCACGGCCGCATTGACCCGTTCGCTCGGAGACGCAGGCCTCGCGGCCGCGTGATCAGGCCGCGCCCAGTTCGATGCGGTCGCGCCCGCCCCGTTTCGCCTGGAACAGGCGGGCGTCGACGCCCGACACGAACCGCATCGGATCATCGCCGGCCGACGGGATGACCGTGCCCACGCCCATGCTCACGGTGAGGAGTTGGCCCACCGGCGAATCGGCGTGCGGGATCTGGGCCTTGAACACGGCCTGACGGCAGCGTTCGGCCACCGCCTTCGCGGCCGCCTCGTCGGTGGTGGGAAGCAGCAGCACGAACTCCTCGCCGCCGTAGCGGGCGAAGAAGTCGCGCGACCGGGTGGCCACGGACGACAGCGCCTGCGCCACGCGTTTGAGGCAGTCGTCGCCCTCGATGTGGCCGTAGTGGTCGTTGTAGCGCTTGAAGTGGTCGACGTCGAACATGATCAGCGACAGCGGCTGCACGTTGCGCCGGGCTTCGTTCCACTCGTCGTCGAACACCATGCTGAACTTGCGGCGGTTGGCCACGCCGGTGAGGCCGTCGCGGAAGGACAGTTCCTCCAGCTCCTTCTGCAGCGTGAGCAGCGCTTCCTCGGTCTTCTTGCGTTCGGTGATGTCGAACATGAAGCCGATGAGGGACTCGACGTTGCCCGCCTCGTCGCGCACCACATGCACCACGTCCCGGATCCACACGTACTCGCCGTTCGCCGTGAGCGCGCGGTAGTCGGCCTCGTGGTCGACGCCGGACTGCGACTGCGACACGCAGAAGTTCACGACCCGGTCGCGGTCGTCGGGGTGCATGCGTTCGGCCCAGTCGTTCACCGTGCCCCAGCTCGTCTGCCGCCAGCCGAGCAGCTGTTCGATCTGCGGGCCGATGTAGGCGAAGGTGGCCGTGGCCCAGTCGATCTTCCACGGGATGGCCTTCGTGGATTCGAGCAGGGTGCGGTAGACCGCGCTGTCGGGTTCGATGGAGTTCACGTGGGTACTGCGGAGAGGCTGCGTCCGCACAGCATAACGGCAGACAGCCCCGCCGCCCAGCGGGGCCCCGCACGTGCCGCTCAGGCCGGCGGCCGCGCCCGCTGCCCCACCCACCACGCGAGGTTCACCTGGATGTTCTCCATCAGCCGCACGGTGGCCGTGGCCTGGCTGGACACCAGCGCCAGCCCCTGCTGCACGAGGTTCACTTCCTGGTCCACGAACTTCGAGACCGTGTTGGCCTGCCGCACCTCGCCCATCTCCTGGGCGAGTTCGGCCAGGCCGTCGACCCACTGCGCCTGCAGCGACCACCACTGCCGGGCCACCGCCCCCGCGAGGTCGACCGCCTCGCGCGCCGCGGCGGGGTCGAACGCCATCGCGGGCAGCGCCGCGCCCGCTTGGAGCGCCTGGGCGGACTGGCTGGTCGCCAGATGCGTGGCGAGCTGTCCGAGCGACGCGCCGCGGGCCAGCGGCAGCCACGGCAGCGGGGCACGCAGCGGGTGGGCAGGATCGGGCAGCACGGCCGCGACGAGGCGTCCCTGTGCCGCGGCGAGGTCGCCGGCGCGTGCGCCAGCAGGGTCGGTCATCGAACCGTGGACGAGGCGCATCGGAGGCTCCTTCGCGTGTCAGGCCATGCCGCCCAGGCGCAGCACCATCGCATGGATGGCACCGATCTGGACGGCTCGCTGCGAGTAGTAGTCGGGGTGGCGCACGTCCGGGCTGCTGTAGCCCCACCAGTCCCAGCAGCCCTCGGGGTTCTGCGTGACACCGTCGTCGATGCCTTCCGCCTGCGGGTACAGCACGACGATGCCGTTGGTGTCGGCCATTTCGTTGTAGCCGGTGGTGGTCATGTAGCGGTTGCCGTAGGGCGGGTCGTTCGCCCGGTCGGGGCGGCCATTGACGAGGTCGACGTAGTTGTAGCCCTGCTTGCACCCGTGCAGCGCGACGTGCACGCGGCAGGGCCCGCCCTCCTCCACCGACTTCGGCACGTAGACGTAGCCGTAGGCGCTCATGCTCGAGCGCGGATCGTCGCCGAAGAACTCGCGCTGGTCGAAGCGCAGCAGCCGGCCGCCGAGGCGCTCGGCCGGGGCGTTCAGCGGCCCGTGCAGGTGTTCGAGCACGTCCCAGCTCTGCATGCGGGCCCCGGGCAGCCGGTTGATGTACGGCGGGCGGTTCGCGTCGAGCGGGTTGTCCTCGAGGTTCGTCGTCAGGATCGCGTGGCCGGCCGGCACGTCGTCGACGAACATCAGGTTCGCGGGTGGCACGCCCAGCGCCTCGTAGAAGCGCCGGGTGGTGTGCACCACCGACGAATCGACGACGGTGTCCGCGCTGCCGGTGAAGATGTAGAGCCAGTCGTCGGCCAGGTTCTCGACGGGGTCGATCAGCCGGTCCCGCGCGGTCTGCCGCGCCACCGCCACGAGGCGTTCGGGATCAGGCCCCACCTGCGGGATCAGCGGGTTCATGCAGACGAACAGCGCGTTCTGCACGAAGGCATCCTCCGCGATGAAGGACGCGGCGCGGAAGGTCTCGGCGCACCGGTACGGCCCGCCGGCGATGATGCCGGCACCCGAGAACATCGCCGAGTGCGCCAGGTGCAGCTGCACGGCCATGAACGCGCCGGACGAGAGCCCGGACACCGAACACCGGGTCAGGTCGGCGGCGCCCCAGGGCGTCAGCGGGTCCGCCAGCGGCGGGGAATGCGTGGAAGCCATCGGGATCCTCCGTCAGACGATCGACTCAGGACGGCGATGCTGCAGTGCCGCATGCGCGAAGGCTACACGATCGCGGACCCGTTCGTCGATCCCCATGCCCGCGGCGGGGGACTGTCCGATCACCCCGCCCCGACAGGCCTTCACGCCCACCCATTCGGACGTTGATCCGCGCCCGGAGCGGCTCCTACGATGCGCCTCCCCTTCGCGAAGGCGACGACCATGGACCTCTCTCACCTCGACGCCTCGCGGCTGCTGTTCGGCTTCACCGCGGCGTACCACTTCCTCTTCGTGCCCGTGACGATCGGGCTCATGGCCCTGATCGCGGTGTTCGAGGGCTGGGCCCTGTTCACGGGCCGGCCGGCGCTGCGCATCGCCGCGCGTTTCCTCGCGTGGCCCTTCCTGCTGCACTTCGCGTGCGGCGTGCTGACGGGCTACCCGCTTCGGCACCAGATCGAACTGCACTGGTCCGGCTACGCGGCCGTGGTGCAGCAGGTCGTGGGAACGGTGTTCGCCTTCGAGGGCGCGGTGGCGCCGTGGCTGTTCGCGCTGGTGGCGATGTTCGCGCTGGGCTGGCATCTGAAGCCCGTGTGGCACTGGCTCGTCAGCACGGCGCTCGCGGTGGTGCTGATCGTGCAGTCGGGCGCCATCCTGATGATCAACGCGTGGATGCAGCTGCCGGTGGGCGCCACCTTCGACGGCCACCGCGCGCGCGTCGACCACCTGTGGGACCTCGCCGGCAACCCGCTCCTCATCCCGAAGGTGCTGCACACGGTGGGCGGAGCCTGGGTGCTGGGCGGGTTCCTCGGCGTGTCGATCAGCGCGTGGTTCCTGCTGCGGCAACGGCACGTGGACATCGCGGGTCCGAGCCTGCGCGCGGCTGCCGCGTTCACGCTGGCGGCGCTGCTGCTCACGGGCATCGCCGGCCACTGGAGTGGCGAGCGCCTCGCGACACACCAGCCGGCCAAGTTCGCGGCCATCGAGGCCCTGTGGGAGAGCGACCCCGACGGCAACCCGCTGCTGCTGTTCGCGCTGCCCGACCAGGCGGCCCGGCGCAACCGCTTCGAGGTGGGGCTGCCCGGCGTGCTGGACTGGGTCGCCCACGCGGAGCCCGGTGAACTGCGCGGGCTGCGGTCGTTGGCGGACGAGACCGGCCGCACGCTGCGCCAGGCGCTGGACGACGCTCCGGCATCCCGGCTCGGTCCCACCACCCTCTTCGGTTCATCGTGCTGTGCCACGCGGCCGGGCGAGGCCGAGATCGACCATGTCGCGCGCCAGGCCCTGCCGCCCGTCGCGACCGTGTTCTGGTCGTTCCGCGTGATGCTGCTGGCGTGGGGGGCGATGGTGTGCCTCGTCGCCGCGGTGTTGTGGCGCCCGCCCGGGCCCCGCCTCCTCACCGCCTGCGTGTGGGCCGTGCCGCTGCCGTGGGTGGCCATCGAGGCGGGGTGGCTGGTGTGCGAGGCGGGACGGCAGCCGTGGACGATCACCGGGGTGCTGGCGACCCGGGCGAGCCTCGGGCATGTCTCGGCCGCGGAGGTGGGCAGCCACCTGCTGCTGGCCCTGGTGACGGGGGCGCTGCTGCTGGCGGTGCATGTGGCGCTGAACCTGGCCCATGTGCGGCGGGGGTTGCGGCCGGCCCCGGCAAGGTCTTGCGGGACGCGCCAGAATGCACCCCGGCCTTCCCTCCAACACCTGTCACGGACCCCATGACCCAGCTTTCCGATTTCCCCATCACGAAGAAGTGGCCTGCCCAGCACCCCGAGCGCATCCAGTTGTACTCGCTGCCCACGCCCAACGGCGTGAAGGTGTCGATCCTGCTGGAGGAGACCGGCCTGCCCTACGAGCCGCACCTGGTGAACTTCGCCACCAACGACCAGATGTCGCCGGAGTTCCTGTCGCTGAACCCGAACAACAAGATCCCGGCCATCATCGACCCCAATGGTCCGGACGGGCAGCCGCTCGCGCTGTTCGAGTCGGGCGCGATCCTGCTGTACCTCGCGAACAAGGCCGGGCGTTTCCTGCCGGCCGACACCACCGGCCGCTACGAGACGCTGCAGTGGGTGATGTTCCAGATGGGCGGCATCGGGCCCATGTTCGGCCAGCTCGGCTTCTTCCACAAGTTCGCCGGCAAGGACTACGAGGACAAGCGCCCGCGCGACCGCTACGTGGCCGAATCGAAGCGCCTGCTGTCGGTGCTGGACGTGCACCTCGCCGGCCGCGAGTGGGTGATGGGCGACGAGTACACCATCGCCGACATCGCGATCTTCCCGTGGGTGCGCAACCTCGTGGGCTTCTACGGCGCGGGTGAGCTCGTCGAGTTCGCGCTGTTCAAGAACGTGCAACGGGTGCTGGATGCATTCGTGGCGCGGCCGGCGGTGCAGCGGGGGCTGAACATCCCGCAGCGCCCGGCCTGACCGGTCAGCGCAGGCGCGACGCCGCGGTGGGCAACGCGATCGTCGACGTCATCGAGGTCGTGAGCCACGCCGGCCCGCCCTTCGGCGGCCAGATGCCATCGGCCACGGCCTGGCCCCGCGCCTTGGCGCGGGCGTCCAGCGACGGGTACGCCCAGATGTTGGTGAAGCGCGGCGCGCCGTCGAGCGCCACCATCGCGGCCACGCACGGCGAACGTTCGTGGCGCGCGGGCAGGTACTTCTCCCACAGGTCGATGGTGGGCTGCACGCCGCCCGGCTTGATGCCGTAGGTGCGGATCTCGTAGACCGGGCCGAGGATGCCCGACTCGGCCGACGGGCGCACCGGCTTCATCCACGGGAAGCCGCGGTAGGCATGCAACGCGAGGTCGACGTACAGCGCACCGCAGCCGAACGGATCGGCGTGCCGCAACGTGCGTTCGCGTTCGGCCCACAGCGCCTCGGCCGTGTCGAAGCCGCGCAGCACGGTCATCTGGTTCAGCACCCCGATGTCGGAGAACCACACGCCCAGCAGCTCCCCCCCGGCCTCGGGCGACGTGGAGAACGCCTCGACACCGGCGTTGGCGGGCGCGGCCGTGCCGAACGGCAGCGTGAGGGTCGCGATCTCGTAGAACATGGGATTCCTTTCAGGACAGGGAGAGGGATTCGGAATGGAGGGCGGGCTCGGCCCCCTCCCCATCGATGCCGGCCAGGTGGCGGCCGGCGATGTAGCCGAAGGTCATCGCGGGGCCCAGCGTGATGCCACCGCTCGGGTAGCGGCCGCCCATCACGCTCGACATGTCGGCCCCGCACGCGAAGAGACCCGGCACCGGCCGGCCGGTGCCGTCGAGCACCCTCGCCAGCGCATCGGTGCGCAGGCCGGCGAAGGTGCCGAGGCTGCCCGGCACGACCTTCACCGCGTAGAACGGGCCGCGTTCGATCGGCGCGAGGCACGGGTTCGGTGTGTGCGCCGCATCGCCGTTGACGCGGTTGTACGGGATGCCGCCACGGCCGAACGCGGTGTCCGTGCCCTGGACCGCGTCGCGGTTGTGGGTGGCGAGGGTCTCGGCGAACGCGGCCGCGTCGAGGCCGCAGGCCGCCGCCAGCTCGGCCGGCGTGCGCCCGCGCATCAGGTAGCCCGACCGCAGCGAGGGTCCGAGCGGCATCGGCGCCGGCTTCGCATGGCCGAGGCCGTAGTGGCGGATGAACGTGTGGTCGCACACGAGCCACGCCTCGACCGGCTCGCCCTTCGGCACGGCCGCGAGCAGGCCGCCGATGAAGTCGTGGTACGAGCCGGCCTCGTTGACGAAGCGACGGCCCGAACGGGTCACCGCGATGAGCCCGGGCTTCGCGCGTTCGAGCAGGTGCGGGAACGCGCCCACCGACCCGTCGCGCCGCGTCACGAGCGACACCGGTGCCCAGCCGCCGGCCGCGGGCAGCGTGTCGTCCACCACCGCGCCCACCGATTCACCGAGGCGCAGACCGTCGCCCGTGTTCGACGGCGGTGCGGCGGACCAGTGCTCGCGGCCCGTGGGCGCATGCGGGATCAGCGCGCGCTTGCGGGCGATGTCGTGCGGGAAGCCGCCGCAGGCGAGCACCACGCCGCGTCGTGCGTGCACCTCGTACCGGTGTCCCGAAGGGCCCGTGACACACGCGCCCGTGACCCGTTCGCCGTCGCGCAGCAGCCGCGTGACCGCGCTGTCCACCCGCAGGTCCACGCCGAGGTCGAACGCCGATTTCGCGAGGCGTGCGGCGAGTGCGTTGCCGTTGACGAGGTGCATGCCACGCCCGTGCAGCAGCAGGTCGCGCCCGTGGCGCAGCACCCGCGCGGTCACGTACGCGAAGGACCGCCACGAGCGCATCGCGTTCAGGAAGTGCCGCACGTCGGCGCCCGACGCGATGCCCATGCCCCACAGCGAGATCAGGTCGAGCGGCCGGCGCAGCGCGTGCACGCGGGCGCCGAGTTCGCGCGCGTCGAACGGCGCGGCGCACACCGACCGGCCGCCCTCGCACGCGCCGGGGCTGTGACCGTGGAAGTCGGGCACCGCGTTGCCGTCGATGAACTTCACCGACGTGCGCGACTGGAAGAACTCGACCATGCGCGGGCCCTGCGCGAGGAAGGCCTCGACGCGCGCCGGGTCGTACCGGTCGCCGAGTTCGTGCCGCAGGTACGTGCGCGGCCCGTCTTCCGGCTCGACGATGCCCGCGGCCACCGCGAGCGGGTTGCGCGGGATCCACAACCACCCGCCCGACCACGCCGTGGTGCCGCCGTACACCGGCTCCTTCTCGAGCACGACCACCTTCAGCCCGTGTGCCGCGGCAGTGACGGCCGCGGAGAGGCCACCGGCGCCGGAGCCGATCACGAGCACGTCGCAGTCGACCACGGATTCACCCACGCTCTTGCCCATTCATGGCGAGCGGACCGTCGGCCAGAAGGAAGTCCACCATGCGTTCGCACACGGCCGCGAACATGCCCACGCCCACCTGCGTGTGGCAACCGATGCGGCGCGCGGCCTCGATCAGCGGCGTCACGGCCGGCGCGGTGATCACGTCGCCGACGAAGGCCGAGCGCGACAGGTGCGAGACGTCGAACGGCAGCGGGTCGCCGTCGCGCATGCCGGAAGGCGTGGCGTTGACCACCACGTCGAACCCGGCGGGATCGGCGGAACCCACCGCGACCTTGCCGCCATGGCGCGCACGCAGCCGGCCGATGAGCGCATCGCGGCGGGTGGTGTCGTCGTCGTGGATCGCGAGTTCGCCCACGCCCGATTCGAGCAGCGCCAGCGCGATGGCCGAGCCCGCCCCGCCCGCCCCCGCCATCAGCGCGCGCCGGCCCTCGGGCTTGCAGCCCACGGCCCGCGCCGCCTCGACGAAGCCGATGCCGTCGACCTGGTCGCCGAACCAGCCGCCCTTCGCATCGCGGCGCAGGATGTTGACGGCGCCGAGGAATGCGGCGCGGTCGGTGGTGGCGGCGCAGACGCGTGTCACGTCGAACTTGTGCGGCACGGTGACGATCAGGCCGTCGAAGTTCTTCGCGGCGGTCACGCCGGCGAGGAACGCGGGCAGGTCGGGCGTGGCCACGTGGAACGGCACCACGATGGCATCGCGCCCGCGCTCGCGCAGCGCCTGCGTGACCCCGGCCGGTGATTTCACCTGGGCGATGGGGTCGCCCACGATCGCGATCACGCGCGTGGCGCCGGTCAGGTGGTTCAGGAAGTTCATGGGGTCACCTCATGGAAAGTCGGAGAGGCCGGCGCGGGCGCCGCGCCGAGCGCGTCCCGTGCCGCGATGTAGGCGAACACGAGACCGGGGCCGATCGTGATCCCGGGGCCGGGGTACACCCCGCCCATCACGGACTGCATGTCGTTGCCGCAGGCATAGAGGCCAGGGATCGGGCCGTCGTCGTCGCCCAGCACGCGGGCACGGTCGTCGGTCACGAGGCCGGTGGCCGCGCCGATGTCGCCGGGGACCAGGCGCACCGCGTAGAACGGCGCCGTGGCGATGGGCCCGAGGTTGGGGTTCGCACCGCCGAGGGAGGCGTCGCCCATGTGACGTTCGTAGTCGGTGCTGCCGCGGCCGAACTCGGGGTCGAGCCCCGCGGCGGCATGCCCGTTCATCGCCGCCACCGTGGCCTTCAGGCCCTCCGGATCGATGCGCAGCTTGCCGGCCAGTTCGTCGAGCGAACGGCCTTCGGTGAGGTAGCCGTCGGCGAGGAACGGGGCCAGGCCCTTGCCGCCGGGACGCACCATGCCGAGGCCGTACCGGCGCAACGCATCGGCGTCGCACACGAGGAAGGCCGGCACGCGCTGCGGCGCGTCGGCGCGCATCGCGAGGCCGAAGCGGTGGTACGAGGTGCTTTCGTTGACGAAGCGGCGGCCCGTGCGATCGACCGTGACCATGCCGGGCTTGGCGCGGTCCATCACGAAATGCGGGAACACGGCGGTGGTGCCGTCGGGGCGCTGGCGCAGCGACACCGGGGCCCAGAACGCGTGCGCCGCGTCGGTGGTGCCGAGGCGGGCGCCCGCGGCCAGCGCGAGGTCCTGGGCCGCACCGGTGTGCCCCGGCGCACCGGGACACCACGCCGGGTCCGCCCCCGGCAGCAGTTCGGCGCGGCGCTGCGGGTGGCGGTTGAAGCCGCCGCTCGCGAGCACCACGGCACGCGCCACGTCGACCCGGTGCCGACGTCCGCCCTGCGCGAGCGTCACCGCGGCGATGCGGCCACCCTCGCGATGCAGCGCGTCGACGGAGGTCGACAGCGCGAGCGTCACGTTCGGACGGGCGGACAGCGAATGCAGGAACCGCGCGACGAGCGCGTTGCCCATCACGAGCCGGGTGCCGCGCGGGTGGCTCAGGCGGTCGAGCCCATGCCGCAGCAGCAGGCGCGTGGCGTGGCGGAACGACTGCCACGAGCGCGTGATCGACAGCAGGTGGTTGATGTCGGTGCGGTCCACCATCATCCCGCCCAGCACCGTGAACTCGGGGATCGGCGGGCGCACGAGCGGGAACAGCTCGCCCAGCAAGCGGCCGTCGAACGGCAGCGGTTCGAGCGCGCGGCCGGCCAGCGTCGAGCCTTCGACCTCGGACAGGTAGTCGGGATGTTTCGCACACGCGCGCCAGGCCACCGACGAGTTCGCCTCGATGTGGGCCACGGCCGCGGGGCCGTTCGCCAGCAGCGCCGCGCGCATCGCCTTCGGCGACTGGCGGCCCACCGTGCGGTCGAGGTAGCCGGCCGCGCGCTCCACCGTGTCGTTGCCAGGGACCTCGGTGGCGTGGGTCGTGCCCGGCACCCACGTCGTGCCCGCGGACAGTGCCGTGGTGCCGCCCACGACGGCCGTGTGTTCGACGAGCAGCACCTTCGCCCCGCCGATCGCCGCGAACAGCGCCGCGGCGAGGCCCGCGCCGCCCGCGCCCACCACCACCACGTCGAAGGCCGTGTCGTCGGGCAGGCGGTCGGTCAGCACCTTCATGGCGGTCAGCCCAGCTGCGCGAGCACGGCCCGCGTGCCCGCGAGCGCCCGGCGGGCGCGTTCGACGGCGCCCACCGAACGCGCGAGCGTGTGCGTGGGCACCTCGACGCTCAGCGGCACGTCGGGCGGCATCAGCCGCAGCATCGCGACGAGGTCGAGCCCGCCCTCGCCCGGGAACAGGCGTTCGGCGCGGGCCTCGGCGAGGATCGCGTCCATGTCGGGCGGCAGCACGGCCGGCACGTCGCAGAACTGCATCACGTGCAGGCGCGACGGCGGGATCGTCGCGATGTCGGCGACGCGGCTGCGCGAGCGGCTCAGGTGGAACGGGTCGACCAGCACGCCGCCGTTCGGACGGTCCGCACGCTCGACGATGCGGGCGGCCTGCGGCAGGTCCCTCGCATCGGTCCACGGCATGAACTCGAGGTCGGCGGTGAGGCGGTACGTCGCCGCGAGGTCGCAGAACGCGGCGAAGCGGTCGGTCACCCGGGCCTCGTCCGGGTCGTTGGCGGCCACGAGCAGGCCGCGGGCGCCGAGGCGTGCCGCGCACGCGATGGCGGGTTCGTACGCGGCCACGTCCGTCTCGGGCTTCAGGCGGAAGATCTCCACGTCGAGCACCTGCACGCCGGTGTCGGCGAGGCGGCGCGCCACCTCGCGCAGCAGCGGGGTGTCGCCGACCAGGTCGTACTGCGGTTCGGTGGGCGTCGCGGGGATCAGGCGGATGCCCACGTGCGAGAAGCCGGCATCGGCGGCGCAGCTCACCATGTCGGGCGGGGTCAGTTCCAGGACGGTCAGGGCGGCCAGCGAGATCGGACGGGTCATGGCGGAGCGGTTCGGGAGGCGATGACGGGAAATCTATAGAAAACGAATCCCCTCTAGAACCCGCAAATCGTGGCCTTATGATTCACGAATCGTGAACCTCGACTTCCAGCTCGACGACCTCCGGGTTTTCTGCCTCGCCGCCCGCAAGGCCAGCTTCGCCGCGACCGCGCTGGAGCTGGGCACGTCGCCCGCGTACGTCAGCAAGCGCATCGCGATCCTCGAGAAGTCGCTGGGCGTGACGCTGTTCCACCGCGCCGCCCGGCGGGTCACCGTCACCGAGGACGGCGAACGCGTGTACCAGTCGGCGCAGGAGATCTTCGAGGGCGTCGAGCGCATGGGCGAGACCGTGGCCGGCGGCCGCGTCGACCCGCGCGGGGCGCTTCGGGTCACCACGAGCTTTCGCCTCGGCCGCAAGCACATCGCCCCGGCGCTCTCCGAACTCGCGCGCCGCTACCCCGCCCTCGACATCACGCTCGACGTGGTCGACCGCCGCGTCGACCTGATCGCCGAGAACGTGGACCTCGACGTGCGCATCGCCGACATCGAGGAGCCCCACTTCGTGGCCCACCGCATCGCCGAGAGCCGGCGCGTGCTGTGCGCGGCGCCCGGCTACCTCGCCGCGCGCGGCCAGCCCGCCACGGTGGCCGAACTCGCGCGCCACGACTGCCTCGTGCTGCGCGACCGCAACCAGGCCTTCGGCGTGTGGCGCATCCACGGCCCGGCCGGCGCCGAGAAGGTGAAGGTCACCGGCCGGCTGTCGTCCAACAACTCCGAGATCGTGCGCGGCTGGGCCAGCGACGGCCAGGGCATCCTCTTCGCCGCCCACTGGGACGTGGCCGAGGACCTGGCCGCAGGCAAGCTCGTGCGCATCCTGCCGGAATGCCACGGGCCGGCGGACATCTGGGCCGCGACCACGGTGCGGCTGCGCGACTCGGCGAAGGTCAGGGTGTGTGTGGCGTTCCTGAGGGAGCAGCTGGCGAAGGGGCCGTACGCGCTGGCTGAATGATTCATCGCGTCGATGTGTTGTGCATCCACCGCAAAAGGGGCCGCCATTCACTGCATCCTCAATCTTGCCGAAGCGGACCAGCGAATCGCTCACTAAATTCCGTCGCCATACCAATCATTGGAGGCATCCATGGCGACGAAAACAAGCAGACGAAACAAGCCTGCTAAGAGCGGCAGCATTGGCGGGCAGGTGCAGGTCCAGTTGGACAGGAAAGGCGGCGCATTGATCCGCGCTGATGTATTCGTGTTCGCCGATCCCACGACGCAGACCCCCAGGCTCGTTGCCACACTCCAGTTCAAGGATTTCATGGCGAATCCGGAAACGCAAAGCGTGTCCTTGTCGCCCGGAACCTATGCCGCGAGAACCTTCGTCACTCTGCGCGAAGGCATCAACACAGACTTCGCCTACACCGTGACGGCAGCGAGCCAAGTGGTGGCCCAGCTGGACGGCGACGTGAAGAAACTCTCGGCAACGAACGGTCAGCCCGATCCGCTCGTGCATACGCTTTTCTTCACGGTGTGACGCGATGAGACATCATGCGATCACGCGGGTCTCCGCGATGGTGTTGGCCGCGCTGTTCACCGCAAATGCTCACGCCCAGCAAACTCCGGCAGCCGCGACGTCCTCGGATGCCGCGAAGGACAAGGCCGTCAAGCAGGACGCAAGCGTGACGCTGCTGAGCAAGGGCACGGACAAGACGTGGCAGAACTACCTGTTGGACGATGCCGCTGCCCACGTGTCAGCCGCCTCGATGGTTGGCATCGCACAGTCCGCCGTCACCATCGCCGAGTCGACGCGGGATTTCGGCTTGCTCATGCAAGCCGTCGATCCGAAGAACAAGGGCGGAGGCATCGCAATAACGCCAGCGCGAACCCGGCATCCGTTTCCAAAGATCAATCTGAATGACTACCTGACCAACACCTTGTGGTTGCAGCCCGTAGTCAACCTGACACTCAGCTACGCGCAGGGTGTCAGCGACACAGACGTCGCGAAGTATCGTCGTCGCGCTGTTGCACTCTCCACCAACGGAACATTCGAAAAGAAAGACGATCCCGTCCAGGTCCGCGTGAAGACGCTTGAGTGCGCGGACTCGGCGATCACCGCGGCCGCCGCGGCGGCGACTGCGGCAAGCGGACCAATCGTCCCGAACCCCGGCCCCAACAAGCCAACGGCAGCCCCCAATGCCGGCCTTTCGGAAGCGATCACGACGTGCGAGAAAGCGGAGACGAAGAAGTTCGACGCCCGCTGGTTCCGACCGGTCTGGTCCGTGACCATCGCCACCGGCGATGTGGCCCTCGATTCGTCAGCGGCCAGTTCGGTTGGTTCGGGGACCTCAGCCGTGCTCGCGGCGCGCTACGGACGAGGTTTTTCGAAATCCAACATCGCTGCGGCGTCCGACGCCAAGACATCCGAAGCCACTGAACCCGACTTCGAGTGGGGCTGGGCGCTGAGTGCGAGCGCCCGCTACAACCACCGCGAACCCGTCCTGTCCAGCGTCGGCTCCGGCAGCGTTCAGCGTCAGAGCTCGAACCTGTTCGCCATCCGAGCCGCCGCAGGCACGGACACGGTCCGCCTGCTTGGCGAAGCCAGCAACGCCAGCCCGCGTGCCGTACAAGGCGGAGAGCAGACGCTCAAGAGCGCGCTCGGGATCGACTATCGCATCGCGCCGGGCACTTGGCTGAACTTTCGCTATGGGCGACGGGAGAAGACCTCGGGCAACGGCGACGAATCTGCCGGATTGCTCACGCTAACGCTGAGTCCGTCGGCGCTGATGGTCAACTGAACTTTGGGGAGCCGTTCTCTCGATCACTGGAAACGCTCCACTCGATCGAGAAACACAACGAGACCATGAGGAAACTCTCGATCCGTAAGAATCGCGCCCCCGCGAGTCCCTCACTCGCCGCACGTCTGCGTGATGGACTAGCCATTCCAACGCTCATCCTCGGCGGTCTGTGGGCCGGCGTGCAGTTCTTCTATGACCGCATCATCGCCCCGCAGTTGGAACCATCGCTGGTCCAAATGTCGGGGGCGTCTTCTGTGGTGGGTCGTTCCGACTGCTGCGTGTTGATGGATTTCGAGGTCAAGCTCACGAATCTGGGAAAGCGAGACACGTTTCTCCACACATCTCAGGCCGTTGTCGGCGTCAAGAGGGTAGAAGTGCTTTCACCCATCCCGGAAGATTCCATCAAGACCATCAATCGCACTTTTCAACGCTCGCGCGCTGTCTTGTCCGGCGCAGATTCATCAGAAATGACCTATGGTGCTTCGGGACCTGTCGGCAGTGAGTATCTTCTGCTGGCGTTGGGCAACCTGGTGCCTCCTGGCACCCAAGTCGCCCCAAGTGAATCGATAGTTCGCCACATCGTCGTTGCGGTCCCCGAGGACTTTCCATTCGTGTCGTTCAGATCCAAGGTGCATGTCCTGCACGTTGCGCCTACGGAGCCTGAACTCGACTGGCATTGGGCGGTGAAGCCGGAAAATCTTGAACTCCAGGCTTTGCCGTGGCCGAAAGACCTTGCCTTCTCATTGACGGAACTGATGAAGTGCTCGGTATCCCAGGAGACGCAAACGGCCAGGGACTGCTGGGAACTTGTCGAAAAGCATGGCGAGTCTTATTGGAATAGATTCCGATTGGTAGACAGGCACGCATACATTCTTCCCTGGTCGGTCGATACGCTGGCATTCAGAACGCGAGACCAGAAAGCCCTTCAGTAGGCAATCGATTTAATACTACAGCACCTCCGAGCCGTCATTGGGACGGCGATCCCAGCTTAAGCGCCGGCATTAGCCCATGGCCACAATCACGTGCGCCTGGATCTTCCCGGCCACTGGCCCGTCGCCATGGCGCAGGCCAATCGCCTCCGCCGCCCGGTCCGTGGCGCGCTGCAGCGCGCCTGGGTCGCGGGCTTCGATCTCGTTGCGCAGCGGCGTGCCCTGGCAGAAGGCAATCGCGACGTCGCGGGCCGAGGGTGCGCGGCTGACCGACTCGTACGTCTCGATCACGATGTCAGTGAACCCCGCGAGGCACAGTTCGTCGCGGATCACCGCGACGTTGTGGTGGCCATGGGGGGTGCGGGCGAGGAAACGTGGCGGGTCGTCCGGGAACAGCGTCGCGACAGCGGCGGTGACCTCGTCGGCGAACACGTTCTCCTCGATGCGGTCCCACACGCTGAAGGCGAAGTGCCCACCCGGCCGAAGCACGCGCCGGGCTTCGCCGTAGCCCGCGATGCGGTCGGGGAAGAACATCGCCCCGAACTGGCAGCAGACCACGTCGAACGACGCGGCCTCGAACGGCAGCGCGAGCGCGTCGGCCTGCCGCCACTCGATGCGGGCATCGGCTCCCTGCCGCTGCGCGGCGTAGTCGAGCATGGGCTGGTTGAGGTCCGTCACCACGTAGCGTGCCCCGGCCCCGAGCTTCGGCGCGAGCGCCCGCGTGACGGCGCCGCTGCCCGCCGCCGTCTCCAGCACCGCGCCGGGCGAGAATCCCGACACGAGTTCGGCCATGCGGATGGCGTAGACCTCGAAGATCAGCGGCACCATCAGCGTGTCGTAGAACTTCGGGATGGAGCCTGCGAACACCTTGTCCTTCTCGGCCATGGGACCTCCTGCAGCCACGAGTGCCTCCCGGGATGGTGGTCGCGTCCGCGGGCCTCGTCAACGCCACCCCATTGCTACACTCCCCGCTCCCCTCCGCCCCGCGCCGGCCCAGGCGCCCCGGTCCCATGCCGCCTCCGCCCGACGCCATCGTCACGTTCGGCCCGTTCGTGCTCGACCGCGCCCGGAAAACGCTGCTCCGCGAGGGCCAGCCGGTCCGCATCGGAGGGCGCGCGATGGACCTGCTCGACACGCTCGTCGAGCAACCGGGCGAAGTGCTGAGCCGCGACACGCTCGTGGCCCGGGTGTGGCCCCGCGCCGTGGTCGAGGAAACGAGCCTGCGGGTCCATGTGCTGGCGCTGCGCAAGGCGCTGGGCGACGGCTACATCGCCAACGTGCCCGGACGCGGCTACAGCTTCGTCGCCCCGGTCGTGCCCCGTTCACCGGCGCTGCCGGCGCCCCTGCCCGCGTCCCGCCACCTGCCGGTGCTGCTGACCCATCCCGTCGGGCGCGACGCCACCATCGCCGCGCTCTCGCGCCAGGTGACCGAGCGGCGCCTCGTCACCGTCGTCGGGCCGGGGGGCATGGGCAAAACCACCACGGCGATCGCGGTCGGGGCGGTGTCGGCCGCGGCTTTCCCCGACGGTGTCCGGTTCGTCGACCTGTCGCCTGTGACCGACCCGCGCCGCGTGCCCGCGGCGCTGGCCGACACCCTCGGCATCGTCGTGCCACCCGACCACCCGTGGCCCGCGCTGGACCACGCGCTGCGCCCGATGCGCGTGCTCGTGCTCCTCGACAACTGCGAGCACGTGATCGACGCGGTGGCACTGCTGGCCGACACCGTGCTGTCCGCCGCGGCCGGCGTGCACATCCTCGCCACGAGCCACGAGCCGCTCGACACACCCGGCGAGTGGGTGCACCACCTGCCGCCGCTCGGGCTGCCCGACCCGCACGCCCCCTTCGCGGCGCACGAGGCGCCGGCGGTCGAGCTGTTCCTCGAGCGGGCGCCGGGCGACCGCCAGGCGCTGCTGCGCGAGCCGGCGAACCTCGCGCTCGTGCGGCACGTGTGCCGCCGGCTCGACGGCCTGCCGCTCGCGATCGAACTCGCGGCCACGCGCATCGACACGCTGGGCGTCCAGGGGCTGGCCGACGGGCTCGACAACATGCTGGGGGTGCTGACCCGCGGCCGGCGCACCGCGTCGCCCCGCCACCAGACGCTGCAGGCGACGCTCGACTGGAGCCACGGCCTGCTCGACGACCACGACCGCACGGTGCTGCGGCGCCTGTCGGTCTTCCGTGCGCCCTTCACGGTCTCCGACGCCGTGCGGGTCGCCACGTGCGGGCGGCTCGGCGGCGAGGCCGTGACGGCGAGCCTCGTGAACCTCGTCGCGAAGTCCCTCGTCGCCAACGACACGGCCCACGACCCGGTGCGCCTGCGGCTGCTGGGCACCACGCAGGCCTACGCGGCCACGCGCCTGCGCGAGAGCGGCGAGTTCCTGGCACTGGCCACGCGCCATGCGGAACACGTGCTGCGGCTCGCGGCGGACGCGGTGGCGGAGATCCAGACGGCACCGATCGACACGGTGCAGTCGTGCATCACGCGCCAGGGCCGGGTGCTCGACGACGTGCGGGCCGCGCTCGACTGGGCCTCGTCGCCGTGGGGTGACCCGCGCCTCGCGGCAAGGCTCGCCGGCGCGACGGGCCCGCTGATCATGGCCCTCGGCCGCATCGACGAGTTCCGCCCGCGGATGCAGCTCGCGTTCGAGCAGGCGGTGGCGCTGCACCCGCCCGACCCCGAACTCGAATTCGGGGCCGGCATGGCGCTGTGCCTGATGAGCGGCCACAGCACCGTGTCGCAGGAGCCCCTGCTCGGCCGCCTCCGCGAGCTGGCGGACCGCCTCGGGCCGCCAGCTCGCATGCACCAGGTGCTGGCGCACGAATGCCTGACCGCCTTCACCCGCGGGGCCTACCCCGAATCGCTCGAAGCGGCCCGGCGCGCGCAGGCGCTGAGCGACGGACCGGACGATCCCGCCGCGATCTTCTTCGGCGACCGCATGCTCGCGCAGACGCTGCACTACCTCGGCCGGCACGCCGAGGCGCGCACGCGCGCCGAACGGGTGCTCGGGCACCCGTCGCGGCTCGCCCACCGGACCCACGTGAGCCACATCCCGGTGGCCGTGTCGCTGCGCGTGCTGCTCGCGCGCATCCACTGGCTCGAAGGGCGGCCGGACGATGCCTCGACCCTGCTCGACGACACGCTCCGGCGCGTGCACCTGGACAACCCGCACGAACTGTCGCTCGTGCTGGGCCTCGGGCTGCTGCCCGTCGCCACGTGGCGGGGCGACCTGGACGTCGCCCGCACGGTGCTGGCGCGGTTCCGCGACCATGCGCTGCAGCACTCGCAGTCGTTCTGGACCTCGTGGTCACGCATGTTCTCCGACGCCCTGGGCGACGGGACGGACCCACCCGTGCCACTGGCCGGCAAGGAGGCCGACATGGCCGCCACGCTGCGGCCCGGCCGGCCCGTGCCCGAGGCCCGCCGCCGCGTCGAGGCCGGGACGGTCGGGTGGTGCGCGCCCGAAGTGCTGCGCGCGGACGCGGTGTCGGGACTGCGCACCCGGCGGCTGTCGGCGGACGAGGCCGAGGCCGGGCTGCTGCGGTCGCTCGAACTGGCTCGTGCCCAGGGCGCGCTGTCGTGGGAGCTGCGCACCGCATCGAGCCTCGTCGACCTGTGGGCACCGCGCGGCCGGGGCGCCGAAGCACGCGACCGCCTGGCCGGCGTGCTGGCCCGCTTCACGCAGGGACGACGGACCCGCGACCTCGCCGAAGCCGCCGCGCGGCTCGATGCCCCGGACTGAAGGTCAGGCGACCGGCCGGCGCTGCTGCCCGCGCGGCGACAGGGCCAGCACCGCGAGTGTCGCGACGAGCGCCACCGCGATCACCGCGAACATCGCCACGGCACCACCGCCGCGCAGCAGCGGCAGCAGCACCAGCGGCGCCACGGCCGCACCGACGCGGTTGAGCGCCCAGGCCCCGGCGAGCGACGTGGCGCGCACGCGGGTCGGGAACACCTCGGCCGCGTACAGCGTGAGGGCCGACGTGTAGAGCGACGACACGAGCCCGAACAGCGTGCTGGAGAGGATCAGCCACAGCGGCGTGCCGCTCGCGACGAACACGAGGCCCGAACCCAGCAGCAGCACCGCGCACGCGCCGAGCGCGAGGCGCCGCTCGATGCGGTCCACCACGAACGACGCGGCGAGCGTGCCCACGAACGGGCCGAAGGTGGAGAGGCCGACGAACAGCAGCGTGTCCGACAGCTTGAAGCCCTTCTGCATCAGCACCGCGCCCATCAGCAGCGGGAACGCCACGGTGGACCACGGGCTCAGCAGGAACATCGCGGCCACGCGCGGCCAGGGGCTGCGGGATGGCGCGTCGGGTGCCCCGGCCACGGCCTGCACGGCCGGTTCCGCGCCGGCGGACAGCACGCTGCGCGACCGCTCGAAGCGAGCGCAGGCGGCCTCCGCCTCGTCCAGGCGACCACGTGCCATCAGCCACCGGGGCGACTCGGGCAGGCGGAAGAACATCAGCCCCGCGAGCAAGGACCCGGCCGTGCCCACGTAGAAGGCCCAGCGCCAGGCCTCGATGCCCAGCGGCTGCAGCGGCGTCAGCCACCGCACGAGGAACACGCCGGCCGGCGGACCGAGCGAGGCGACCGCGATGCACACGAGGGTCAGCAGCCCGCGCCGGCGCGGCGGCAGCAGGTCGGTGAGGTACGACATCATCAGCGGCGGGTACGCGCCGAGCGCGAGGCCCGCCAGCACACGCGCCGCCCCCAGCTCGACCACGCCGCGGCTCAGCGCCGCCGCGAGCGACGCCGCCGACAGCCACAGCAGCACGGCGGCGAGCGTGGTGCGGCGGCCATGGCGGTCGGCGCACCAGCCGAGCAGCGGCGCCCCCACCACCGCACCGACGTAGACGGACGACAGCAGCAGCGACAGGTCCCCCGGCGCCACCGCGTGGGGCGGCGCGGAGAACACGGCGGACAGCACGTTGCCGAGGCCGATCTCGAACAGGTCGAACGAGAAGCCGAGTGCACAGAGCGCCACGGCGGCAACGTGGAGCGCGGTGACAGGCAGCCGGTCGAGCCGGTGGCCCACGTCGAGATGGTCGAGCTCGCCCTGCCGCATGCGTGTTCCTCGGGGAATGGGGATTCGCCGCGCACGATACCCGACGGGGCCGCGCGAGGGCGCCCCGCCTCACAGGGATTCACAACGATTCACGCCCCCCCCCGCCGGCGGGTGCGAGGCTCAGTTCCAGCGGCCGGCGGCGCCGCCCACGCTGAAGCGTCCGGCCCCCAGCAGCACCACGGCGAACGCGCCGAACAGGTACATCGCCTGCAGCTCGATGGCCCAGCCGCCGGTGTTGTTCAGCTGGAAGATCTGCCCGCGGTGCACGAGCCCGATGGCCACCAGCATGTTGCCCGCCACGACGAGCGCCGCGGGCCGGGTCCAGAAGCCGGCGATCATCAGCAGCGGTGCGAGCACCTCGCCCACGTAGACGAGGTAGGCGACGGCGGAGGGAAGGCCCGCGTTCGCGACCGCCCCGAGCACGGGGCCGATGCCGTTCTGCAGCTTCGAGACACCGTGGACCAGCACGAGCAGGCCGACGAGCACCCGCAGCACGAGTTTGCCGAGGTCGTCGGAGGACGAGGAAGACAGTGCGACGGAGCGGGTCATGGCGGTCCTTTCATCGAGGGCAGCGGAAGTCCACTGTAGCGCCGGCGGCCGCCCGATGCACCAAAGGCCAATATACAGCTGCCCCCCAGGGGGCCTACCTTGCGCTCCTGATTGTCCACTGGAGGTACGGCATGGAGTGGTTGCACGGCATCTTCCAGAAGTCCCCCGAGGCCGCGCTGTTCCTCAGCCTCGCCGTCGGGTACGCGTTCGGGAAGATCAAGTTCGGCAAGTTCCAGTTCGGCGGGGTTGCCGGCTCGCTCATCGTCGCGGTGATCGTGAGCCAGGTGGGCGTGCAGGTGGACAACGGCGTCAAGTCCGTCATGTTCGCCCTGTTCATCTACGCGGTGGGCTACGACAGCGGGCCGCAGTTCTTCAACTCGCTGAACCGCCAGTCGCTGCGCGAGATCGCGATGGCGGTGTTCATGGCCATCGCCGGGCTCGTCACGGTGCTGGTGGTCGCGAAGCTCTTCCACCTCGACAAGGGCCTCGCCGCCGGCCTGGCCGCCGGGGGCATGACGCAGTCGGCCATCATCGGCACGGCCGGCGACGCCATCGCCCAGCTGGGGCTGTCCGCCGAGGAGACGAAGCGGCTGCAGGCCAACGTCGCGGTCGGGTATGCCGTGACCTACGTGTTCGGCTCGTTCGGCGCGATCCTGATCTGCGCCAACCTGCTGCCGAAATTCATGGGCAAGGACCTGCGCACCGCTGCGCTGGAGGCCGAGGCCGGCCTCAAGGGCGGCGGCACCCGTGCCGGCCCCGGCCAGGCGGCCGCCGCACCGGCGCTCGTGGGACGCCTCTTCCGCGTGGAGGGCGTGGACGGCCGCAACGTGTCCGAAGTGGAAGGCCTCGCGCACGACGATTTCACCATCGAGCGGGTGTCCCGCGCCGGCAAGCCGCTCGACCTGGCGCCCGACCTGCGGCTCGCCAAGGGCGACATCGTGCTGGTGGTCGGACGGCGCGCGCCCGTCGTCGAGACCGCCGCGCGCATCGGCACCGAAGTGCACGACGTCGAGGGCATGGCCCTGCTGATGCAGACGCGCCAGGCGGTGTTCACGCGCAAGGGCTTCAACAACAAGACCATCGACGAGGTGCGGGCGGCGGTGGACCGCAGCATGCGCCACGGCCTCTACATCACGGCCATCACCCGGGGTGGCCAGCCGCTCTCGGTGCTGCCGAACACCGTGCTGCAGCACGGCGACGTGGTCAGCTTCTACGGCACCGCGGCCGACACGGCCCGTGCGGTGGAGGCCACCGGCTACCCGCTCGCCACCGACGGCAAGACCGACTTCGTCTACATGGGCGCCGGTGTGTTCCTGGGCCTGATGATCGGCCTGCTGGTGGCGCACGTGGGTGGCATCCCGCTCACGCTGGGTTCCGGTGGCGGCGCGCTGCTCGCCGGCCTGCTGTTCGGCTGGGCCCGGTCCAAGCGGCCGATGTTCGGGGCGATGCCCTCCGAGGCCGGCCAGCTGCTGCGCGACTTCGGCCTCGCCGCCTTCGTCGCCATCGTGGGCCTCAACTCCGGCCTGCAGGCGGTGCAGACGATCAAGGAAAGCGGCATCACCATCTTCCTGCTCGGGGTGGTGGTGACCGTGGTGCCGCTGATCCTCACGATGCTGTTCGGCCGCTGGGTGCTGCGCTACGACAACGCCGCGGTGCTCGCCGGCGCGCTGTCGGGCTCGCGCAGCGCGAACCCGGCCTTCGGCGAGATCCTCGACAAGGCGGCGAGCCCGGTGCCCACCGTGCCGTTCGCCCTCACCTACGCGCTGGCCAACGTGCTGCTGACCCTGCTGGGGCCGCTCATCGTCGGCCTGGCCTGATCCCCCCCTCCTCCATCACGAGGTCCACCATGAGCGACACCGACCGCCTCCGCCCCCTGAAGACCAGCCGCGAAACCCAGCAGTCGCTGCTCTCGCTGAGTCCTTTCGAACTGAAGGACGAGCTGATCAAGCTCTCCACCGAAAACGCGAAGCCCGGCAACTACGCGATGCTGAACGCCGGCCGCGGCAACCCGAACTGGATCGCCACGACGCCGCGCCAGGCGTTTTTCCTGCTCGGACAGTTCGCCTTGACCGAGTCCGAGCGGGTGTGGAAGGACGAGGGACTGGGCGGCATGCCGGCCAAGGACGGCATCGCCGCGCGGCTGAAGACCTTCCTCGAAAGCCACAAGACCAACCCCGGCGCCGACCTGCTCGCACGCAGCGTGGCCTATGGGGTGGAGACGCTGAAGTTCGAGGCCGACGCCTTCGTGCACGAACTGGCCGACGCGATCATCGGCGACAACTACCCGGTGCCCGACCGCATCCTGCGCCACGTCGAGGTCGTCGCGCGCAAGTACCTCGACCAGGAGATGTGCGGCAACAAGCCGCCCGCCGGCACCTTCGACATCTTCGCGGTGGAAGGCGGCACGGCGGCCATGTGCTACATCTTCGATTCGCTCGAGACCAACGGCCTGCTGCGCAAGGGTGACACGGTGGCCCTCGCGGTGCCCACGTTCACGCCGTACATCGAGATCCCCCACCTCGCGCGCTACGACTTCAACGTGGTCAACGTCGACGCGTCGCCCACCTGCGGCCCCGACGGGTTCCACACGTGGCAGTACCCCGACAGCGAAATCGACAAGCTGCGCGACCCGAGCGTGAAGGCGTTTTTCCTCGTCAACCCGAGCAACCCGCCGTCGGTGATGGTGTCGCCGGAAACGCTGAAGCGCCTCGCGGACATCGTGCGCAACGACAACCCGAACCTCATCGTCATCACGGACGACGTGTACGGCACCTTCGTCGACGGCTTCCGCTCGCTGATGGCCGAGCTGCCGCAGAACACGCTCGGTGTGTACTCGTACTCGAAGTACTTCGGCTGCACCGGCTGGCGGCTCGGTGTCATCGCGCTGCACGAGGACAACATCTTCGACCGGCTGCTGACCGAACTCCCGCCCGGCAAGCGGGCCGAACTCCACGGCCGCTACAGCTCGATCTCGATGACGCCGGACAAGATCAAGTTCATCGACCGCCTGGTGGCCGACAGCCGCTCGGTGGCGCTGAACCACACGGCCGGCCTGTCGCTGCCGCAGCAGTGCCAGATGGCGCTGTTCTCGCTGTCCGCGCTGACCGACACGGCAGACCGCTACAAGAAGCTCACGCGGGCCATCGTGCAGCGCCGCCTCGACGACCTGTGGGCGGGCCTCGGCCTGCCGCGCCCGAAGATCGCGCACCAGGCCGGCTACTACGTGGAGCTGGACCTGATGGTGTGGGTGAACCAGAAATACGGCGCCGAGTTCGCGGCCTTCCTCGAAGCCAACTTCGAGCCGGTGGACTTCCTGTTCCGGCTGGCCGAGCGCTTCTCGATCGTGCTGATGGACGGCGGCGGCTTCGGCGGTCCGAAGTGGTCGGTCCGGGTGTCGCTCGCCAACCTGCCCGACGAGGCCTACCGCAAGATCGGCGAGCACCTGGCCGAACTGGCGCCACGGTACGTCAAAGCATGGCAGGACGCGAAGGCCGGCGGGGGTGCGAAAGCCTGAGCGATGAAGGTGCGGGCCGGGCTGATCGCCGCCGGCTTCGTGCTGTGCACGGGCGCGCACGCGGCCGACCTGGACCTGACCCGTGCGCTGCAGCTCGCGCAGCGCCACTCCGGCAAGCTGGGCGCCGCGGCGGCGGGCACCGAGCAGCGGCGCGAGCAGGCCGAGGCCACGCGGGGCCTCGGCGGCCCGGTGGTGTCGATCGGGGCCATCGGCTACGCCTTCGAGAAGCGGCTCGCGATCCCGCTCGAGCCCTACGCGAGCCAGATCAACGGGCTCATCGGCAACCTGCCGATCCCGCCGTCGCAGCTGCCGATCCCGCTCGACATCCCCACGCTGCCCAACTCCGTCAACCTGCGCCTGCGCGATGAAGGCGCGAGCGGCCTGCTGCTCGGCTTCTGGCCGCTCTACATGGGCGGTCGGTTCGACGGCGTGCGCGACCTCGCGAAGGGGCGCGTGGAGGAATCCGTCGCGGAGGAGCGCCAGTCGGGCGACGAGGTGGCCGCCACGCTCGTCGAACGCTACTTCGGCGTGCAGCTCGCCCGCAAGGCGCTGCAGGTGCGCGTGGCCGCGCGCGACGGCGTGGCGAAACACCTCGAGACCGCGAAGCGCATGGAGGCGGCCGGCCTCATCGCGCGTGTCGAGCGGCTGCAGGCCGACGTGGCCTTCGACCAGGCGCGCCGCGACGCCGCCAAGGCCGCGAACGACCTCGCGCTCGCGGAAAGCGCCCTCGCCCGCACGACGGGCCAGGAGTCGCTGGCGGGCCTCGACCTCGCCACGCCGCTCTTCGTCGACGCACGTCCGCTGCCCGCGCTGGCCGACTACATCGCGAAGGGCGAGGACCACCACCCCGGCATGGCCACCGTGCGCGCCAAGCGCACCCAGGCGCAGGCGCTGAACCGCATCGACGAGGGCGGCCACAAGCCTGTGGTCTACGCCTTCGGCACGAGCGAGATCCGCTCGAACAAGCCCGACTGGATCGTGGGGCTCGGGGTCAACTTCGTGCTGATCGACGGCATCGACCGCAACGCGCTGACCCGATCGAGCCTCGCGGCCGAACGGCGCGTGGACGAGGCGGAGCGCCAGGCCCGCGAGGACATCGCGCTGCTGGTGGAGCGCAACCACCGCCGCACCGAACAGGCCCGCGTGAGCCACGAGGCCATGGAGAGCCAGGAGGCGCTCGCCCGCGAGTACCTGCGCCTGCGCGAGAAGAGCTTCAGCGAAGGGCTGTCCACGGCCGTCGACCTGATCGACGCGCAGCTCAACCTCGCGAAGGTGCTGACCGAACGCGCGCAGGCCGCGTACGACTACGACCTGGCGCTGTCGGCGCTGCTGCAGTCGGTGGGCGAGATCGATCGCCTGCCGGAGATGGCCCGCGCCGCCTCGTGGCGCGTGGAGTGAACGACGAGGACGCCACACGATGGACGACACGCCCGCCCCCCGCCGCCACCTCGGTCCGACGCTCGCGGCCGCGCTGGTCGTCGCCGCGCTCGTCGCCGTCACCGCGTGGGGCATGTGGGCCGGCACGCGTCCGCCACGCATCGTGCTCGAAGGCCAGCTCGACGCCGAGCAGGTCAACGTCGCGGCCAAGGTGCCGGGCCGGGTCGCGCGGGTGCTGGTCACCGAGGGGCAGCGCATCGAGGCGCAGCAGCAGCTGATCGAGATGGACGCCCCCGAGATCGCCGCGAAGTTGCAGGAGGCCCAGGCCGTGCGGGCAGCCGCCCAGGCACTGAACGACAAGGCGCATGCCGGCGCACGTTCGCAGGAGATCCGCATGGCCGAGCTGAACTGGCGCCGCGCGGAGACCGCAGCCGTCCTGGCCGAGAAGACCTTCCGCCGCGTCGACGGCCTCGCGCGCGACGGGCTGATCGCCGCGCAGAAGCGCGACGAGGCCGAGACGCAGTGGAAGGCCGCGGCCGACCTCGCCGGCGCCGCTCACGCGCAGTACGAGATGGCGCAACAGGGCGCGCGGGTCGAGGACAAGGCCGCCGCGGCCGCGCAGCTGCGCCAGGCGCAGGGCGTCGTCGCCGAGGCCGAGGTGGCCGCGTCGGAATCGCGGCTGGCGAGCCCGGTCGGCGGCGAGGTCACGAAGGTCTATGCCAAGCCCGGCGAGATCTCGCCCGCGGGGGTGCCGGTGGCCACCATCACGGTCGTGGCCCGGCCCTGGGTGGTGCTCAACGTGCGGGAGGACCTGATGCCGCGCTTTCGCCACGGCGCGAAGTTCGACGGCGACGTGCCGGCGCTCGCCGAGACCGGCGTCGCGTTCGAGGTGTTCTACGTCGCGGCGCAGCCGGACTTCGCGACGTGGCGCTCGACGAAGTCGGGGCCGGGCTTCGACGCCCGCACCTTCGAGGTCCGTGCCCGGCCGCTCGCGGACCTGAAGGGCGCGCGGCCCGGCATGAGCGTGCTCGTGCCGATGGCTCCGGCGTCCTGAGCGATGGACCGCCCCGGCTTCACGGAGGCGCTGCGGGCCGTCGCCCATCGTGAACTGCGGGCGCTGCGGCACGACGGCTGGCTGCTCGCGCTGGTCACGTGGTGGCCGCTGCTGATGGTGGTGGTCGTGGCCGCCACGTTCTCGGCCGGGCTGCCGCGCGACCTGCCCCTGCGCGTGGCCGACCACGACCGCTCGGCCACGTCGCGGCAGCTCGCCCGGTTCATCGGCCAGGCGCCGACGCTGCGCGTGGACGGTTCGCCGGCGGACGACTCGGACGCCTTCGCCGCCGTGCGCCGCGGCGAGGCCGTGGGCCTGCTGGTGGTGCCCGAAGGCTTCGAGCGGCGGTTGCGCACCGGCTCGCCCAACGCCCTGCAGCTCTTCGTCAACGGCCAGCTCTCCACCGCGGCCAGCGTGATGCAGAGCGACGTGCAAGTGGCCGTCACGCTGTTTTCGGCCGGGGCCGAGCTGCAGATCCGCACCGCGCACGGCGAAGCGGCCGCAACCGCGCTCGGCGCCGTCGAGCCGCTGCGGCCCGGCCTCGTCACCCTCTTCAACGGGGCGATGAACTACGAAGGGTTCCTGGTGCCGGCACTCGGCGCGGCCCTGGTGCAGATGTTCGCGATGTTCACGACGGTGGTGCTGATCGGCCGCGAATTGCGCGAGGCCACCGTGTCCGCGTGGCTGGCCGCGGCCGGCGGGCGGCCCGGCGCCGCGCTGGCCGGCAAGCTCGCGGTGGGGATGCTGCCGCTGCTGGTGATCGGATGGGGGCTCGTCGGCTGGCTCGTGCTCGCGCGCGGCTTCGCGGTGGCGGGTTCGCTGCCCTTGCTGCTGGCCGCGTGGGGCGCGATGGTCGCCGCGAACGCGGCCGTGGGCATGCTCGTGGTCGGTCTCGCATCCGGCCTGCGACTGGGCCTGTCGGCCGCGGGGTTCATCACGTCGCCCGCGTTCACGTACGGCGGCATCGCGTTCCCGGTGGCCGCGATGCCGCTGCTGGCACAGGGCTGGTCGGCCGCGCTGCCCCTCACGCATTTCCTCCGGCTGCAGTCGGAGCAGTGGTGGATGGGGGCACCGTGGGCGGTGTCGATGGGCAGCGCCGCGGTGCTGGCCGGGTTCGCGGTGCTGCCGTGGTTCGCCGCACCCGCCCTCGTGCGGCGGATGGCACGGCCCGCCGCGTGGGGACACTCGTGAGCCGGCGCCATGGCGTGCTCCTGGCGATGCGCCTCACGCTGCGCGCCGTGCTGCGCGACACCGGGGTGCTGCTGCTCCTCGTCGTGGCCGGCGTGGCGTATGCGTTCTTCTATCCGCTGCCGTACGCCCGCGAGGAGGTGACGCGCGTGCCGGTGGCCATCGTCGACGGCGACCCCGGTCCGCTCACGCGACAGCTCGTGAGGTTCGCGAAGGCCTCGCCGAAGCTCGACGTGCGCCTCGTCACCGGCGACGAGAACGAGGCCCGCGAGGCGCTGTGGCGGCGCGAGGTCGAGGGGCTACTGGTCGTGCCGCGCGGCCTGCATGCCGACGTGTACCGCGGCCGTGCGGTGACGTTGCCGGTGATGGGCAACGGGGCCTTCCTGCTGTTGAACAAGACGGTGCTGCAGGGGTTCGCCGAGGTCGTGGGCACCCTGTCGGCGGGCATCGAGATCGCACGGCGGCAGGCCGGCGGCGCCACGCCCGCGATGGCCGCGCTGCAGCGCGCGCCGGTGCGGGTCGTTCCCCATTCGCTCTTCAACACGCGCGACGGCTACGCGAGCTACATCGTGCCCGCGGTGTCGGTGCTGATCGTTCAGCAGACGGTGCTCATCTCGGCCGCGATGCTGGTGGGCACCTGGGCCGAACGCGGGCGGTCGCGCCTGCGATGGCTCGCGCGGCCGCGCAACGGCCTGGGCCTGCTCGCGACGCTGAGCGCGTTCGGCACGCTCACGGGGCTCTTCTGGTTCGGCTTCGTCTTCTGGTTCTGGGACCTGCCGCGCGGTGGCAATCCGTGGGGCGCGGCCGCGCTGCTGCCGGTGTTCTGCCTCGCGTCGGCCGCGATGGGGGTCGCGCTGGGCGCTTGGGCCGGCCGGCGCGAGCGGGTGTTCATGTTGTGGGTGCCGACGTCGCTGCCGCTGATGTTCCTGAGCGGGGTGCCCTGGCCGGTGGCATCGATCCCCGCGCCGTTGAACGTGCTGGCGGCGGCGTTCCCGAGTTCGCCCGGCATCCTCGCATTCGTGCGGCTCAACCAGCAGGGCGCGTCGCTCGCGGACGTGGCGCCGCTCGGCGGGCAGCTGATGGTGCTGTGCGGGTCGTACCTGGTGCTGGCGGCGGCCGTTTCCGCACGGCGGGGGCGTTCGCCACCCTGAAACGAAACAGGCGACCCGGGGGTCGCCTGTGCGTCAGCCGGCTCGAGGCCGGCCGGCGTGAAGGGCTCAGGCCTTCTTCGGCGCGGCGGCGGCCTGGGCCACGGCCGCTTCGCGTTGCTGGCGGTCGTCCTTCTTCTGGTCCTTGGCACGCTTCTGCTTCTGCCGACGGACTGCGCGATGCTTGTCTGCGCTCATGGTGATTCCTCTTCGAGATGAATGGGTCTGGCACATGCCAGCCGCCATTGTCCCATCTCCCGAGGTCACTTCCCCGAAGGCCGGGATCGGGGCAGCAGCGCCGCCACCACCCCGAGCAGCGGCAGCCAGGCGATCGCGTGGTAGACGAAGTCGATGCTGGTGCGGTCGGCGAGCAGGCCCAGCACCGCGGCGCCGAGGCCGCCCATGCCGAACGCGAAGCCGAAGAACAGGCCCGACACCATGCCCACCTTGCCGGGCATCAGTTCCTGCGCGTAGACGAGGATGGCCGAGAACGCCGACGACAGCACGAGGCCGATGACCACCGTGAGCGCCGTGGTCCAGAACAGGTTCGCATGCGGCAGGAGCAGCGCGAACGGCGCCACGCCGAGGATCGACGCCCAGATCACCGGCTTGCGCCCGATGCGGTCGCCCACCGGGCCGCCCACCACCGTGCCCACGGCCGACGCGAACAGGAAGATGAACAGGTGGAACTGCGCCGACTGCACCGACAGCCCGAACTTCTCGATCAGGTAGAACGTGTAGAAGCTGCTGAGGCCGGCGATGTAGAAGTACTTCGAGAAGATCAGCACCAGCAGCACGGCGATGGCGCCCAGCACCACGTTGCGCGGGTACGGCGATTCGACGGCCGGGCGCTTCGCGGCGGCCCGCGCCACGTGGTGCGCCGCGTACCAGCGGCTCACCTGCAGCAGCAGCACGATGCCCAGCAGCGCGGCCAGCCCGAACCACGCGACGCTGCGCTGGCCGAACGGCACGATCACCGCGGCTGCCAGCAGCGGACCCACGGCCGTGCCCGCGTTCCCGCCCACCTGGAACACCGACTGCGCGAACCCGTGCTGCCCGCCCGAGGCCAGCCGCGCGATGCGCGACGACTCGGGGTGGAAGATCGCCGAGCCCAGCCCCACGAAGGCCGCGGCCAGCAGCACCACGCCGAAGCTCGGCGCGAACGCCAGCAGCATCAGCCCGCACAGCGTGGACGCCATGCCGAACGGCAGCGACCACGGCAGCGGCTTGCGGTCCGTGAACAGCCCGATCAGCGGCTGCAGCAGCGAGGCCGTCAGCTGGTACGTGAGCGTGATCAGCCCGATCTGGCCGAAGCTCAGGTGGAACTCGCCCTTGAGGATCGGGTACATCGCGAGGATCAGCGACTGCATCATGTCGTTGACCAGGTGGGACGTGCTGATCGCCCCCAGGATGCCGAAGGCGGGGCCGGAGCGTGCGGGGGACTGGGGCAAGGAAGCGGTGGTCGTGTTCATGGGAAGAAAACGGAGCGGCGTGCCAGAATTCTAGGAACCGGCGCCACGCCCGTCTCGCGCGAACCAACCACGGACCCTTTCGAAAAGGACATGCCCGCCACCCACCGCCCCGCGCCCCTGCCCCAGGTGCTCGTCGAGGTCGACCGCGCCCCGGCGCCGGTGGCCTGCCGCGCCACCGACTACCCGGCAGGCTGGCAGATCGAACCCCACGCCCACGCCAAGCACCAGCTCGTGCACGCCGTGCAGGGCGTGATGGTGGTGCAGGCCGCCGCGGGCCGCTGGGTGATCCCGCCCACGCGCGGCCTGTGGCTGCCGGCGGGCATGGAACACGCGATCCGCTGCATCGGCGAGGTCCACATGCGCAGCCTCTTCGTGAAGCCCGATGCCGCACCGAAGCTGCCGGAAGGCTGCTGCGCGGTGGGCATCTCGCCGCTGCTGCGCGAACTCATCCGCGCCGCCGTCGACGTGCAGCACCCGTACACGCCGAACTCCCGCGACGGCCGGCTGATGCGCCTGATGCTCGACGAACTGCGCGCACTGCCCGTGCTGCCGCTGCACCTGCCGATGCCCACGGACCCGCGGCTCGCCGCCATCTGCTCGCACCTGCAGCAGCAGCTCGACGACCCGTCGACGCTCGCGGACTGGGCGGCGCGCCTGTCGGTGGACGTGAAGACCATCCAGCGCCTGTTCGCGGCCGGCACCGGCATGACCTTCGGGCAGTGGCGCCAGCAGGCGCGGCTGCTGCGGGCGCTGGAGCTGCTGGCCAGCGGCGAGAAGGTGATCGACGTGGCGCTGGCGCTCGGCTACGAGAGCCCCAGCGCGTTCGCCACGATGTTCCGCAGGCAGTTCGGGCAGACGCCGAGTCAGTTCTTTGCTGCTCGGTAAACCCCGCGAGTTGGAAACGTACCTGACAGAGCCGACACAGTGCTCGCTGTTCTTGAGTGCAATGCCGACGCTGTCTCCAACATCGAAACGCCGAGTAGCCGGAATCGCTCTGTTCTAGGGAGCGGCGAAGTCACCGGGTGAAGCCGGCCGGGGATTCTCGTGGAGCAGAAAGATGCAGCTGATATACGGGGCCACCTCGCTCCATGCGGCCTGTCGACCGTAAAACTCCGCAAGGGTGCGACCGACGTCCACGGTCGTGGGCTTTCCGGAAGATTGGTGCGCAGAGAAGGCTGGACGAACATCCGCGTCCGCGTGCAAGTCAGCATCCTGGTGTGAATACGAATGGAACTCTTCGATTGCGCCTGGAGCGAGATGCTTGCCGGCCGAGCCCGGGCAAGTCGCGTTGTACTCAGGCGAACGCCGGCTCACATGGGCCCGCGAAAAGGAGTCCTGGACAGTATGAAGAAGACTACCGAACGCAACCGCAGCAAGATATGCGGGTTTCCGAATGTTGGGATTACCCAAGGTGAATAGATCCTGCACGCTCCAGCCGTTGGCACCAAAAACTTCGGACATCCCTGCGACATTCACCTTCGCGACTATTTCTCCGCCGAGGATGCGCTGGGTGGCAACTTTCCAAGTGAACTCGGACCACATCAGAATTCGTGCGCGTGTAACCTCCGGCGATTCGCCGTCACGTCCGCCCATTGAATGGAGGAACTGCATGTCACCAAAGTGGGAGCGCAGGAGCAGTGGGGCCGACCTTGCGTCCAGCGACTCACCGCGTTTGGCTCGCTTCTTGCCATCGACAAAGACCCGAGCCCAACATTCCGGCTGTACGACGAGGCGAACGGTTTGCCCGGGCGTACATCCGACGTACTTGCCGAAACTCCGCTCGAACCTAAACGGCGGATCGTCGTTCCAGCGGACGCCCGCGAGAATGTACGCTTGGGCGGGATCCCAGTCTGGATCGGCACAGATTTCCGCATCGCCCTCGCAATCAAGCGCACGGTTGGAAATTTCCTCGTGGACAGGAGAACCAAATTTGCGGACGCCGAAACTGGCGATCTTGCCGAGAAGCCGTTGGCCAGTTGGCTGCCCCTGGCTGGCTAAGCGTCTCTCGAACGAAGTGCCGTCTGGCGAGAGTTGAAAAGCGCGCGCGTTAGTAGAAAGAGAAAGCAGGAGCAACGTGCTCAACGCCGTGATGACTCGAAGCATTGGTACCTCCCTGATCATTGCTTTGCTCCAGCAGTCGCCCCCTTGCGATTGCCCACACGATGTGGATCGACGTATCAATCGAGACGAAGCCAAAGTCATTCCGCACAAGACTTGATCCATCGCGTATTCATGTCGGCTGTGCAGTGCAACCGCCACCCACCACTCGCCGCTCTGGAGCCATCCGGCTGCAAACGCCCGTTGATTGCGGCAAGGCAATCTCTTGCAACACCCGCGCGCTCGACATGATGTCGAGGAAGCCGCTGATAAAACCCGCCGCTTTGGCGCTGGCCACAGTGCTCCGCCAGCCCCAGTAGTCGCTGTGGCCCGCCCCCTCAACAGGTTGACTCATGACCCTGCCTGGGGAACATGGCACATCGCCGTGACGCCCAATCGCCGTTGGGAAAAATCCGTCCCCTGCAAGCGTTTGACCGAGAGGGAACGCTCCAGACAACACGATGTCGTCCTTGGAGTGAAGCACCGCCACCTGTTCCGCAGCGGTGAAGGCACTCTCCAGCGTGCCTCCCGGGAACACGGTGAACGTCGGTACCGCGGCAGCGAGCAGACACACCTTGCGGATGGGCGTCTGGAATTTGGGGTCAGCCTTTAAGCGCATGATGGTTTCGAGAACAACCCTGCATCCCATGGAATGCCCGACAAAGCACAGGTTAAGCACGTCGGTTCGCCGCAGAAGGTAGGCGCTCAAGGCGTCCGCGGTTCGTTTGGCACCGGCAATGGTGGCGGGATAGACCAGGAAATCCACGAGATCAAGCGGCCCGGCATAGTTGGCATCGCCTGGCCAGAACGCATCGGCCAGCATCGCCTCAAACCTCTCTCCAGACTCGAGATCCAGCAATCCCTTCTGCAGTTCGCGAAAGCCTGAGTAGGCTTGCTGTGCTTCGCAACGGTTGTTGTTGAAGCCGTGGATGAGTACCACGAGATCATGCTGGGATCGCGGTTGGCCGTTCTGCCATTCCGCCGTGCACGGCACGACGGGTCCACCCTCAGGGTCACGTCGCATGTCGAGCCGCAGGCCTGCGGCGTAACCATCGAAATCTCCCTCATAGCGCGACATCGCGGCCTCAGCTACCTGGAGAATTTGATCGAGGAGATGCTGTTCAGCAGATCCTTCCCGATGGGCGCCAATACCCCCCCGAGGGCGGCCTTCAACAGGAGCCCCAGAACGGAAGTCTGCGGATCGGAGAGGGTTCGCCAGCCAGCCTTTAACGACTCCCATGGATCGAAAGCCGGCTTCTCCACGAATTGTGGATCCGCACCGATGACCAACGCGATGAACAGGATGACGGCCCCGAGCAGCATCGCCCACCATTGATTGAGGTCATCCCAGCGACACGTCGTCACAGTCTGGAACGCATCGAGTTGGCGCCGCATCAACATCCTGATCCGCGCATAGCGATCCGAGTCCTGTTTGGTCGGTCCAGATGCTGGCGGGGATGACATGTAGGCCAGCCAGGCGGCTGCATCGGAGGCATCGACTCCTCGAGTCAGGAATGCGTAGAGGTGGGGATACCGCTGCGGGCCATTGAGCACTGCATCGGCTGCATCCTGGACCTGAGACATCATGCGCGATGTCTCCAACTCGAAAACTGCCCGATCAACGCTGCGCCACCGAACAATCGCATGCGAAGGGTGAGGTGTCGCGGGTTTGGATTGGCCGGATGTCAGATGGAAGAACTCGGCGTAGGCCTGCTCCGGGCTGTAGTCCTTACCCATCACTTTGCGGTAATCGGGAACGGCGTAGTGGTTTCCGCCCCCCAATGCAACGGCCGAAAGGATGCCGGGTTTCGCGAGAGCGAGTTCACCTGTGATCGAGGTGGAATCCTGTGCCAGCCAGCGCATGATGGCTGTGCGGTGGTACTTGCCCCTGACCGACAGCAATTTTTTGTAGGCCTCGAGTAATGCGACGACCAGTGCACTGGTACCCGCGAGTGTCGCCAGGTAGCCGCTGAGCGTACTCGTGAGCTGGGCCAGGGACTCCCCCGTCGAGGCCGCCACGGCGGACACGGAGACTGAAGTCAGCGTCATCACGGCAGCCCACTTCAACGCGCGCATGGTCTCTCCCTCAAATCCCATCGTCGTGGGAACAACGCCCGGCCCCATGCCTCAGGGCTCATCTGCTGATTCTGTTCATTGCAACAACGGCACGAATCATCACAGTTGATGACGCGGCCGCTTCCGTTGGAAGAAGAAGTCTCAAGCCAATGGCAATGGCGGGGACACGCTGTGAGCGTTCGGCCAACAGAGAGAAGGTGATCAACTGGCACGCCCTGAGATGCGACAGTCCAAGGGGCGCCTTGGCGACGTTCGGCGGCGGGTAGCGGGGACAATCACCCACCAACCGAAAGCCCCACCATGCCGGACCACCGCATCTTCTCCACCCCGTTCGCCAAGGTCTACCCGCTGTACGTCCAGAAGGCCGAGCGCAAGGGCCGCACGAAGGACGAGGTCGACCGGATCATCTGCTGGCTGACGGGCTACGACACCGACGGACTGAACCGCCAGCTCGCGCAGGAAACCGACTTCCGCGCCTTCTTCGACCAGGCGCCGTCGATGCATCCGAACAGCGAACTCATCAAGGGCGTGGTGTGCGGCGTGCGTGTCGAGGCGGTCGAGGACCCGCTCATGAAACGGATCCGCCAGCTCGACAAGCTCGTCGACGAGCTGGCGAAGGGCAAGGCGATGGAGAAGATCCTGCGGGCCTGACCCCGCGCGCGCTCGCTCAGGCCGCGTGCGACACGACGGCCGGCCGCACCGCGTTCCGCCCGTCCGCCTTCGCCTGGTACAGCGCTCGGTCCGCCTGGCGCGTGCCCGCCTCCCAGTCCGCGCGCGAGGCGACGCGGCCCGAGACGCCCACGCTCACCGTGCACACGACAGGCACCGCGTTCCCCGGCGCGGCCACCTGCAGCTGACCGACGGCCTCGTTGAGGCGGCGCGCCAACACCATCGCGTCGTCGGGGTGCGCGCCTTCGGCGCAGCCGATCAGGAACTCCTCGCCGCCCACGCGGGCGACGAAGTCGCCGGTCCGCAGGTGCGAGACGAGTGTCCGCGCGACGGCCATCAGCACGGCGTCGCCCGTGGCGTGGCCGTGGGTGTCATTGACCTGCTTGAAGTGGTCGATGTCGAGCAGCATCACCGTGAGCGGGGCGGCGTTCGGGCGCTCGAAGTGCCGGCGCACGCGTTCGTCGAGGCCCTGGCGGTTGAGCACGCCGGTGAGCGGGTCGCGCGCCGCGAGGTCGGCGAGCTGGCCGTTGAGGCGGAGGAACAGCAGCCACAGCAGCGTGAGCCCGACGACCACCGCGTTCGTCGACGCGTACATGTAGTAGACCTTCGCGAGCGGGCCGTGGAACGCGACCGCCATGCCGTCGGCGAAGAGGCTGTGGGCCCGCACCAGCGTCAGTGCGGAGAGGCCGCCCATCAGCAAGGCGAGGAGGCGCAGCGGCGCGCGCAGCGGACGGGGCTGGCGCCCCACCTCGACCGCGATGGTCCACGCGAGGTGGGCGTACAGGCCGCCGATGGCGAGGTTGAGCACGGTGTAGCGGCCCTGGGCACCGAAGGCGACCGTGGCGGCGGCCTCGAGCGACACGGCCAGCGCCCACGCGATGAAGGTGGCCGCCGGCTTCCACGCGGCGCGTCCCGTGAACTCCCGCACGCCGTCGCCGAAACGCAGCACGGCGAGCAGCATCAGGCTGTCGGCCGCCACGCCGACCCCGTCGCCGTGTTCCATGCCGACCACCAGCCGAACGAGGTAGGCCAGGCCGAAGAGGCCGCTGGCCACCCACCACGCCGCGAGGCCCGGCGCCGCCGGCATCAGCCGCCACACGAGGAACAACAGCCCGGCCGTCCCCAGGAGGTGGATGGCGAGCATGGCGATGACGGTGAACGGGTCCATGGGTACTGCGCAGGAGAAACGACATTGTTCGCCAGCGCCGGCTCGGGCGGGCCGCACGGTCGTGAAGTACGACCGGAGATCGGCAGGTGCCGCACCGCAACACAGGAAAGTTTTACAAATCTGGACCGGTTCAGCGGCTCAAGCGGCCATGGGGCTCATCCGATATGCCTCTGAAGTCGCCTCAACCAGGGTCCTCACCATGTTTTCGTTGTCGTCGCTCCGCCTCGGTCCCCGCCTCGCCGTCGGGTTCGGTTCCATCGTGCTGCTGGTGGCTGCCGCCGTCGGCTTCGGCATCAACCGCATCTCCGTCGTGCACAAGCTCGCCGAGGAGCTGGGCACCGTCGACGCCGAGAAGCTCTCCATGTCGGAACGCTGGGGCCGGGCGATCGAATCGAACGCCGCCCGCACGTGGGTCATGTTCTACGCCTCGGACGCCGAGGTGAAGAAGCGGGTGAAGGTCGAGATGCAGGACGTCGTGACCGCGCAGACGGCCCGCCTCAAGCGCATGGTCGAGATCGCCACGTCGGACGAGGACAAGCGCCTGCTCGACAACATCACCACGCAGCGCAACGCCTACCAGGCACTGCGCAACGACCTGCTCAAGCGCAAGGAAGCGGGCGAGGACGTCACCGCCGAGGTGCTCGCGAAGCTGTTCCCGGCCGCCGCCGCGTACAGCGAGTCGGTCGAGAAGCTCATCGTGCGCCAGCGCGAGAGCATGGACGAGACGAAGGCCCGCGCCGAGGCCGCCGCCCAGTCCGGCGCCATCGCGCTCGCCGTCGGCGGCGTGCTCGCGCTGCTGCTGGCCGTGGGCCTCGCCTGGCGCCTGAGCCGCTCCGTCGTGACCCCCATCGCGCAGGCCAAGTCGATCGCCCAGGCGATCTCCGAGGGCGACCTCACCCGCCCCATCACCGTGACCGGCCGCGACGAAGCCGCCGAGCTGCTCGAGTCGCTCAAGACCATGCAGAAGTCCCTCGGCCACCTCGTGGGCCAGGTGCGCGCGAGCAGCGACGGCATCCACACCGCCAGCAGCGAGATCGCCACGGGCAACCTCGATCTGAGCGGCCGCACCGAGCAGACCGCATCGAACCTGCAGCAGGCCGCCTCCTCGATGGAGCAGCTGACCGGCACCGTCAAGCAGAGCGCCGAGTCGGCCCGCCAGGCCAACCACCTCGCCTCCAACGCGGCCGATGTGGCCCAGCGCGGCGGCCAGGTCGTCTCCGAAGTCGTCTCGACGATGGACGAGATCAACGCCAGTTCGAAGAAGATCGGCGACATCATCAGCGTCATCGACGGCATCGCCTTCCAGACGAACATCCTCGCGCTGAACGCGGCCGTGGAAGCCGCCCGTGCGGGTGAACAGGGCCGCGGCTTCGCGGTCGTGGCCGGCGAGGTGCGTTCGCTGGCGCAGCGCAGCGCCGAGGCCGCCAAGGAGATCAAGACGCTCATCGGCACCAGCGTCGACAAGGTCGAGTCGGGCTCCAAGCTCGTGGCCGCCGCCGGCGAGACCATGAACGAGATCGTCGCCTCGGTGCAGCGGGTCTCCGCGATCATCGGCGAGATCACCACCGCCTCGGCCGAACAGTCCGACGGCATCGGCCAGGTCAACATCGCGGTCACCCAGCTCGACCAGATGACCCAGCAGAACGCCGCGCTCGTCGAGGAAAGCAGCGCCGCGGCCGAAAGCCTGCGCGACCAGGCGCAGCGCCTGGCGCAGGTCGTGGGCACGTTCAAGGTCGCCTGACCCGGCCGATCCGGCCGGTCGTCCGCCCACGGTGGCCGACTGGATCAGGACCGAAAACGGGAAGTGAGAAGGAAACCACGGAGGCCTGTTCGGGAGGTTTCCGAGCGAATCGAGAACGTGTAACCCATAGTTACACTCTGGGAACGATACCGTACCAGTGTCCTTTCCTGCCGACCCATGACCCGCCACGGCCCACCCCGTCCCCCCTCCCGATCCGGCGATCCCTGGGACACCGTCCCGGGTGTCCAGGTGCTCCGGATGATCACCGTCCTGCGTCGAACCGGCATCGATGCGGAACCCACGCTCGCCGAGTTCGGCCTGCCTGCCGACCTGCGGTCCGACACCCCCGTCGAGACCCGCCGCATGGTCGCGTGGATGGAGCACCTGCTCGCACGCCATCCGCACCGCGGCCTGGGGCTGCTGTACGGCGAGATGACCAACCCGCTCGACCTCGGCATCGTGGGCCACACCATCGCGTCGGCCACGTCGCTGGGCCAGGCGCTGGACGCCTGGACCGCGTACATCCACCTCGTCCGGCCGCTGATCGAGACCCGCATCGTCCATCACGACGACGTCGTCGAGGTGCAGTTCATCGAGCGGGAGCCGACACCCTACGGCCGCGCGATGCGGGCCTTCTGGCAGGAGGGCAAGCTCGCGGGCTGGGCGTTGGCCCTGCGCCGGCTGACCGGCGTGTCGAACGGGCTGGTCGAGGTGCACTGCGCCTTCCCGGACCCGCAGCTGCCCGACCGCTACCGCGAGGTCTTCGGCTGCCCCGTGTACCACGACCGGCCGCAGACGCTGCTGCGGTTCCCGCGTGCGATGCTCGACCTGCCGCTGCCCCACAGCCACGACGAGGCCCACCGGCTCTGCGAGGCGCAGTGCGTCACGCTCAACGAGGAGATGGAGGCGGCCACCAGCACCACCGCGGCCGTGCGCCGCCTGCTGCTGCGCGACCCCACCCGCCTGCCCGAACTGGGCCCGGTGGCCGAAGCCCTCGGCATGAGCGCTCGCACGCTGCGACGCAAGCTCGGCGACGAGCAGACCCGCTTCACCGACGTGCTGCACGAGGTGCGCATGCGCGCGGCCTGCGACTACCTGCGCACGACCACCGAGCCGGTCGGGCACATCGCCACGCAGCTCGGCTTCTCCGACGAATCGGCGTTCGGCCGCGCCTTCCGGCGCACGTACGCGGTCACGCCGCGCGCGTACCGCGCGCGACCGCCGGCCATCGCGTCCTGAGCGGCCGGGGAACGGCGGCGCCCGCTACGATCGGCGGCGTCGCCCACTCCCCATTCGCCCCATGAACACCGGCAACCTCTTCGCCGACGGCACGCCGCCCGCCCAGGGCGAGCGGTTCGACGTGCTGCTCGACCACCGCAACCTCGTCATCGAGCGCATCGTCAGCTCGGGCGACGTCACGCCGCAGACGTACGTGCAGCCGCAGGACGAATGGGTCGTGCTGGTGAAGGGCGAGGCGCTGCTCGACGTCGACGGGGCGGCTGTCGAGCTGAAGGCCGGGGACCATGTGTTCCTGCCGGCGCACGTGCCGCACACCGTGCAGAGGGTGTCGGAAGGGGCGCTGTGGCTCGCGGTGCACCTGCACCCCGAGGAAACCTAGACCCGGAAATCCGCCGCCATGTCCTCGTCCGTCCGCGCCTCCAGCCGCCCCGAGCGGCACGCGGAGGCGAAGCAGTCGTGGTCCCGCTCGGCCTGGTCGGCGTAGGCGTTCGCGTAGGCGACCAGTGCGTCGGCCATGCGGTCGCTCCTGCCGAGGTATCCCGCGATCTCGGCCGCCCGCCCGCTGCCCTTGGCATGGGCGCGCGCCAGCACCCAGCCGCAGGTCCGCGCGTAGCGTTCCATCAGCTCCGCATCCATCAGCTCCACCTGCACCGAGTACTTCATGTCGCGCAGCTGGCGCACGTGGAAGTGCTGGCCGAAGGGACCGGTGGTCCAGCCGAGGAACAGGTCGCTCGCGGCCTGCATCAGCCGCTGGCCCTCGACCACGCGGCGGCCTTCGTGCGAGGACTTCGGCCCGGGGGCCTTGAAGTAGCGCGCGACGACCGACACCGAGGCCTCCTTGATCTGCAGGAACAGCGGCTTGCCCTGCCCGTCCATCAGCAGCTGGATCAGGCACCGGGTGCCGACGCTGCCGACACCGACGACCTTGAACGCGGTGTCCTGGTGCACGAAATGCAGCAGCAGGCGGCGGCGGTCGGGGGGCAGCGTGCCGAGGTACTCGCGGAAGCTGGACTGGATCACCGCCTCGCGGTCCTGGATGCGCATGACCTCGTCGTCCGCGTCGAACAGCGTGCTGCTGCCGAGGGCGTGGAAGACCGCGGGCGGCGCGTCGAGGATGGTGAGGCGGTCGCCCTCGCGCCGGGTGAGCTTGGGCAGCAGGGCCTCGTGGGTGCGGTCGGCGGCGCGTTCCATGCCGCGGCGGATGCGCTTCTGGATCTCGGGCGAGGGCTCCTCGGCCAGCAGGCGCTCGAAGGTCACCAGGTCGTACCACGTGTCGAGGATGCCGCTCTCGGCGTAGGCGCGCATGCGCGACTGGTAGGTGCGCACGAGGGCGTGCACCAGGTCGTCGGCGACGCCCCGCTTGCGGCGTGTCTGCCGTGCTGCGAGCACGAAACTCGTGACCAGCCGCTTGAGGTCCCATTCCCAGGGGCCGGTGCTGGTCTCGTCGAAATCGTTGATGTCGAGCAGCAGCGTGCGCTCGGGCGTGGCGAAGCCGCCGAAGTTGGCGAGGTGCGCGTCGCCGCAGATGGGAATCAGGATGCCGGTGTGGGGGGTACCCGCGAGGTCGTGCGCCTGCAGGATGGCACTGCCCCGGAAGAACGCGAACGGCGATGCGAGCATGCGGCCGTAGCGCAGCGGCACGAGGCGCCGGATGCGGCCGCGGCTGCTGAGTTCGACCAGGTCGACCGGGTCGCGGTCGACGTTGCCGACGGCGGCGTGTGCGCCGCGGGGGACCTCTCTGCGTGCCATCGCCGCCCTCTCCTTCTCCGGCGACTGTGCGCCGCGCCGCGGCGGGCGTCGATTGCCCTTTGGTGCAGGCCTCAGCCGGTGCGCCGCACCGCGGCCTTGCGCGGCGCACGCGCGCGGAACGTGGCGAAGGCCTCGTCGAGCGTGAACACCCGGCCGGCGTCGTCGGCCTGGTAGCCCGGCAGCGCGTCCACCGCCGACTTGAACGCCGCGCCGCCCAGCAGGTCGAGGAGGCCCTTCACGTCGTCGCGCTCGAGGCTGCGTTCGTCGCACAGCAGGAAATAGCGCTCGCGTTGGCTCGGGATGAAATCGAGCTTGAACTGGCGGGCCGGCGTTTCCACGCCGTAGCCCACGTCGGCCATGCCGCTCGCCACGAACGCGGCCACCGCGGCGTGGGTGTACTCGCACTGTTCGAAGCCGGAGATGCGCGCCGGCGCCACCTTCGCCTGCTGCAGCAGCAGGTCCAGCAGCAGCCGCGTGCCCGAGCCCGGCTGGCGGTTGATGAAGCGGATGCCGGGGCGGGCCAGGTCCTTCGGCTCGTAGACCTTCTTCGGGTTGCCCGGCGCCACCATGAGCCCCTGGCTGCGCACCGCCACCTGGATCAGCCGGTACGGGCGGGCGCTGAGCCACGGGCGGTAGTGTTCGACCACGGGCGGCTCGAACTCGCCGATGGGCACGGCGAACCCTGCCAGTTCGCACACCTGGTTGTGCAGCGCGGCCACGGCCTCGACGCTGCCGCAGTAGCGGAACTCGTTCGGCACGCCCGAGGCCAGCAGCCGGCTGCGCAGGGCCTCGACGGCGAAACCATGGTTCGCGTGGATGCGCAGCAGCGGGGCCGTGGGCGAACTCACCTTCTCGATCTCGGCCTCGAGTTCCGACGCGAGCGAGTCCAGCACCGGCGACAGCCGCGCGCGGATGCGCCGGTCGGCCCACACGAGCTTGTCACCGAGGGGCGTCAGGATCGAGCCCTTGCCGCGCGACATCACGAGCAGCGGCGCCCCCATCAGCGCCTCGCCCTCCCGCAGCAGCTGCCAGGCATGCCGGTACGAGACGTTCGCCGCGTTGCAGGCGGCCAGCAGGCTGCCGTGGTCGTGCACCCCCACGAGCAGGTCGACCAGGCGCTGCGCGAGGGCGGCGCCTTCGGGTCCGGAGATGGTCCACTGGGGCTGGATCGTGACTTTGTGCATGCTTGGCTTATGCTGTCCACAGCCGATGAACTCGGCGGTGTCCCTCTTATTGTGCGTCCAACGATTGGTGGCTACAGTCAAACTGGCCTTATGCCACCCCACACCTATGAGCGAACAGAAGATCGAGTTCTACAAAGGCCCGGCCGGTGGCTGGGGCGCGCTGCGCAGCGTCGCCAAGACGCTGATGAAGGAAGGCGCACCGGGCAAGGGAGCCCGCACGCTGCTGGCGGCGAACCAGCCCGACGGCTTCGACTGCCCCGGCTGCGCCTGGCCCGACCGCAGCCACACCTCCACGTTCGAGTTCTGCGAAAACGGCGTCAAGGCCGTCGCAGCCGAGTCCACGTCGAAGCGTGCCACGCCCGAGGTCATCGGTGAGCACACCGTGTCGTGGTGGGCCGAACAGTCCGACTACGTGCTGGAGCAGCTCGGCCGCATCACCGAGCCCCTGGTGTACGACGCGGTCACCGACAAGTACAAGCGCATCGCCTGGGACGACGCCTTCACGCTGATCGCCGCCGAACTCAAGGCCCTGCCCGACCCCAACCAGGCGAGCTTCTACACGTCGGGTCGCACCAGCAACGAAGCGGCCTTCCTGTACCAGCTGTTCGTGCGCGAGTACGGCACGAACAACTTCCCCGACTGCTCGAACATGTGCCACGAGCCGAGCGGCAGCGGGCTGCGCCCCACCATCGGCGTGGGCAAGGGCACGGTCACGCTGCACGACTTCGAGCAGGCCGACCTGATCCTGATCCTCGGCCAGAACCCCGGCACCAACCACCCGCGCATGCTGGGCGAGCTGCGCGACGCCGCCAAGCGCGGTTGCCGCATCGTCAGCGTGAACCCGCTGCGTGAGCGCGGCCTGGAGCGTTTCGCCGACCCGCAGGACAAGCTCGAGATGGCCACGATGGGCTCCACGCCCATCTCGTCGCACTACGTGCGCATCCGCATCGGCGGGGACTTCGCCTTCCTGAAGGGCCTGTGCAAGCTCGTGCTGGAAGCCGACGAACACGCCCGCCTCAACGGCCTGGCGCCCATCGTCGACTCGGCCTTCATCGCCGAACACACCTCCGGCTTCGACGAGTTCATGCAGGACGTGCTCGACGAGGACTGGGACGTCATCCAGACCGAGAGCGGCCTGACCAAGGCCGAGATCGAGGCGGTGGCGAAGCAGTACATGGAGTCGAAGCGGGTGATCGCCTGCTGGGGCATGGGCATCACGCAGCACCAGCATTCGGTCGCGACGATCCAGATGATCGTCAACCTGCTGATGCTGCGCGGCAACCTCGGCCGCGAAGGCGCGGGCGTGTGCCCGGTGCGCGGCCACAGCAACGTGCAGGGCGACCGCACGATGGGCATCAACGAGAAGCCCACCGCCGCGTTCCTCGACCGCCTGGGCAAGGTGTTCGGTTTCGAGCCGCCGCGTTCGCACGGCCACGACACCGTGGGCGCCATCGAGGCGATGCTCGAGGGCCAGTGCAAGGTGTTCTTCGCGATGGGCGGCAACTTCGCCGCCGCCACGCCCGACACGCTGGCCACGTACCGCGCGCTGCAGTCGTGCGAACTGACCGTCCACGTGGCCACCAAGTTCAACCGCAGCCACGTCGTGCACGGCCAGCAGGCGCTGCTGCTGCCGTGCCTGGGCCGCACCGAGATCGACGTGCAGGCCGGCGGCACGCAGGGTGTCACGGTGGAAGACTCGATGAGCATGGTGCACCTGTCGGCCGGCCTCAACGCGCCGGCGTCCGAGCACCTGCTGTCCGAACCGATGATCGTCGCCCGCCTGGCCGCGGCAACGCTGCCGCACAGCAAGACGCCGTGGCTCGACCTCGTCGCCGACTACCGCCTGATCCGCGAACGCATCGAGGCCGTGTTCGACGACTTCGCCGGCTTCAACGAGAAGATCGCGAAGCCGGGCGGCTTCCGCCTGCGCAACACGGCGTCCGAACGGGTGTGGAACACGCCGTCGGGCAAGGCGAAGTTCAGCACGCACGCCGTGCCGCGCGACACCTTCGTGCACCGCGCGAAGGCCAGCGAGAAGCACCGCGACACCGTCGTGCTCACGCTCGCCACCGTGCGTTCGCACGACCAGTACAACACCACGGTGTACGGCATGGACGACCGCTACCGCGGCGTCTACGGCCAGCGCCGCGTGGTCTTCATCAACGACGAGGACCTGCGCGACATCGGCCTGAAGGACGGCGACTGGGTCGACATCACGAGCCTGTACGCCGACGGCGTCGAGCGCCGCGCCGAGAAGTTCCGCCTCGTCTCGTACGACATCCCGCGTGGCAACATCGCGAGCTACTACCCAGAGACGAACCCGCTCGTGCCGCTGCAGAGCTTCGCGATCGGCGCGCGCACGCCCACGTCCAAGTCCATCCCGGTGAAGCTCACCCGGTGCGATGCCCCGGCCGCTTGACGAACTCGAGACCGCGGTGCTCGCCCGGCTCGCCGAACTCGACACCGGCGACGGCGTGCCGCTCACGCGGCTCGCCAAGCAGCTCGATCAGCGCGTGGCCGTGCTGATCCGCACGTTCACGATGCTGAGCGACGCGCGGCTCGGTGGTGTCGCCGGCCCCGGCTACGCGCGGCTGGCCGAGGACGAAGGCCGCTGGCGCGCGTGGATCACGCCGGCGGGACGCACCACGGTGGAGGCCTCGGCATGACCGATCCCACCCGCGCCGTCCCCGTGCTTCGCAACGGCACGCTCGCCGAGACCGATTCGGTCGCCGTCGAGACCCCCGTCGCGCTCGTCTTCAACGGCATCTCCCACGCGGTGATGATGGCCACGCCGGCCGACCTCGAGGCCTTCGCGCTGGGCTTCGCGCTGTCCGAAGGCCTGCTCGCTTCGCGCGCGGAGTGCTACGGCATCGACATGGTGGAAAGCGACGCCGGCATCGAGGTGCAGATCGAGGTGGCCGCGGCCGCCGAGATGCGTCTGAAGGACCAGCGCCGGTCGCTCGCCGGCCGCACGGGCTGCGGGCTGTGCGGCATCGACAGCCTGACCCGGCTGGACCTCGCCCCTGAACGCCTCGCGCCGCCCGCGTGGGCGGCCACGCTGTCGCCCGTGGTGGTGCAGCGCGCGCTCGCCGGCATGGGAAGCCACCAGCCCATCAACGCGGCCACGGGCGCCTGCCATGCGGCCGGCTGGTCCGACCCGGACGGCGTGATCGCCGACGTGGCCGAGGACGTGGGCCGGCACAACGCGCTCGACAAGCTGCTCGGGCGCCGCGCGCAGGCGGGCCTGTCCAACGCCGACGGCTTCGTGGTGATGTCGAGCCGGGCCAGCTACGAGCTCGTGCGCAAGTGCGCGCGGCTCGGCGTGCCGGCGCTCGCCACCATCTCCGCGCCCACGTCGCTCGCGATCGACATCGCGGCGCAGGCCGGGCTCGTGCTGTACGGGTTCGTGCGCAGCAACCAGGCCGTCCGCTATGCCGGCGGCCCGAGCGGCGAAGGCTGAGGCGCTGCGATCTCGGCCTCCGCGCGCAGGCGCGGCAGGAACTGCGGGTACTCGCGCTGCACGAAATCGATCAGCGCCTCGCGCACGTCGCAGCGCAGGTCCCATGCCTGCGGCGCACTCGCGGCGGTGACCAGGCAGCGCAGCTGCATGGCCGTCTCGCCGCCCTCCACCACCTGCAGCAGCGCGAAGCGGCGGTCCCAGTGGGGGCTGGCCTCGCAGGCGGCCTTCAATGCCTCGCGCAGCGGTGCGAGCGGCATGCGGTAGTCGACCCACAGGAACACGGTGCCGATCAGCTCGGACGTGTTGCGCGTCCAGTTCTGGAACGGGTTCTCGATCCACCACTGCAGCGGCACGACGAGGCGGCGCTGGTCCCACACCCGCACGACGACGTAGGCGCCCGTGATCTCCTCGATCACGCCCCACTCGCCCTGCACGATCACGACGTCGTCGATGCGGATCGGCTGCGTGAGCCCGATCTGCAGCCCCGCGATCAGGTTGCCCAGCACCGGCCGCGCGGCGAAGCCCGCGACGATGCCCACGAGCCCGGCCGAGGCCAGCAGGCTCGTGCCGATCTGGCGCACCGCGGGAAAGGTCATCAGCATCAGCGACGCGCCGATCACGACGATCAGGCCCACGAGGGTCTTGGCGATGGCGCGGGTCTGGGTGTGGATGCGCCGGGCCGCGAGGTTGTCGGCCACGGTCACCGGGTGCGCGGCCACCACCGCGCGGGCCGTGCCGTTCACCACGCGCACCACGAGCCACGTCACCACGGCGATCAGCAGCAGGCCGGTCCAGCGCTGCACGCCGGCGATCCCGGCGAGGTCGTCGGGCGCCCCCTGCCACACGAGGTTCAGCGCGACGAGGCGCAGCACCCAGTGCGAGGGGCCGTGGATGGCCTGCGTGACGGTGACCGCCATCGCGGAGCGGCGGGCCGCGCGGCGCACGAGGCGCACGCCCACCCAGAAGATCGCTTCGACGGCGACCAGCGCCACCAGGGCGACGGCGAGCGTGAGCGCCCAGTGTTCGAGGAGGACGGGGATGCCGTAGGCGATGGGGCTCATGGGGGCCAAGCATCGCCGGGAAGGCGCCGTGGGCCTGTAGGACGACGGCGCGAATCGCTCCTGCCCGCGCCCTTCAAAGAGGCCGTCATCCCGGCAGAGGCCGGGACCTTCGGCGTCGGCCCAGGGTCCCGGCCTCCGCCGGGATGACGACGGTGTGTGATGGGCGAAGCATGAGGTGCGAACCGGGCTACTTCGCCGGTGTCCCCATCTTCGCCTTCAGCGCCTCGCACCGATCCGGACTCTGCGTGACCGCTGCCACTCGCCGCTCGTCCGCCACGAGCCCGTCGGACCCGGGCTCGAACAGCACGACCCGGATCGCCGTGGCCGACACCACATCCGGCTTCACGAGCTGCCACGGCACGCCGCGGTCGCGCGAGGCGTGCTGGGCGCCGGTGAGCAGCACCACGCCGCCCTGCCCTTCGGCGAGCCGGTCGCGCACGACGCCGGCCATGCTGCGGTCGCGGGCGATCTGGACCCGGCGCATGCCGGGTGCCATGTCCTCGGAGAGCAGGCCGCAGTGGCCGTCGCGGATGGCCGCCGTGAGCTTGTCGGCGATCTCGGGCGTCACGGCGGCGTCCAGCGACGTGTTCGTCATCGCGGCGCGCATCTCCGCGCGCGGCAGGTTGCCGCCCCACACCGGCACGCCGGCGCGAACGGCCGCCATCACGACGGGGCCGTACTGGACCCAGGGCCAGCCGCGCTCCTGCTGCCAGCCGAGTGCCTCGCGGGCCGCGGCGTCGTCGGCACCTCGCGGCACCGCGCGGGTGTCGACCCCGCGGTCGGCCATCTCGAGCACCACCGCACGCAAGTGGCCGCGCGCGGCGAGCGTGGCCACGGCCTCGGCCACCTGACGCTGCTGGTCGACCTGGTCGTGCTGCTCGCCGAACACGAGCACCCGCGGCGGCGGTGCGGTGGGGGTCGTCGTCGAGGCGCAGGCCCCGAGCAGCCCGGCCAGCAGGACGGCGGCGCTACAGCGCACAGCTGCGGAAACCGGTGAACTGGTCGTCGCGTTCGGGGCGAAGGAAGTGGCGGAATTTTGCATGGCGCATGCGCTCGCTGGTGGCGAAGGAGGCACCGCGCAGCACCTTGTGCGTTCCGAAGGCGGGCGGCGAATGATGGAGGTCGGGGCCGGGCTGGAAGCCGTCGAACGGGCGGAAGGTGGTGGCGGTCCACTCCCACACCTGCCCCCAGCGGAAGCCACGCGATGCCCCCTGGTGGGCGGCCAGTTCCCATTCGACCTCGGTGGGCAGGCGCCGGCCCGCCCAGCGGCACCAGGCGTCGGCCTCGTACCAGGTGAGGTGCATGGCGGCCTGGCCCATGGGCACGCGCACGGCCTGGCCGAAGCGCTGCACCAGCACGCCGTGGCGCAGCTGGTCGACGTGGCGCGGCGACCGCCGGCCCTCGCGCTGCACCCAGGCCCAGCCGTCGGGCGACCAGAAGCGTGCGTCGTCGTAGCCGCCGTCCTCGACGAACTCGGCGTACTGGGTCCAGGTCACGGCCTGGGCGTCGATCTCGAACTCGAGCACGGGCTCGACGTGAACCGGCCGCTCGTTGTCGAACGAGAACCCGCCGGGGCTGCTGCCGAAGGTCCACGTGGACGCGGGAAACAGCAGCGGGTCCCGCGGCGCGAAGGCCACCGGGGACGGCAGCCACGGCGCGGGCTGCCCGAGGGTCTGCGACAGGGTGGCGAACACCTCGTTCTGGCGGTCCTCGTGGAACAGCGCCAGGCGGAAGAAGTAGAGGGCGTCGTCGTCGGACCCCGCGTGCTCGAGCAGGTCGAGCGTGGTCTCGAGCGTGGCGACGAGGTACTGCCGCGTGGCGTCCAGGTCCGGCGGCTGGAGCTGCCAGCGCACGTCGAACGGCGCGTGCTGCGGGTCGAAGCAGCTGTCGGAGGACGGGTCGATGGAAGCGAGCCGCGTGGACTTCGGGTCGGCGCGTTCCCCCTGCTGGCGTTGCAGGTTGCGCGCGATCCAGAACTCCTGGAACCAGCCGAGGTGGCCGATGGCCCACAGCGGCGGGTCGCACGGCTGCACTTCGGCCATGGGCCCGAGACCCCAGCGGGAATTGCCGAGCGCCTCCTCGTTCGCGCTGGCCCAGCGGAGCGTGCGGTTGCGCGTGTCCATCAGCGCCAGCGACAGCAGGTCACGCCCCGCGCGGCGCATCTGGTCGGCGGGGATGGGAGGGGCTTCGATGTCGAGCAAGGAGAGGATCTCCGCACCGGATGGCTGGGCCTGCAAGCATACCAATGCAATGCGGCCGAGGCGGTGACCGCCCCGGGGTCAGGGGATCTCCGCGTGCGCCCGCGGGGTCAGCGGACCCGCGGCACGCTGGGCGCCGCGTCGGCGGAGCGCACCAGCGCGTCGCGCACCTGCCGGGCCTCGCGGGCCCAGTCGGCGACGGAACGTCCGGACGCGCGGACACGTTCGCGCATGGCACCGATCTCGCCGAGCTGGCCCACGCTCGTCAGGTGCTGGCCGTGGCGCCGGATGCTCTCGCAGCTGAGCGACTGTTCGCTGTCGAGGGACGTGGCGGCGGCATGCATGACCGCGTCGCGTTCGTCGCGCGCGGCCTGCTGGCGCTCGGCCGGCCAGCCCACGCGCGCGCCGAGCGCGAGCGCGATGTTCCAGTCGAACAGGGTGGTGCCTCGCGACCACAGCGTGTCGGCGAACGCGGCGCACTGCTGCAGCCGGTTGGCGTCGCGCACGGCAGTGGCCGAACATTCGCCCGACAGCACGCTGTACCCGGACAGCCCCGGCAGGTAGAGGAAGAAGGTCTGCGAGGCGAGTTCGAACGTCTCGAGCGACGGCGTGGCGCCCGGGGTCCTGCCCCCCTGCCCTGCGCCCTGCTCGATCAGGCGCTGGCTCAGGCTGCCCACCCGCGCGTTCATCGACGTGGCCAGACCCACGCGGTACAGGGCCTCCGCGACACCGGCGCGGTCGCCTCGCGCCTTCGCCCGCTCCGCCACCGCGAGCCAGGGCACGCCGTTGCCGGGGTCCAGCCGCGCCCATTGGTCGGCCGACAGCATGTGGCACGACGAACCGGCGTCGTCGCCGCCCTGCATCTCGCAGACGTTGTACGCGAGGGCATAGACCTCGGGGTTGCGCGAGCCCAGCGCCAGCTGCACCAGCTGGTCTCGCGTGGCGACGTGGGAGGCAAAGCGCCGCTTGCGGGCCTGCGGCGACTCGATGCGCGTGGGAATGGCGGGGCATCCCTCGCCTTCGCACGCCAGGGCTTCGTCGAGTTCGACGTCGCCGCCATAGGCCTCCAGCGCCAGCGCCACCGCGTGCGACACCTCGTCGCCCCGCGCCTTGAACGCCGCGACGGCCTGGCGGCGCGCGGCCGCCATCGAGGCCGCGCGGGCCTCGATGCTCGCCTGCCCCATCCATTCCGATTCCTTGACCAACCCGATCCCGCAGACGTCGAGCCAGCCCGGCGGCACGTCGGCGGGTGCCGAAGCGGCCGCTGCCACGGCCTCGGCGGCCACGGGCGGCGGCGGCGGCGTGGTGGCCCAGACGTCGCGCAGCCGCACGGTCTGGCGGAGGCCCGGCGTGCGGTCGGGAGCCGCCGGCGTGCCGGTCGCGAGCCAGGCCAGCACCCCCACGACGACCACCACCAGCACCCCGCCCAGCACGGCGGAGACGCGGACGCGGCTGCCCTCCTCCGGTTCGTCGAGCACCACCGGGGACGGTTTCACAACCCACCCTCCGCGATGGCGTCCTTCACCGCGGCCACCTGGCGGCGCGACACCGTGAGCCATTCGCCCACCGGCCCCACGCGCACCGCCCATCCTTCGGCGACGTCGTCGGCGCCGTCGCCCGGCACGAGCCGCCGCTCGAGTGCCTGCATGGCCCCGCGGGCCACGAGCGCGTTGCGGTGCACGCGCAGGAACCGCGGGCCGAGGCGCTGCTCGAGGTCGGTGAGGGAGTCGTCGAGCACGTGGGTGTGCGTGGCCGTGCGCAGCGTCACGTACTTCAGTTCCGCCTTGAGGTAGAGCACGTCGGACACCGGCACGCGGATGCGCCGGCCGAGGTCGTTGACGAGCAGCACGCCGGCATCGGCATCGCCGCCCGTCGGCGGGGCCGCGGCGGCCGGAGGGCGCACGCGGGTGGCCACCCGCTGCAGCGCCGCCTGGAGGCGGTCGCGGCGGACGGGTTTGGTGAGGTAGTCGACCGCGTCGAGTTCGAAGGCCTGCAGCGCGTGTTCCGCGTGAGCCGTGACGAACACGATGGCGGGCGGGTCGTCCTGGGCGCGCAGCCGGCGGGCCAGCTCGACGCCGTCGAGGCCAGGCATGTGGATGTCGAGCAGCACCACGTCGCAGCGGTTGGCCGCGAGCCACTCGAGGGCCTGCCCGGCATGGGCGGCTTCGCCCGCCACGGCGGCCGCCGGCGAGGCGCACTCGGCCAGCAGCGTGCGCAAACGCGCACGCGCCAGCATTTCGTCGTCGACCACGAGGACCCGCAACGCCAATGTCACAGCGGCACCACCATCTGAACCCGGAAGAACTGATTGTCGGCACGAACCTCGAACTGCGCCGTCACATCGTGCATCAGGCGCAGGCGCTCGCGGACGTTGCGCAGCGCGATGCCGTTGCCCGGCCGGGACGGCTTGCCGGGCATGGTGTTGACGATGATGATCACCGCGTGGGCGCGCTTGACCCGCGTCCGGATGCGGATCTGGCCGCCTTCGGGCGCCGGCTCGACGCCGTGGCGCACCGCGTTCTCGACCAGCGGCTGCAGCAGCAGCGGCGGCACGCGGGCCTGGCCCGCGTCCTCGTCGAGCTCCCACGTCACTTTCAATCTGTCACCAAATCGCACCTGCTCGATGGCGAGATAACGTTGCGCCAAGGCCACTTCCTCGGACAGCGTGACGGCCTCGCCACTGTCGTTGAGCGCCACGCGGAACAGTTCGGCCAGGTCTTCGAGCAGGGTTTCGGTGCGGGCCGGGTCGAGCCGGGCCAGCGCGATGGCGGTGTTCAGCGTGTTGAACAGGAAGTGCGGGCGAATGCGGGACTGCAATTCCGCCAGCCGGGCTTCCACGTGCGCGGGCAGCCGCGCGCGCGCGCGCAGCGTGAGCCAGTAGAACAGCGCCGCGGCCAGCGCCCCGCCCGCGGCGGTGGGCCCGGGCCAGTGGATGCCGCCCAGCAGGTCGAGCGACCCGGCGTCCTGCAGCACGTAGGCGCCGGCGCCGCAGGCGGCACCGAGCGCGACGGCGGCGACCCATTGCAGCCACGGCACGAGCCGGCCCAGCTGGCGCTTGAGCAGGCAGGCCACCACCAGCCAGGCGAGCGTGGCCGGGAGCGCGAGGCCCGCGCCGATGGCGAACCGGTTGAGCCAGGCGTCGATCGACTTCGGGCCGAACGCCACGCCCACGGCCAGCACGCCGTGCACGAACAGCACGGCCCGCAGCAGCACCCCGACGTGGCACACGTCGAACGCGGAGGCCACGCGGGGATCCGGCGCGAGCGCGGAGCCGCCCGGGCCGAAGCCGGTGGTGGTGCCGAACGCGCTGCTGTGGTTGCGCAGGTCGCCGGGCCGGGTGCTGTCGCCCCAGGACGGCTCGGAGGGCCGGCGGGGGGCGCGGTCGGACTCGGGCGGCGGGGGGTTGGCCATCGGGACTGGGAGGGACGGGGAGGAATCGGGAGGGGGATTTAGAATCCGGGCTCCAGCCCGGACCGTGGCGCATTGTCGCCAAGTCGGCTCCCGCGGCAATCCCTTGTTCCCCGGCGTGCCCCGCACTCCCGCCTCCTTTTCGCCATGTCCTCCAACCAACTCGACAAGAAATCCCAAGCCTGGTCCGCGCTCTTCTCGGAGCCGATGAGCGAGCTGGTCAAGCGCTACACCGCGAGCGTCTTCTTCGACAAGCGCCTGTGGAAGGCCGACATCGCGGGCAGCCTCGCACACGCCGAGATGCTGTCCGCCCAGGGCATCATCCAGCCGAAGGACCTGGCCGACATCCAGCGCGGCATGGCCCAGATCACCGCCGACATCGAATCCGGCGCGTTCGAGTGGAAGCTCGACCTGGAGGACGTGCACCTGAACATCGAGGCCCGCCTCACGCAACTGGTGGGCGACGCCGGCAAGCGGCTGCACACGGGCCGCTCGCGCAACGACCAGGTGGCCACCGACGTGCGCCTGTGGCTGCGCGACGAGATCGACACGCTGCTGCCGCTTCTGGCCGACATGCAGAAGGCGCTGGTGGACGTGGCCGACCGCAACGTCGACACCATCCTGCCGGGCTTCACGCACATGCAGGTGGCGCAGCCGGTGAGCTTCGCGCACCACCTGCTGGCCTACGTGGAGATGTTCGCGCGCGACGCCGAGCGCCTCCAGGACGTGCGCAAGCGGGTGAACCGCCTGCCGCTCGGCGCCGCCGCGCTGGCCGGCACCAGCTACCCGCTGGACCGCGAGCGCGTGGCGAAGACGCTCGGCTTCGACGGCGTGTGCCAGAACAGCCTCGACGCCGTGAGCGACCGCGACTTCGCGATGGAGTTCAGCGCGTTCGCGTCCATCACGATGGTGCACGTGTCGCGCCTGGCCGAAGAGATCGTGCTGTGGATGAGCCAGAACTTCGGTTTCATCGACCTCGCCGACCGCTACTGCACGGGCAGCTCGATCATGCCGCAGAAGCGCAACCCCGACGTCGCCGAACTGGCGCGCGGCAAGAGCGGCCGCGTGGTGGGCCACCTGATGGGCCTGATCACGCTGATGAAGGGCCAGCCCCTCACGTACAACAAGGACAACCAGGAAGACAAGGAACCGCTGTTCGACACCGTCGACACGGTGCGCGACACCCTGCGCATCATGGCCGAGATGGTGGGCGGCATCACCGTGAAGACCGAGGCGATGGAACGTGCCGCGCTCAAGGGCTACGCCACCGCCACCGACCTCGCCGACTACCTCGTCAAGAAGGGCCTGCCCTTCCGCGACGCGCACGAGGTCGTCGCACACGCCGTGAAGCAGGCCATCGCCTCCGGCGTGGACCTGTCCGAGCTGCCGCTGGCCACGCTGCAGGGCTTCCACGCGTCGATCACCCCCGACGTGTTCGACGTGCTGACGCTGCGCGGATCGCTCAACGCGCGCAACGTGCTGGGCGGCACCGCACCGGCCCAGGTGCGCCAGCAGATCGCCCGCCACCGCCAGCGCCTGGCATAACGTCATCCCGGCGAAAGCCGGGACCCACGGCCGCCCCTCGGAGCGGCATCTCTCCCATGCCCAAAGCCATCCTCTTCGACCACGACGGCACGCTCGTCGATTCCGAACCGAGCCACCTCGCCCTCTGGAACGAGGTGCTCGAACCGCTCGGAGTCACGCTCCCCGAGCCGCTCTACAAGGACCTGTACGCGGGCATGCCCACGCCGGCCAACGCCGTCGACATCGCCGAGCGCTTCGGCCTCGACGTGGCGCCCGCCGAACTCGCCGAACGCAAGGCCGAGGCCACCCGCGCCTTCCTCGCGGCCCGGCCGTTCCCGCTGATGCCCGGCACCCGCGAGGTGCTCGACCGGCTGCAGGCCGCGGGCCTGCGCCTCGCGGTGGTGACGGGCGCGGCCCGCGACGCCACCCGCGCGTCGCTCGCGGCCCACGGCCTCCTCGACCGCTTCGAGACGATCGTCACCGCGGACGACGTCGCGTTCAGCAAACCGGCCCCCGACTGCTACCTGCTGGCCGCGCGCCAGCTGGGCGTGTCTCCGGCCGAGTGCGTGGCCATCGAGGACTCCGAACACGGCCTGCAGGCCGCGGCGGACGCGGACGTGCCGTGTGTGGTCAAGCCCACGCCGATGTCCGCTCACCACGACTTCGCGCGCGCCACGGTGCGCGTGGACGACCTGCACGCGGCCGCCGCCTGGATCCTCGCCCGCGCCGCGGCCTGACCCGTCGGAGCGGGCGCCGGTGAAATCCCGGTGACTGGCCCCTTCCCCAACAGGGCTTTCCCGCCGCCCGGCCCGGCTCTCGGCTCATGATCCGTCGTCCCCCGGCCTGCCGGCCGGCCATCCATCTCGACTCAGGGGAGCGACACCATGGGCATTTTCAGCAAGATCCTCGCGAAGATTTTCCCGTCTGACCACCCGGCCGTCACGGCCCCGGCCGACACCGCACCCGCAGCTCCGGCCGCCGCAGCCCCCGCTCCGGTGGCGCTGCCGCCGGTGGACGTCGAGGCCATCCTGAAGGACTTGTCGGCAAAGAACCCGGGGCCCGCCAACTGGCGCACCTCGATCGTCGACCTGATGAAACTGCTGCAGCTCGACAGCGACCTCGCCTCGCGCAAGGAACTCGCCAAGGAACTGGGCTACACGGGTGACACGGCCGACTCCGCCAGCATGAACATCTGGCTGCACAAGCAGGTGATGGCCAAGCTCGCGGCCAACGGCGGCAAGGTGCCCGCCGAACTGAAGGACTGACCGGCCCGGCGGACCGGCCCGAGCGGCACGGTTCGCCTCCGCCTTTGCTACAGTGGTCCCGCCCGGAGCCCGGGCGACCCGAGGACGCCGCATGACTCCCGAACTGCGCAACATCCGCAAGCGCCTGATCGACGGCATGGTCGACTACATGACGCCGGACGCCGACGACGACGAGGCCGATTCGTCCTTCGACCCGGGCTACACCCAGGCCGAGATCGACGAATGCGGGCGCATCCTCGACGACCTCCTCTCCTCGCTCGACGAGGTGAAGGGCGCGGGGCACGACGAGGCCATCCTGAAGGTCGTGCACGCCACCATCGAGCGGCTCAACGAACTCAACGAGCGCAGCGACTGCGCCCTCATCGAGACCGAGCAGCGCGAGGACCTGTGCGAACTCATCAACACCAGTGCACGGCAGGCCGGACTGAAGGCCGCGCCGACCGAGGACATCACCGAGGAATGGCGTGAGTGGTAGACCGCGGTTAAGCTGCCGGTCCATGACCTTGCCGTACCCCTCGCGCCGCACCACGCTCGCCCTGCTCCTCGCCGGGCCCCTCGCCGCCTGCGCACCGGTGACCCCGCTGAACGTGCTGGCCTCGAGCAGCACCTACGTGCTGACCGAAGGGGTCCCCTACGGCTCCCTGCCCCGCCAGCAGCTCGACGTCTACACCCCGGTCCTGCCGGCGCCCGCGGGCGGCTGGCCGGTGGCGGTGTTCCTGTACGGCGGCACGTGGACCGACGGCAACCGCAAGGACTACCGCTTCGTGGGCGAGGCGCTCGCGTCGCGGGGCATCCTCACGCTGGTCGCCGACTACCGGGTCTACCCGGAGGTCAAGTACCCCACCTTCCTGGAAGACAGCGCGGCCGCCGTGGCGTACGCACTGCGCGAGGCGCCGCGCCTCGGCGGCAACTACCGCCGGGTGTACGTGGTGGGCCACAGCGCGGGTGCGTACAACGCCGCGATGGTGGCCCTCGACGACCGCTGGCTGAAGGCCCAGGGCACCACCCCCGACGCGCTGGCCGGATGGGTGGGCCTGGCCGGCCCGTACGACTTCTACCCCATCGAGAACACCACCGCGCAACCGGTGTTCGACCACCCGAACTACCCGCCCCGCTCGCAGCCGGGCGAGTTCGTGTCCGCGCGTTCGCCGCGCACCTTCCTGGGCTCGGCCCGCACCGACAAGGTCGTGAACCCGCAACGCAACACCGTGGCCCTCGGCGACAAGCTGAAGGCCGCGGGCGTGCCCGTGCAGGTGCGCCTGTACCGCCACCTGGGCCACGTGGGCGTGGCCGCCACGCTCGCCGCGCCGCTGCGCTGGCTGGCGCCGGTGCTCGACGACGTGGCGAACTTCATCGACACCGGGCGCCCGGCACGCCGGACGGTGTCGTGACGACACCCGCGGTCCCCGAGGCCTGGCTGGACCGGGTCCGCGGCCTGCTGACGTCGAAGCCCCGCGTGCTGCTGGGGCTCGTCGGGGCCCCGGGGTCCGGCAAGTCCACGCTGGCCGAGGCCCTGCTGCACGCCTTCGCCGACGTGGCGCAGGTCGTGCCCATGGACGGCTACCACCTCGCGAACGTGCAGCTGGAACGCCTGGGCCGGGCCGGCCGCAAGGGCGCTCCCGACACCTTCGACAGCGCGGGCTACGTGGCGCTGCTGCGCCGCCTGCGCACGCAGGCGCCCGACGAAACCGTGTACGCGCCCGAGTTCCGGCGCGAGATCGAGGAGCCGGTGGCCGGCGCCATCGCCATCCGCCCGGAGACCCGGCTCGTGATCACGGAGGGCAACTACCTGCTGCTGGACGACGGCCCGTGGCGCGACGTGCGTGCGCTGCTGGACGACAGCTGGTACGTGGAGACCGACGACACGCAGCGCCGCGAGCAGCTGGCCCGCCGCCACGAACGCTTCGGCCGCAGCCGCGAGGACGCGCTGGCCTGGGTCGAGAACACCGACGAGCCGAACGCCCGCCGCATCGCCGCGAGCCGCCCCGCGGCCGGGGCGGTGTTCCGCTGGGCCTGATCCGCCTCAGCGGCCCAGTTGCACCAGCGCGGCCTGAAGGCCGGCGAGGCCACCCACGCGCTGGTCATTGATGAAGATCTGCGGCATCTGCCGCACGGACGGGCCGCACTTCTCGTAGAACGCGAGGCGCTCGGCCTCGTCGTCGATCTTGATTTCCTCGAAGTCGAGGGACTTGGTCTTGAGGACCATCTTGGCCGAATCGCATTGCGGGCAGGCCGATTTGGAGTAGACGACGATCTTGAGGTTCATGGGGCGAGTTTATTCGCCTGCGACCGGAGCGTGTTCGGTGGCGGGGTTGATGCTGACGGCGGCGCTGGCTCGGGTCTCGCGCACGGTCAGCCAGACACCGGTGGCAACGGCTTGACCATGCAGGCGGCGAACAAGTCGCTGCCCAGCCACGCGCCCAGCCAGGCGTGGAGCGCGGGCAGCGGCAGCATGTCGAACCCGGCGCGGTCCACCGCCGCGAACTGGCGAACGAAGGGGAAGACCGCCAGGTCCGTGGCACACGGCGCCGAACCGCCCAGCCACGGCGCCGCCGACAGGCGGCCCTCCAGCGGCACGAGCAAGGCCACCACGGCACGGGACCGTGCGATGTCGCGGCGGGCCACCCCGTCGCCCTCGAAACGTTCCGGGTACTTGAAGCGATCCAGCCAGTGCTTGAAGTCGCCGTCGTTGCGGTGCAGCAGCGCGAGGTTCTCCGCGGACTGCGCTCGCGACCACCAGCCCTCGCCGTCGCCGTCGGCCCACGCCCACCGCATGATGTCCCAGCTCTCCTCGAGCACGCGCCCATCGGGCAGCTGCATCACGGGCACGGTGCCCTTCGGGGACAGCCGCAGCAGCGCGGCGGGTTTGTCGCGCAGGCTGACCTCGACGGGCTGGAACGGCCGGGCCGCCTGCAGCAGCGCGAGGCGGGCCCGCATCGCATAGGGGCAGCGGCGGAAGCTGTAGAGGATCGGGGTGGACGGCACGGGGAACATCGCGAGGAGTCCTCGCAGGCTACCTCAACCCGCACCGGCCGGGATCACTGGAACTTCACCAGCATCTGCTCCAGCGCCATCGTGAACGGCGCCTGCATCATCGGCAGCGTCAGCAGCACGCCCACGAGGCCCACCGACACGGTGACCGGGAAGCCGATCGAGAAGATGTTCATCTGCTGCGAGACGCGGGAGATCACGCCCAGCACGAGGTTGGTGAACAGCAGCATCGCGATCATCGGCAGCGCGATCCACAGGCCCAGCTTGAAGATCTCGATGCCCCACAGCTCGGGGCGCAGCTGGCGCAGGAACTCGAAGGGCTCGGGGCCCACGGGGAAGGCGACGAAGCTCTGGCACAGCGCGGCGATCATCAGCAGGTGGCCGTTGATGATGACGAACAGCAGCACGGTCACGGTGCCGTAGAAGCGGCTCACGGCGGTGGTCTGGCCCATCGTGGCGGGGTCGAAGAAGCCGGCGAAGTTCAGGCCCATCTGCAGGCCCACGATCTCACCCGCGAACTCGATGGCGGCGAAGACGATGCGGGCGGCGAAGCCGAGCGAGATGCCGATCAGCACCTGCTGGATCACGACGAGCACGGTCACGGCCGAGTCGAGCGGGATCACCGGCATCGCCGGCAACGAGGCCTGCGCGCACACCGAGATGATGAACGCGAGCGCCACCTTCACGCGCACCGGCACGCTGCGCTGGGACAGCACCGGCGCGGAGGTGAACATGGCCAGCGTGCGGAGGAACGGCCACAGCAGCGGCGTGATCCACTCCAGCACCTGGGCTTCGGTGAAGGTGAACATCGGCGGTCGAGCGGGTCGATCAGCCGACGACGGTCGGGATCGTCTGGAGCATGCGCTGCAGGTACTCGACCAGCGTCGTGAGCATCCACGGCCCGGCGAAGCCGAGCACCGCGACGGCGGCGATCAGCTTGGGCACGAACGAGAGCGTGGCCTCGTGGATCTGCGTGGCGGCCTGGAAGATGCTGACGACGAGGCCCACGCCCAGCACCACGAGGAGCACGGGGGCGGAAACCATCAGCAGCAGGTAGAGGCCCTGCTGGCCGAACGTGAAGACTTGTGCGGCGTCCATGAGTGCGCGTCCGTTGAAGGTCAGGTCGAGAAGCTGGCGGCGAGCGAGCCGAGCAGCAGGTTCCAGCCATCGGCCAGCACGAACAGCATCAGCTTGAACGGCAGCGCCACGAGCACCGGGCTCAGCATCATCATGCCGAGGCTCATCAGCACGCTGGCCACGATCATGTCGATGATCAGGAACGGGATGAAGATCAGGAAGCCGATCTGGAAGGCGCTCTTGAGTTCGCTGGTGACGAAGGCGGGCACCAGCACCTTGAACGGCACGTCCTCGGGCTTCACGCCCGGGTCCACCTTCGCGAGGCGGGCGAACAGCATCAGGTCGGCCTGGCGCGTCTGCTTCATCATGAAGGCGCGCATCGGCACTTCACCGCGCTTGAGGGCCTCGTCGAACTGGATGCGGTTCTCGGCGTACGGCTGGTACGCCTCGGCGTACACCTTGTCGATCGTCGGGCCCATCACGAAAAACGTGAGGAACAGGCTAAGGCCGATGATGACCTGGTTCGGCGGCGCCGACTGCGTGCCCATGGCCTGGCGCAGCAGGCCCAGCACGATCACGATGCGCGTGAAGCCGGTCATCAGCAGCAGCACCGCCGGCAGGAAGCTCAACGCGGTGAAGAACAGCAGCGTCTGGATGGGCACCGAGTAGCTGGTGCCGCCCGCGCCCTGGCCGATCACGAGCGGCAGGCTCGGCGCGGTCTGGGCTAAAGCCGCTGCAGGAGCAGCCGATAACACCGTCAGCGCAACGAGCGCGGCGCGGTGGCGACGGGCCGCCAAAAAAAGGTTGGCGAAACGGGGTGACGAAACAACAGTCACTTCGAGCTTCCTTGGTCGCCGCGCAGTTTGTTCAGGAGCTGCGCGAAGGGCGGCACGGCGGGTTGGCCGTTCGAGGGCGCGGCATCCGCACCCGGTTCCATGGTGTGCAGCGTGGTGATCTGCTGCGGCGTGACACCGAGCACCAGCCACTTGCGCTGGTCGCCCTGCCCCACTTCCACCGTGATCAGGCGCTGGTTCTGCGACAGCGGCAGCGACGCGATGGCGCGCATGCCCTGGGCCGCGCCACCGCCCATCGGCGAGCGCTTGAGCAGCCACAGCGCGACGGGGATCAGCGCGATGACGACGATGAACCCGAGCAGCGAGCTGAATCCGGACGTGGGCATTCGGTCGATCTCCGGTCAGGCCGCGCGGCTCAGGCGGCGCATGCGCTCGCTGGGCGTCACGATGTCGGTGAGCCGGATGCCGAACTTGTCGTTCACGACCACCACCTCGCCCTGGGCGATCAGGTAGCCGTTGACGAGCACGTCCATCGGTTCGCCGGCCAGCGCGTCGAGTTCGACGACGGAGCCCTGCGCGAGTTGCAGGATGTGCTTGATGGGAATGCGCGTGCGGCCGAGTTCGACGGTGAGCTGGACGGGGATGTCCAGGATCATGTTGATGTCGTTGGTCGCCGCGTTCGCGCCGGCGGCCGAGAAGTCGGTGAACGCGACCGGCGCGGCCGGCGGCGAACCCACCTCGGACGCGACCTCGGGCTTGGCCTCCGCGAGGGCCGCAGCCCACTCGGCTGCCATGTCGTCTTCGGCGGAATTGGTGGTATCAGACATTCTGGTCTCCGATCCAGCCCATCGTCGAGCTGGACAACATGCGATCGACCTTCAACGCGTACTTGCCGTTGGAGGTCCCGTAGTGGCATTCGAAAATGGGCACCCCGACCACCTTCGCCTCGATGCCGGCGCTGAGGTCGAGCTCGATGAAGTCACCGGGCTTGAAGGCGAGCAGCTGCTCGACGGTGGCCGGCGCGTGGGCCAGTTCCGCCACCACCTCGACCTCGGCCGACTGGATCTGCTGCTTCATCAGGTTGACCCAGCGGCGGTCCGGCTCGTTGCTGTCGCCCTGGATCGTGGAATACAGGACGTCGCGGATCGGTTCCAGCGTCGAGTACGGAATGCAGAAGTGGATCGTGCCGGTGGTGTCGCCGATCTCGAGCGTGAAGCTCGTGGCCACGATGATCTCGCTCGGCGTCGCGATGTTCGCGAACTGCGGCTGCATCTCCGAGCGCTGGTAGTCGAGCTCGAGCGGGTAGATGCCCGCCCAGGCCTTCTTGTATTCCTCGGTCACCACCTCGACCAGGCGCGTGATGATGCGCTGCTCCGTGGGCGAGAAGTCGCGGCCCTCGATGCGGGTGTGGTACTTGCCGGCGCCGCCGAAGAGCGCGTCGATCACCGCGAACACGAGCGTCGGGTCGCACACGATCAGGCCGCTGCCGCGCAGCGGGCGCACCGAGACGATGTTGAAGTTCGTGGGCACCACGATCTCGCGCAGGAAGGCGCTGTACTTCTGCACCTTGATGCCGCCGATCGAGATTTCCGGGCTCTTGCGGATGAAGTTGAACAGGCCGATGCGGATGTTCCGCGCGAACCGTTCGTTGATGATCTCCATCGTGGGCATGCGCCCACGGACGATCCGCTCCTGACTGGCGATGTCGTAGTTGCGGATGCCGCCGGCCTGCACCTCTTCCTGCTCGAGCTTCTGGCTTTCGCCGGTGATGCCCTGGAGCAGCGCATCGACTTCGTCTTGCGAGAGGATCTGCTGGTTCATGACGTGGACGTGGCTGAGGGTCGCGACGCGGTGCCGGTCACTGGACGATGAAGTTGGAGAAGTGGACGGCGGAGACGGGGTTGTAGACCGCGCGGCGCTTTTTCTTCTTGCCCTTCTTGGCCGGCGCATCGTCCTCGTCGTCGATCTCGATGCCGAGCGGCAGCACGGACTCGCGCAGGATCTCCTTCTGCAGGGCGATCTTGCCTTCCTGGGACAGCAGTTCCTGCGACGTCTTGTGGGCGAGCACCATCAGGATGCCGTTGCGGATCGCCGGCATGTAGGCCTTGAGTTCCTCGGCGAACTTGGCGTCCTCGACCTCGAGCGTGACACCGACCTGCGCGAAGCGGTCGGCTTCCTTGTCGGCGAGGTTCACGACGAACGGCTCCAGCGGCACGAAGGTCGGCGGGTGCTTCGAGTCGTGCTTCTTGGCTTCGGCGTGGGGTGCGGGGGCTTCACCCTCTTCCTCGTCGTCACCGGCGGCCGCGGCCGCGGCGGCCTTCTGCTTCTGGATGTAGGCGAACGCACCGCCACCACCCAGCACCAGCAGCAGCACGGCCGCGATGATGATGATCAGCTTCTTGTTGCCCTTCTGGGGGGCATCGGCAGCGGGGGCGCTCGACATGGAATCTCCTTCAGGCGCACGGGCGATCCGGGCGCATGAGGGAAATTATCGAAACAGAGGGGGTCGGCCGATGGCCGGAATAGCGGGCGGAATACCCGTCATCACCTGACGGAGGTCGCCCCCTCCCCTGGTGTCATCCCGGCGCAGGCCGGGACCTCGGGCATCGTTCACCGCACAGGGTCCCGGCCTGCGCCGGGATGACAGTGAGTGTTTTGCGAGGCGCGCGGCCGATCAGGCGTAGACGTCCACGCCACCCGCACGAACCGTGCGCTGCGTCACGCGGACGGGTTCTGCGGCCGCGCCTTCCACACCACCACGGCCCCGGTCACCCTGGCCCCGGCCGGACGAACCGCCGTCCCGCTCGCGGGACGCCTGCTGCTGGGCCTGGCTGTGCACGCCGCCACCGGACAGCGTGAAGCCGGCGTCGCGCAGCGCGGAGGCCAGTTCCGGCAGGCCGTTTTCGATCAGTTGCCGCGTCGCGGCCGAATCGGCGCCGAAATCGACCTTCGCTTGATCGCCATCGATCGCGATCTGGATCGAAATGGAGCCCATCTCGGCCGGATTCAGGTGCAACTCCGCCTGCTGGATGCCATCTTTCGCGAACACGCTCAGCTGGGCGCCCAGCACCTGGGAGAAGTCGGGGGCGTCCGCGGGCGTCGGCATGTGGACGACTGTGGGCTCGGCCATCTGGGCGGCCGGACGTTCGGCGGCCGGGGCCGTGCCCGAGAGGGCCGCCGCGGCGGCGCCCGGGTCGGCCTTGGCGGTCTCGGCCACGCGGGCGCGGGCCTCGACGGCCGGGGCCACGGCCTGTTCCATCGCGGCCTGCCAGGTGGCGGGCAGCGGGGACATCGGCTGCGCGTCGGCGCGCGGGTCGGTGACCTTCGTCTCGAGTTCCTTCGGCTGCTGGCGGCGGGCGGTTTCGCTGACGCCGGGTTCGGCCGACACGTCGGGCGCGGGGCCGCGGCGGGCGGCGGGGCCGCGTGCGGCCTTGTCGGCGGCGGCCAGGTCCGGCGTCGCGACCGCGGCCTGCGCGCGCGGATCGGTGACTTCTGGCGCGGCGGCCTCGCCGGCGGGCGGGGTCTCCGGCGGGGCAGGCGGCAGGTTCAGCGTGGCCAGCCAGTCGGCCAGGGCCGGGTCGACGGGTTCGTCGTCGGCGGCGGCCGGCTTGCCCTTGGCGGACGCGGGAGTCGCCACCGGGTCCACCGGCTCCTCCGCCACCTTCGGCTCACGGGGCGAGGCCTCGGGGCCCTGCGCACGCTGGCCGTTCTGGCGGTTGGCGCGCAGCTGGCGCTGCCGGGTCTCGTCGGCCGAGCGGTTGGCCTGGGCGCGGTCTTCCTCGCCGGAGTCGGGCGCCTCGGCCTTCGGGCCTTCGGGGGCCGGCGCAGGGGCGCTCTCGTTGCGGCGCGCGTCGAGCATCCGGGCGAACTCGGCGCCACGGGCGGGGGCCGGGCCGGGAACCCCGACGAGGCCGGTGATCACGTTCGACGGCAGGACGGGGTAGGACGAGACGGAGGCGGTCATGGAGTCGGTCGGGTGGACGATCAGACGGTGGGCGAGGCGGCCTGTTCGGCGATGCGGTTCCAGGCGGCGCGACTGGCGAATTCGTCGGTCTGCTTCTGGTCGCGGCGGTCGGCCGCGAGGCGGAGTTCGGCGAGGCGGCGCTCGATCAGCTTGCGCACCGAGGCCACGCGCAGCTCCTGCTCGCGCACCACCTGGCGGGCGGCCTCGACCCGGCGCTCGGCCTGGGCCACGACCCCCTGCTGCTGGTCCACGGCCAGCGAGAGGCGGCCCATGAAACCCTGGTAGGTCTGGAACTGGTCGATCGAGGCCTGGCGGCTGAATTTCTCGCGGTAGCGCGCCTCGTAGTCGAGCCGGTAGGCCACCAGCTGGTCGGCCTGGCCGAGGGCGGCGTTCAGCGCGGCCTCGACGCGGCGGGCCGCGGCGACGGCGTCGTCGCGTTCGCGTTCGGCCTGGCCCAGGAGGGCCAGCAGGGGCGACAGGGAGGGATGGCTCATGGTGGATCAGTCCGGGTTCAGGCGACGAGGGCGCGCAGGTCGCGCACGCTGTGGGGCAGGCTCGCGGGCTGGTGCATGCCCTGCTGGAGCAGGTCCACCATCCTGGGATGCAGGCGCACCGCGTGGTCGAGTTCGGGGTCGGCGCCCGGCGTGTACGCGCCGAGCTGGATCAGGTCGCGCGCCTTGTTGTGGCGGGCGTAGAGCTGGCGGAAGCGGCGGGCCGCGTCGATGTGTTCCTGCGGGCTCACGTTCGTCATCACGCGCGAGATCGACTTCTCGACGTCGATGGCGGGGTAGTGGCCGGCTTCGGCGAGTTCGCGCGACAGCACGATGTGGCCGTCGAGAATGCCTCGGGCCGCGTCGGCGATGGGGTCCTGCTGGTCGTCGCCTTCGGACAGCACGGTGTAGAAGGCGGTGATCGAACCCACGCCATGGATGCCGTTGCCGCTGCGCTCGACGAGCTGCGGCAGCTTCGCGAAGCAGCTGGGCGGATAGCCCTTCGTGGCGGGCGGCTCGCCGATGGCCAGTGCGATCTCGCGCTGCGCCATCGCGTAGCGGGTCAGCGAGTCCATCAGCAGCAGCACGTGCTGGCCGCGGTCGCGGAAGTGTTCGGCGATGGCGGTGGCGTAGCTGGCGCCCTGCATGCGGGTGAGCGGCGGCGCGTCGGCCGGCGCGGCCACCACCACCGAGCGGGCGATGCCTTCCTCGCCGAGGATGTCCTCGATGAATTCCTTGACTTCACGGCCCCGTTCGCCGATCAGCCCGACGACGATCACGTCGGCCGCGGTGTAGCGGGCCATCATGCCGAGCAGCACCGACTTGCCGACGCCGGTGCCGGCGAAGAGACCGATGCGCTGGCCGCGGCCCACGGTGAGCATGGAGTTGATGGCGCGCACGCCGGTGTCGAGCGGCTGGCGGATGGGGTCGCGGTCCATCGCGTTGATGGGGCGGCGGACCAGCGGCTCGTTGTGCACGTGCTGCAGCGGGCCGCGGCGGTCCATCGGGTGGCCGTGCGAGTCGACCACGCGGCCGAGCAGGCCGTCGCCGACCGGCAGGTGCAGCGTGCGGTCTTCACCGCGGCGCCACGGGTGATGGGGCGCGCCGAGCTTCATCGGCACGATGGGCGACGGACGCGGCACCACGCGGGCGCCGCTGGCCAGGCCATGCGTCTCGCCCGTGGGCATCAGGTAGGCGCGGTCGCCCGAGAAACCCACCACCTCGGCCAGCACGGGCGGCTGGCCTTCCTGGCGCGGGTCGTCCATGAAGATCTGGCACACGGAGCCCACCGGCACGCGGATGCCCGCGGCTTCCAGCACCAGCCCGGCCACGCGCACGAGCGTGCCCTGGGTCTCGAGCGCCACGGGCTCGGCCGAGAACGTGGTCATGTCGCTGAGGTAGCGCTGCCACTTGTCGGTAGCCTGGACGGCGCTGGTCTCGTCGGCGGAGTTCTTCATGCGTCGGTGTCCTCGGGGGCGGGCGCGTCGTTCCAGGTGGCATCGCAGCCGATGGTGGCCGCGGCACGGCGCCAGCGGGTCTCGATGCTGGCGTCGATCACGCCGATGTCGGATTCCACGAGGCAGCCGCCGCGTTGCACGGAGCCGTCGCTGACGATGCGCGCGCCGCGGGCGGCGAGCACGTCGGCGGCACCCTGCGACACGAGGGCCACGTCGTCGGGGTTCACGCGCAGCGTGATGTGGCGGGCGCTCAGCAGCAGCGTGTCCACCGCTTCCTGGGCCACCGTGGTGACCACCTCGGGGCGCTGCTCGATCTCCGTGCGCACCATCTGGCGCGCGAGGTGCGTGGCCGACACGGCCAGCGCGCGGGCCATCTGCTGCTGCAGGGCGTCGAGCTGCTCCATGTACGACTGCGTCACGGCGGCGAGTTGCGCGGTGATCTGCGTGGCGTAGCTCTGCTTGAAGCCTTCGAGGGCCACGAGGCCGTCGCGGTAGCCGTCCTGGTAGCCGGACTTGCGTGCAGCGGCCGTGGCTTCGGCGAGCACTTCCTCGTGCGACGGCGGCTCGGGCTCCGGCGGCGCGGGGCGCTGCACGCCCTTGTCGGCGGGGGCGGCACCATCGAGCGAACCGATGTTCCAGGCGGCGAACGACGAGAGTTCCTCGCGGGGGATGAAGCGGCCGTAGCTGGTGGGCTTGGCGGGTTCGCCCCCGCGGTTCGGCGGCGGCGGCGCGGGACGGGACGGCCCGTTTTTAGAGGAACTCATCGTCGCCTCCGCTGGCAAGCATGATCTGGCCTTCGTCGGCCAGGCGACGGACGATCTTCAGCATTTCCTTCTGCTCGGCTTCCACTTCGCTCACGCGCACCGGGCCGCGGCTCTCGAGGTCCTCGCGCAGCGTCTCGGCGGCACGGCTGGACATGTTGCGGAACACCTTCTCGCGCATCTCCGGCGTGGCGCCCTTGAGCGCGATGATCAGCGACTCGGACTGCACTTCCTTCAGCAGCGTCTGGATGCCCTTGTCGTCGAGCTTCTCCAGGTCGTCGAACGTGAACATGTTGTCCATGATCTTCTGGGCCAGCTCGTTGTCGGCCTCGCGGATGTAGTCGAGCACCGAGGTCTCGATGCTGCCGCCCATCAGGTTGATCATCTCCGCCGCGGTCTTCACGCCGCCGAGCGACGCCTTGCGCAGCTTGTCGCCACCGGCGAGCACCTTGCTCATCACTTCGTTGAGGTCCTTCAGCGCGGCCGGCTGGATGCCGTCGAGCGTGGCGATGCGCACCAGCACTTCGTTGCGCTGGCGTTCGGTGAAACACTTCAGCACCGACGACGACTGGTCGAAGTCGAGGTGCACGAGGATGGCGGCCACGATCTGCGGGTGTTCGTTGCGCAGCAGCTCGGCCACCGAGCCGGCGTCCATCCACTTGAGGCTCTCGATGCCGCTGATGTCGCCGCCCTGCAGGATGCGGTCGATCAGCAGGTTGGCCTTGTCGTCGCCGAGCGCCTTGCGCAGCACCGACTTCACGTACTCGTCGGTGTCGGTCACGAGCATGCTCGACTCCGAGGCCTCGGCGGCGAAGCGCTCCAGCACCACGTCCACGCGCTCGCGCGGGATGGACTTCATCTTGGCGATGGTCTCGCCGAGCGCTTGCACTTCCTTCGGCGACAGCAGCTTGAAGACCTCGGAGGCTTCTTCCTCTCCGAGCGACATCAGCAGGATGGCTGAATCTTCGAGTCCCTTGGTGTCCATGGCGTGGGGCTCCGATCAGGCGGTTTCGCCGTTGACCCAGCCGCGCACGATGTTCGCGACGGCGGCAGGGTTGTCCTTGGCGAAGGCGCGGGCGCCGTCGAGGTGGGCGCTGACGCGCGGGGCCTCGATCTGCGTGAGCTTGGTCTCCTCGATGGCCGGCAGCACTTCGTCGTCGGCCACCACGTCGAGGTTGGCGCCCTTGGTCTCCTTCTCCACATTGGCGGCCTTCAGCGCCGGACGGATCAGGCCGAACACGATGGCCAGGGCGACGACGGCCAGGGCCGTGGGGACGGCGGCGGCGCGCAGCAGGTCGAGCGTCTGCGGTTGCTTCCAGAACGGCGTGTTGTCGACGGCGACCGGCTCCACCTTGAACGGGGCGTTGATCACCTTGACCGAGTCGCCTCGCTTCTCGTTGTAGCCGACGATCTCGCGCACGAGGGTCTCGAGCTTGGCCAGTTCTTCCGGCGTGAGCGGCACCGTGGTGGTCTTGCCCTTCGCGTCGGTCTTGGTCTGGTGGTTCACGACCACGGCGGCATTGATGCGGCGCACGGTGCCGGTGGCGTTGCGGGTCACGCGCACGGTCTTGTCGACCTCGTAGTTCGTGACAGCGTCCTTGCGGCTCGTGCTGTTCGTGGCACCGCCACCCTGGGCGGTCTGCAGGGGCTGCGAGGCGCCGGTCAGCGGCGCGGTGGCGGCGATCGGGGGCTGGTTGGACGTGGCGCCCGGGATGCCGGTGGCGCCGGTGCCGTTCTGGCCGGTCTGTTCGGTGCGCTGCATGCTGCGCACGGCGGCTTCGGCGTTTTCACCCTGGTTCGGGCGGAACTCTTCCGAGGTGGATTCGACACGCGAGAAGTCGACGTCGGCGGTGACCTGGGCACGCAGGTTGTCGCGGCCCACCACCGGGTCGAGGATCTCGAGGATGCGCTTGTTGAACGTGGACTCGATCTGGGCGACGTACTGCAGCTGCTGGGCGTCGAGGCCGGCGGCGTTCTCTTCGGGGGAGCCCGACAGCAGCGCGCCGGTCTGGTCCAGCACGCTCACGGCCTTCGGATTCAGTTCGGGCACGCTGCTCGACACCAGGTGCACGATGCCGGCCACTTGGGCGCGGTCGAGCGTGCGGCCGGGGAACAGCGTGAGCATCACCGAGGCGCTGGGCTTCTGCTGTTCGCGGAAGAAGCCGTTCTGGTTCGGCAGGGCGAGGTGGACACGGGCGTTCTGCACCGAGGCCATCGACGTGATCGAGCGGGTCAGTTCGCCTTCGAGGCCGCGCTGGAAGGTGAGGCGTTCCTGGAACTGGGTCTGGCCGAACTTGGCGCCGTCCATCAATTCGAAGCCCACCACGGAGCCCTTCGGCAGGCCCTGCGAGGCGAGCTTCAGGCGCAGGTCGTGGACGCTGGCGGACGGCACGAGGATGGCGCCGCCACCCTCGGAGTACTTGTAGGGCACGCCCATCGACGACAGCTGGGAGATGATGGCCCCGCCGTCCTTGTCGGACAGGTTGGCGTACAGCACCTTGTAGTCACCCTGGCTGCTCCACAGCGTGATGGCGGCCAGCACGGCGACCAGGGCGGCGACACCCAGGCCCAGGCTCACGCGGCTCTTGACCGGCAGCGCAGCCAGGCGCGCACCGAACCCGGGGGCGGCGGGAACCAGCGTGGTCGGTTGGGCCAGGGCGACGGCGTTGTCCATGGGTGTTTCGTTTCAGGCAATGGCGGGCACAGGCCCTCCGGATGAAACGGATTATTCGGAAACTTGAGGGGGCCGGATCGGCCGAACAGCCGACCAAACCCCCGTCAGTTCCCAGCACCCCTTGATACAGATTTCCCTAAAGTCACACCATCCCACGGCCGAGCCCTGTGCCCGGCCCTCAGCTTCCGGAGCCCATCCATGGACGTGACCCTCAAACCCTTCAATTTCGCCCAGGCCGCGGCCCGGGCGGGGCTGGGCGTGGACGGCATGCCGCTGGCCAACCGCAACACGGCGGCCACCCAGGTCAAGGGACCGGGCTTCCAGCAGGAGCTGACCAAGGCGCTCCGGGGCGTCAGCGACACCTACAACGACGCCAGCGAGATGCAGCGGCAGGTGCAGCTGGGCAACCCGACGGTGAGCCTGGAAGAGACCATGGTCACCATGCAGAAGGCGCAGATCGGGTTCCAGGCGACCATGCAGGTGCGGAACAAGCTGGTCTCGGCTTATTCCGAGATCATGAACATGACGGTGTGACGCACGTCACACTCCTTCGCTGTCATCCCGGCGAAGGCCGGGATCCTGCACAGTGTTCGGAGGCACGGGGTCCCGGCCTTCGCCGGGATGACGGGAGATGGGAATCTCCTCCGGCACCGCCGTCCGCTCCACGATGTACAGGTCCCACACGGCCATGAACATGGCCGCGATGACCGGCCCGATCACGAAGCCGTTCAGCCCGAAGATGGCCATGCCGCCCAGCGTGGAGATCAGCACCACGTAGTCGGGCATCTTGGTGTCCTTGCCCACGAGCACCGGGCGCAGCACGTTGTCGACCAGGCCGATCACCAGCACCCCGTAGGCGATCAGGATCACGCCCTTGGCCACCGCCCCGGTGACGAGGAAGTAGATGGCGACCGGCGCCCAGATCAGGCCCGCACCCACCGCCGGCAGCAGCGACAGGAAGGCCATCAGCACCGCCCACAGCAGCGCGGCGTGGATGCCGAGGAACGCGAACGCGATGCCGCCGAGCGCCCCCTGGGCGATGGCCACCAGCACGTTCCCCTTCACGGTGGCCCGCACCACGGTCGCGAACTTCTGCGACAGCTCGCGCTTGTGGGCGTCGTTGAGCGGCACGGCCTCGCGGATGCGGCGCGACAGCGCGCCGCCGTCGCGCAGCAGGAAGAACATCAGGTACAGCATCACGAAGAAGCTGACGACCAGGTCCAGCGTGTTCTGCCCGATGGCGAGCGCCTGGGCGCCCACGAACTGGCCGATCTGCTGAAGGCTGGCAGTGAGCTTGGCCTGGAGCTCGGCGAGGTTGCCGAGGCCGGCGCGGTCGAGGAGCGACGTGACCCAGGTGGGCAGCGCGTCGTAGACCTGGGCGAAGTACAGCGGGAAGTTCAGCTCGCCGCTCTGGGTGCGGGCGTAGACCGTGGCGGCCTCGCGCACGAGCGCCCCGGTGATCATCACCGTGGGGATGATCACGATCACGAGGATCAGCGCCAGCGTGACGAGCGCCGCGGGCGTCCGCCGACCGCCCAGCTTGGGCACGAGGCGCCGGTGGACGGGGGAGAACAGGATCGCCATCACGACCCCCCAGAACACCGCGCCGAAGAACGGCACGAGGATCCATCCGAAGCCGATCGTCACGGCGATCAGCAGCAGGATGAAGGTGCGGGATTCCAGCCGGGTGGACCTCGGAGGGCGGGGTTCAGTCATGGGGCCGGATGGTAACCCGTGCCCCCGGTGCCCCCGTCAGTTGGACAGAATCGTGAAGAGCTCCTGCCGGGTGACCGGATCCTGGAAGTACTTGTCGTGCAGCGGGCGCATCTTCGTGACGAGCGGGCCGTAGTCCTTCATCGTCGCGAACTCGGAGCCCTGCTTGGTGGCCGCGGCGCGGGCCGAGTCCACCTTGGCCTTCCACAGCTGGCGCATCTTCACCGCGGATTGCTGGCCGGCTTCCTTGAACGCCTTGCGGTCGGCTTCGGACAGCTTCTTCCACAGAGGCACCGAGATCACGAGCACCTCGGGGCTCACCGTGTGGTTCGACAGGTAGACGTACTTGGCGACGGCCATGTGGCCGGCCGACTCGTACGACGGCAGGTTGTTCTCGGCGCAGTCGATCTTGCCGCTCTTGAAGGCGTCGAGCACTTCCTTGTACGGGATCACGACGGGGGTCATGCCCATCAGCTTGGTCATCTCGATCGCCGTCTCGGACTGCTGCACGCGGATGCGCAGGCCCTGGAAGTCGCTCGCCTGCTTGACGGGCCGGTTGCAGTAGAGGTGGCGGGCGCCCCCGTCGTACCAGCCGAGCACGATGTAGCCCGCGGCCTCGAGCTTGACCTCGAACTGGTCGCCCAGCTTGCCGTCGAGCAGGCGGAACATGTGCTCGGAGTCTCGGAACACGAACGGCAGCGTCAGCACCTTCGCGGCCGGCGCGGCCTCGGCGACCGGGTTCAGGCTGAACTCGGCGAGGTCGATCTCGCCCTGCTTGAGCATCTGGACGGCCTTCGGCTGGTCGCCCAGCACGGCATTCGAGAAGACCTTGACCTTGTAGCGGCCGCCGGTCTGCTTCGCGATCGCCTCGGCGAACCCCTCCAGGGCGACGGTGACGGGGTAACCTTCGGGATGGATGTTCCAGGCGCGGAGTTCGGTCTGGGCCTGCACCGAAGACGTGGCGGCGAGCGCCAGCAGGAGAGTCGCGAGATGCCGTTTCACAGGGCCCTTTCAGGTGCGGGAAGTCTTGTCTGTCGTCGCACAACAGCGGGCGATTCTGTGCGCCTGTTCTCGCTCCAGCCCGAGGGTTTTCCCGTGATTTCGGGGGGAAAGTCCGGGAAAACGAGAACTATGTCGTCCGACGACCGAATCGGGTCCCACGTGGGATCACCCTGAGCCCCTCACGCTGCACGGGCGTTCACAATTGCCCTTCCGTTCCACGCCCCACCCCGCCATGCGCCTGCCCGCCCTGCTGACCGCCTCGCTCCTCGCCGCCGTGTCGCCGGCCCGTGCCGAGTACTGCGCCGACCAACCCTGGCAGGCACTCGGTGCCGCCTACGGCCACGCCCGCCTGCCCGACCAGATCGAGGACCAGTGGGTGCGCTGCCAGGCCCTGCCCCGCTCGCCCGGCCAGGCCGCGGTCGCACTCGTCTATCCGGGCCCGGGCGTGGCCATGCCGGCGAACCCCGGCGATCCGCTGCCCGGCTACGTGGCCGAGCTGCTGCTGGTCGACGTGGCGAGCGGCCGCGTGCTCGCACGCCAGACGTCGCAGAGGGACGTGCAGGCCGACGGCACCGTGCTGACCGGTCTCGAGATCGACCCCGAACCGCTGGCCCTCGCCCCGCGCGTGCGCAGCGTGGGGCTGCGGCTGCAGCACGGCGGGGTGGTCCCCGAGAAGCTCGCGTCGCGCGAGACACTCACGCTCTATGCCATCGAGGGCACGTCGCTGCGCCGCGTGGTGGACCGGCTCACCATCTGGTCCGTCCGCGGCGAGTGGGACACGAAGTGCGCCGGCACGTTCACCGAGGCCCGCACGACGATGAAGGTGGCGCCGGGCGCCGGCAAGGGCTGGGCCGACCTCGTGCTGCGCCGGACCGAGGACCATCGCACCGCCCGGCTCCAGGGCAAGGCGTGCGTGGACCGCAAGGCCGCGCCGGTCGTGCGCCAGACGGCGCTGCGCTACGACGGCGAGGTCTATCCGGTGCCGGCCCCATGACCTGGCACACCCCGTTCCGCGTGCTGGGCCTGACGGTGCTCGGGTTCGTCTCCGCGGTGCTGCTCTACCTCGGCACGGCCTTCGGCCTCGCGCTGATCCCCGGGCGGCCCGTCCCGCCGCCCGACCATGCCGAGGCCTACGTGGTCTCGAACGGCGTGCACACCGACCTCGTGCTGCCGGTGCGTGGCGGTCCCGTCGACTGGGCCACGGTGTTCCCTCCGTCGCACTTCCCGTCGATGCCGCCGGACACCGCGTACGTGGCCGTGGGCTGGGGCGACCGCGAGTTCTACCTGCACACGCCGGAGTGGAAAGACCTGACAGCGCGCCGCGCGTTCGGCGCGCTGTCAGGCACCGGGCGCACGCTGCTGCACGTCACCTGGCTGCGGCCCGGCGAGCTGGGCCGCAGGGCCTGGCGACTGCCGCTGGACACCGCGGGGCACGAGGCGCTCGCGCGGCACATCCGCGCATCCCTCGCCCCGGACGCCGACGGCCGCGCCGTGCCGGTGGCCGGCGCCCACTACGGTCGCGTCGACGCGTTCTTCGAGGCGCGCGGCGCCTACGACCTCTTCACCACGTGCAACACGTGGACCGGCCGCGCGCTGCGCGAGGCCGGCGTGCCCGTGGGGCCATGGACCCCGTTCGCACCGAACGTGGTGTGGCACCTCATGCCGCTCGACGCCACGGTGCCCGATACAGCCACACGGGCCGGCCGTCGGGGCAACGGAACGTCGCGGTCGGCGTGAGCCCCGGGGCCTCGAACTCGAGGCTCGCGAGCCACGCGCCCGGCCGGAGTTCGGCCGCGGCCTTCTCGATCGCGCGGGGCATGCTCTCGGGCCGCTGGAACAGGTAGACGAGGTCGTGCGTCGACCAGTCGGCGCGCCAGATGTCGGCGCGGCGCACACGCGCAGGCACCCCTTGCAGCCGGCAGCGCAGGGCACAAAGCAGCGTGAGCGGCCAGCTCCATTCGAGGCCGTCGAGTCGCGCATCGGGGTACGCCGCATGCAGTTCGCGCAAGCCGTCGCCGAGGCCGCAGCCTGCGTCCATCACGCGGGCACCGACCGGCAAGGGAGCGAGTGCCGCGAGCCCCTGCAGCGCACCGCGCGGCGTCGGGAACACCGGCGCATCGCGCCACGCATGCACCGGGTACAGCGCGAAGACGGCCGCAAGCGGGAACAGCCACGCCCAGGCGGGCACCCCCGCGGCGAGGCCCGAGGCCAGCAACGACAGCGGGAACCCGAGCGCGATGAAGACGGACCGCCAGCGCGTGCTGCCGAAGAGCGCACAGCAGGCGCCCAGCGCGGCGGCCAGCAGCAGCGCGACCCACGCGGGCGCGCCGGCGACCTGGTGCAGCCCGAGGTACAGGACCCAGGTGGCCGCCCAGGTCAGCAGGGCCGGGAGCGGCCAGATCATGCGGGGAAAACGAGGCGGGGCATGGGGCGATTGTCACCCGGGCCCCGCCGCCCCGCGGCCGGCGTCAGAACTTCAGGAAGCGGCCGGTCAGTGCCGGCACCGTGATGGCGTAGCCATCGGTGCCCGCGGTGAGCGTGGTGCCGTCGACGAGGTCGGTCAGGTCGCCGGGCGAACCGATCACCGAGGCCTTCAGCGTGACCGAGGCCTCCGACGTGCCGGTGTTCAGCACGAACAGCACGCGGTTGGCGCCGGCGTCCTTGCGGTCGATGTAGAGCGTCTTGTCCGAATACACGTGCGTGCGCGAGCCCACGGCCAGCGCCGGGTTCGTGTCGCGCAGCGCGAGCAGCTTCGCCACGTGTGCCTTCAAGTCCGACTCGCGGGCCGACAGGCCGGTGGTCTTGCCCGCGGTGCGGCTGACGTGGTCGTCGCAGAGGCCGGCCACGGCGCAGTTGTTGGTCACCTGGGCGGCGAAGCCCGGGACCTCCTGGCCGATCTCGTCACCGTAGTAGAGCGTCACCGGCCCGCTGTGCGCGGCGAGGAACGCGAACGCGGCCTTGTGGCGGAGCCAGTAGCCGTCCTGGTCGGGGTTGCCGAGGCCGGCGCGCTGGATCAGGTCGCCGAAACGCACGAGGTCGTGGTTCGTCAGCATCAGGTTCGGCATCGCGTGGTCGGGGTACGCGGCGTACGTCGCGTAGACCTCGCCGAGCGTGGTGGCGGGCAGGTTCGACTTGCGGCTGCTGGCGACGGCCTCCTCGCCCGCGAGCGTCTGCACCACGCGGTAGCGGCCGGGGAAATCGAACGACGACTGCAGCGCCGGGGCCGCGTTGGTGCCGTAGCCGCGGGCCTGGATGTCGTTCTCGCCGGACCAGATCTCGGCGACGAGGTGGCCGAGCGGGTTCACGGCGGCGTTCGCGGCGTTCGTGTAGGTGGTGGCCGCCGACGCGGTGGCCACGGTCTGGCGCAGCGCGGCCCACGAGGCCACGGGCACCTGGTACGCCTGGTCGAGGCGCCAGCCGTCGATCTTGTACGTGGTGATCCAGTGCGCCGCCACTTCCTGGAAGAAGGCGAGCGTCGCGGGGTCGGCGTAGTCGGCGCAGGCCTGCAGCGTGCCCGGCGCGTAGCTGCCGCCGCCCACGTTCGTGCAGCTGCCGTTCTTCGGCAGCTTGCCCGTGGGCGAGGCCGCGAGGTTGCTCTTGTAGTGGCCGAACACACCATCGAGGAACACGTACAGGCCGCGCGCATGGGCCGCGTCCACCAGCGCCCGGAACTGCGCGTCGGTGCCGAACTTCGGGTCCACCTTGAAGAAATTGCTGGTGAAGTAGCCGGTGGCATCGAGTCGGCTGGCCCACTCGTCCTGCCCGGTGATGCGCGCCGACTCGAAGATGGGCGTGAGCCAGATCGCATTGACGCCGGTGCTCTTGATGTCGTCGAGCGCGTTCGTGATGCCCGCGAGGTCGCCCTTGTGCGGGCTGGTGCCGTAGCCCGTGCCGTAGTCGGCCGCGGGGTCGCCGTCGGCGAACGCCTCCACCATCACCTGGTAGATGCGCAGGTTGCACTCGGTGTTGGCGACACCCTTGAAACACGCGAGCCGGCTCTCGGGCGCCCCCGCCGCCGCCGACACCACCACGGGGCCGGTGGGCGTGGGTTCCGGATCGCTGCCCCCGCCGCCCCCGCAGGAGATCAACGGGAACGAGAGGCAGGCGGCCAGCAGGCCGGTACGGAGCTTGAAGGGCAACAGCATGGGGAGTGGAGCACGCGGGCAGAGGTCGGTGACAGACGCATTCTGAATCGGTAAAGAGCGCTGTCAATAGGGGGCTGCCGACTGGCGCGCGGAAAAATTGGCGGTTCGGGGGGGCCGCGACGCTCAGCGACTCGCCCGTGTCGCATCCGCCCCCGCGAGGATCTCCGCGAGGCGCGCGCTCGTGGCCTTCGCGGCGAGGATGCTCATGTGGGTCTCGTCGAGCCCCAGCACCGAACTCGCCTGCGCCTGCGCGGCCGGGCGCAGCTGGCTCGCCACCGGCACGGTGCCGTCGCTGCTCGCGTGGGACAGCGTGCTGGTGTTGAGGTAGCCGAACATCATGTGATGGGGCACGCCCTCGGGCAGCGGCGTGGCGAACAAGCCCTCGAGGAAAGGGCTGGCGGGGTCGAGGTCGCGCCACACCGGCACCACCACCGGTGCGTACGCCACGCCGACGTGCGCGGCCTCCATGCCGCCGAATGGCGAAGAGATCGACGTGTAGCTGCGGACGTAGCCGCAGCCATGGGCGTCGTGGCACGTCTTGAGCATCGCCCGGGTCACGAGGCCGCCCATGCTGTGCGCCACGAGGTGAAGGTCCTGGAACCGGTACTCGGCCCACAGCCGGTTGAGCATCGTGAGCGCGCCCGACCCCAGCACTTGAAGCTCGAGGCCCGACGGGTAGTACAGCACCCAGGGCTGGTACTTCTCGCGGTCCAGCCCGGCGATGAGCGGTTCGAAGTCGCGCGGGTTGCCGAAGATGCCGTGCACGAACAGCACCGGCGTCTTGTGCGGCGAGTAGGGCTCGAGGAAGTAGATGCCCGCCAGCTCGCGCCGCATGAAGGTCAGCGGCTGCCACACACCGAGCGCCGCGTTCTCCGCGCTGAAGCGCGCGTCCCCGAGGCGGGTCTCCTTGGCGAGTTGCACGGGCACGCCCGCGACGACCTGGTTGCGCAGCGCGAAGAGGTGCTGCGCGGTGGCCACCGCGGCGCCCGGTGCCCCCGGCGCCAGCGACAGGCGGACCGGCGCCGACGTGTCGCCGTCCGCCGGCCAGGTGTGCCGCGCCGAGAGTTCGTCGCCGTCGAAGCCGAGGTTCGCGTTGCGGTCGAGGAAGGCGAAGAGCCCCTTGGCCCGGCGGCTCGCCATGAAGTCGAACGAGCCGCCCCGCTCGAAGACCCGGTAGCTGACGGCCTCCCCGTCCGGACCGGTGATCACGACGACGATCGTGCAGTCGCTGCAGTCCGGAGCCACCAGCTCGACCTGCACGCGCATGACGTTCTGGTCGTAGTCCTGCAGCTCCTGCTTCAGGGACATCATCCGTCCGCAGCCGGCCAGCAGGCAGGCGGCGGTCCACAGCATCAACAGGCGAAAGGGTCTCGTCGTGGGCAGTGCGGGCATCGGCATTCCTGGCGGGGCGTCAGCGCGAGCGTACCGCCTTCCGCGCCCACCCGCGCGCCGCTCACGACACCGCGTTCGCCTGCCGTGCGATCAGCCCGCGCTGCGAGGCGATCCACAGCGCCTCCGTGCGGCACCGCGCGCCGAGCTTGGTCATGATGCCGCGCATGTGCGACTTGACCGTGCCCACCGAGATCTCGAGCGACCGCGCCACCTCCTTGTTGTTCTGCCCGCGGTTGACCAGCGCCAGCACGTCGCCCTCGCGCGGCGTCAGCACCGGCTGCGTCAGGCTGTCGGCCATCAGCAGGGTCGCCGCCGGGCAGAGGTAGCGCCGCCCGGCCGCGACGGCCCGCGCCGCGGTCACGATCTCCTCCGCCGCACCGCCGAGGATCACGTAGCCGCGCACCCCCGCCTCCCACGCCCGCCGCACGTCGGTCTCCTGCGCGGCCATCGCGACCACGATGACGTGGGGGTTCGCGGACACCCCGGGCCGGCGCCGGGCCAGCCGCTCGGGGGCACCGTCGGGGTCGAGCACCACGAGGTCAGGCTCGGGCGCCGGTGGGTGCGACGGCCGGACGTCGAACTCGGGGGACGTCTCGAGGATGCATCGGATCCCCGCCTCGATGACGGCATTCTGGTGAACCACCTCCACCACGGTGGGTCGGCTCAAGGGCATGGCGACTCTCCATCTGTCTGGGTAGATGGATGTTGGTCCACGGGCGGCTGCAAAACCAGTTAAGCGCTGTTAATCCGCGTCAACGAACTTCGCGCCATCACTTCGACCACCCAGTCGATGAACACCCGCAGCTTCGTGCTGACATGCCGGTTCGGCGGGTACGCGATGGACAGCGGCATGGGGTCGATGTGCCACCCGTCGAACAGCGGCACGAGTTCGCCACGGGCCACGTGCGCCTCGGCCATGTAGTGCGGCAGCCAGAGCACCCCGAGTCCGGCCACGCCCGCCGCGAGGTAGGCGTTGCCGTCGTCCACGGCGAACGCATGGCGCCCGTGCACCTCGAGCTGCTCCGCGTCGCGGTGCATCACGGTCGGCAGGACCTTGCCCGTGCGTGAACGCAGGAAGCCGACGATGCGGTGGTACGTGTCCTCCAGCTCCCGCGGATGCGCGGGCACGCCGGCGAGCGCGAGGTAGCCCGGCGAGGCGTAGACGCCGATGGGCAGGTCGCCCACCCGGCGGGCGACGAGCGAGGTGTCGGCGAGTTCGCCGCCGCGCACCACGCAGTCGACGTTCTCGCCGAGCAGGTCCACCATGCGGTCGCTCACGCCCATGTCGACCTGGATCTCGGGGTAGCGTGCGTGGAAGCCGGGCAACGCGGGCACCAGGATCAGGCGGGCCAGCGGACTCGGCACGTCCACGCGCAGGCGGCCGCGCGGCGAGGCGGAGGCGACCGACAGGCTCGTCTCGGCATCGTCCATGTCGGCCAGCAGGCGCACCACACGCTCGTAGTAGGCCGCGCCGTCCGCCGTCACCTGGACGCGGCGCGTGGTGCGGTGGAGCAGCTTCACGCGCAGCCTCGCCTCCAGCTGCTGCACCAGCTGCGTGACCGTGGCCCGGCTCAGCCGCAGCGTGTCGGCCGCCTTGGTGAAGCTGCCGGCCTCCACCACCCGGGCGAAGGCCAGCATCGCATCGAAACGGTCCATCGGCACTCCTGGAGATTGTTCGGGATCCGCAAACAGTGATTGTGGCTCGGCCCGGTTTATCTCGGGGGTCCGTGTCCCTAGAGTCCTCCCATCGCAACCTTTTCCGGGACTTCCCATGCCGCAGAGAGACGTCGTCTTCCCCGCGGGCCGCCAGGCCCTCTACGAAAAGAACCGCTATTCACCGGCCCTCCGGTCCAACGGCTTCCTGTTCGTGTCCGGCCAGGTGGGCAGCCGCCCGGACGGTTCGCCCGAGCCCGACCTGGAGGCGCAGGTGCGGCTCGCGTTCGACAACCTGAACGCGATCCTCCGCGCGGCCGGTTGCACGTTCGACGACGTGGTCGACGTCACCCTGTTCCTCGTCGACCCCGAGTCCACCTTCGACACCGTGTGGAAGGTGCTGCCCGACTACTGGGGCGAGGCGCCCCACCCGACGCTGACCGGCATCGGGGTCACCTGGCTCTACGGCTTCCGCTTCGAGATCAAGGTGATCGCGAAACTTCCGGAGCCGGCCTGATCCGCCCTCGCCATGGCCTGTCCTGCACATCTGACAGGCGCGTGCGGACTTTCCTCACACGCCTTCGGTAAATCCGGTTGATCCAGGTCAAGGGTCGATGCCAGCGGCCGAGAACCCCGGTGAGGCGGCCACCCGGGCCGGCTCGTGGAACCCTGGAGTCACCGATGAAAACACTGTCCCTCACCATGCGGCTGCGGCTCATGGCGCTCACGATGACAGTGGCGATGCTGGGCGTCGCGGCCTATGCCGCCCTGTCCTACTACAACGCCTCGATCGAGCAGCGGCTGAGCACGACCCGTGCGGTCGTCGAGCAGTCGATCGCGATCGCCAAGAAATACAACGAGGAAGAGAAGGCGGGCCGGCTGAAGACGGCCGAGGCCCAGGCGAAGGCCAAGGCCGAGGTGATGGCCATCCGCTACGAGGGCTCGGAGTACGTGTTCATCGTCGACATGCACCCGCGCATGGTGGGCCACCCGATCAAGCCCGAGTTGGACGGCAAGGACGTCACCGCGAACAAGGACCCGAACGGCAAGCAGCTGTTCGTCGAGTTCGTCGCGACCGTCAAGGCGCACGGCAGCGGCTACGTCGACTACCTGTGGCCCAAGGTCGGCAGCGACAAGCCGGTGCCGAAGCGCTCGTACGTCGCCGGCTTCGCGCCGTGGGGCTGGGTGCTCGGTTCGGGCGTCTACACCGACACCGCCATGGCCGCGGCCTGGCGCTTCGCGGGCGTGACGCTCGCGGTGGGGCTCGCCATCGGCCTCGTGATGTTCGTGTTCGTGCACCGCTTCGCGAGCGCGCTGCAGCGCCGGCTCGCGGCCGCCGAATCGGCGCTGGGCGCCATCGCGGAGGGCGACCTGACGGCGTCCGTCGCACCGGGCCCCGATGACGAACTGGGCCGCCTGATGCGCTCGGTGGACCGCACCCGCGATGGCCTCGCCACCGTGATGCGCGACGTGCGTGCCTCGACCGGCAACGTCAGCTCGGCGAGCAGCGAGATCGCGCTCGGCAACCAGGACCTGTCGGTGCGCACCGAGACCATGGCCTCGAACCTGCAGCGCACGGCCAACGCCATGAGCCAGCTCGCGAGTGCCGTCAACCAGTCGAGCGACGCGGCCCGCCAGGCGAGCCAGCTCGCCACGTCGGCCGCCGACGTCGCGCAGCGCGGCGGCCAGGTGGTGGCCGAGGTCGTGGCCACGATGCAGGGCATCCACGACAGCTCACGGCGCATCACCGACATCATCTCGGTGATCGACGGCATCGCGTTCCAGACCAACATCCTCGCGCTCAACGCGGCCGTGGAGGCGGCGCGGGCCGGGGAACAGGGCCGCGGCTTCGCGGTGGTGGCGAACGAGGTGCGCACACTGGCGCAGCGGTCGGCCTCCGCAGCGCGCGAGATCAAGGGCCTGATCGGCGCGTCGACCGAACGCGTGGACACGGGCTCGCGCCTCGTGCAGGACGCGGGCGCCACGATGAGCGAGATCGTGGGCAGCGTGCAGCGGGTCAACGACATCATCGCGGAGATCTCCGCCGCGTCGAGCGAACAGTCCGGCAGCATCGGGCAGATCAACGGCTCGGTGACCCAGCTGGACCAGGTGACGCAGCAGAACGCCGCGCTGGTCGAGGAATCGGCCGCCGCCGCGGAGAGCCTGCGCGACCAGGCAGCGACCTTGTCGGACGTGCTCGGGCGATTCCGCCTGCCGGCATGATTTCGCTCAGGCAAGCAATTCCTTGCCAAAAGCAAATAAAGAGCCGATGATGCGCGGATGGACCCATCCGACCGCATCGAGGCCGTCCGGCGCTTCAACCGCTTCTACACGCGACGCATCGGCGCGCTGAACGAAGGCCTGCTCGACTCCGAGTTCACGCTGCCCGAATGCCGCGTGCTCTGGGAGCTGGCCCACGCCGACCCGGTGGCGGGCCTCACCGCCACCGACCTCGGGCGTGTGCTCGACCTGGACGCCGGCTACCTCAGCCGGCTGCTGCGCGGCCTCAAGGACCGGCAGCTGGTCGAGGCCCGCCGCAGCCCGAACGATGCCCGCCAGTCGCTGCTGCAACTCACGGCCGCGGGGCGGCGTGCGTTCAAGCCCCTCGACCGCCGTTCTCAGGAGCAGGTCGCGGATCAGCTCGCCGCACTCGGCGACGGCCAGCAGGTCGAACTGCTCCAGGCCTTCCAGCGCGTGCAGGACCTGCTCGCCGAACCCGGCGACAAGCCCGCGAAGAAGAGCTTCGTGCTGCGCCCCCACCGCCCCGGCGACCTCGGCTGGATCGTGTCCCGCCACGGTGCGCTGTACGCCCGCGAGTACCAGTGGGACATCGGCTTCGAATCGCTGGTGGCCCGCATCGCGGCGGACTTCGTCGACCGCTTCGACCCGCGCCGCGAAGCGTGCTGGATCGCGGAGCGCGACGGCGTGAACCTCGGCTGCGTGTGCCTCGTGCAGGCGCGCGACGAGGCGACCGATGCGCCCCTCGAAGGCACGGCCCAGCTGCGCCTGCTCCTCGTCGAGCCCACTGCACGCGGCATGGGCCTCGGTGACCGCCTCGTGGCCGAATGCCACCGCTTCGCCCGCGAGGCCGGCTACCAGCGCGTGAGGCTCTGGACGAACAGCCTGCTCACGGCCGCACGCCGCATCTACGGCAAGGCCGGCTACCGGTTCGTGTCGAGCGAACCGCACCACAGCTTCGGGCAGGACCTCGTGGGCGAGGTCTGGGAGCTCGACCTCACCACCACGTCCATCGGATCCCTCTGATTCGACCCAGGCACGCCCTGCTCTCGCATTCGTTCGCCGATGGCGACAACGGAACGTCACGCCCGCCGGTACAACGCCAGCAGGGCGGCAAATGATCCGAGGACAGCCGCGCAGCCACGGTTGAGGCGCCGCATGGCGTTGGCCGTGAGAAACCGGACCGCATGCGCACCGCCGGCGGCGTAACACACCATCGCCAGCGCATCCAGCACCGCCGTGCAGGCGGCAAGCAGCGCGTACTGCGGTACCAGCGGGGCGGCCGTGTCGATGAACTGGGGGACGAACGCCGAGAAGAAGAGCAGGCCTTTCGGGTTCGACAGCGCGACGAACAAGCTGCGCCGGAAGGCCCGGCCGACCTCGTGCCGGGAGCCGCGGGGCGGTGTGTCCCCCGCGATGACCAGCGGGACGGGACCGCTGCGCCACAGTTGCATCGCCAGCCAGCAGAGGTAGGCCACACCGACCCACTTGACGACGCGAAAGATCGTCTCGGAGGCCGTCAGCATGGCCCCCAGGCCCAGGGACACGGCGGTGATGAGCAGCACGTCCGACAAGGCGGCCCCCAGGATTCCCGCGGCGATGACGCTGCGCCGGCCCGTCGTGCCGTTGGCCAGGGCCAGCAGCATGGTCGGCCCCGGCAGCACCGTCACGGAGAAGCAGGCGACCCCATAGAGAAGCAGTACGGTGAGCGACATGAGGAAGAAGCGGTGGCTTGCGGCGGGCGCAGCTTTTCATGCAGAGCTTGCAACGTCAAGGGCGTCTCCCTCGGGTCGAAAGGGGCGCGCGGGACCCTCGACCTCAGCACGAAGCGGGGTCGTGGCGCTTCACCACCAGGTAGCGCGCCACCGCCGGCCCGTCATTGCGGAACGCGTGCTCCCGGTCCGCGTCGAGCCGCGCACAGTCGCCCGGCCGCAGTTCGAAGCGAACGCCACCGCTGTCGAGCACCAGCACCCCTTCGAGCAGCAGCACCTGCTCGTCGGACCGCAGGCTGGCAGACGGCGAGAAGGTCACGGCCTTGCCGGCCGGCAGCTCGATGGCAACGACCTCCACGTCGCCCTCGCCGCCAGTGGGTGACACGAGGCGGCGCACGTAGCCCGTCTCGGGATCGACCCACACCGGTTGTTCACCCACGCGGCGCAGCGCGGGCGCGGCCGCGCGCGGGGCGCTCATCAGCGACGACAGGCTGACGCCCATGGCCGCGCCCAGGCGGGCCAGCAGCACGGCGGTGGGGCTGCTCTCGCCGCGCTCGATCTTCGAGATCATGGCGCGGCTGACCCCGGCGCGTTCGGCGAGCTGCTCCAGGGTCCAGCGGCACCGCTGGCGCTCCTCGCGGACGCGCCGGGGGATCAGGCTTTCGGGAGAGTCGTGTTCGGCCATGAATTCCACTATAGTGGATAATCCACGATCGTGGAATTCCGCAGCCCCCCATGAAGATCGCCCTCGAACCCGCCAACCAGCCGGACGTGCTGACCCTCATCGACGAACTCGATGCGTACCAGAAGCCGCTCTACCCCGCCGAAAGCCACCACGGCATCGACATCGACGCGCTGAGCCAGCCCAACGTGCTGTTCGCGGTGGCCCGCGACGACATGGGCCGGGCCGTCGCCTGCGGGGCGCTGGTGGTGGGTGAGGCGTACGCCGAGCTGAAGCGCATGTACACGCTGCCGTCGCATCGCGGCCGGGGCCTCGCGAAGGCCGTGCTGACGCTGCTGGAGGACACGGCCCTCGCACGCGGCTGCGCCGTGTTCATGCTGGAGACGGGCTACCTCCAGCCCGAGGCCATCGCGTTCTACGAGCGCGCCGGCTACCGCCGCCGCGGCCCGTTCGGCGACTACGCGGACGATCCGAACAGCATCTTCATGGAGAAGCCCGCCCCCGGCCGCGCTGCATGAATTCCGCCGTTCACCCGGCGCCCGTGCTGGCGCTCGTCGTCAACGCCTTCGTCTGGGGCGTGTCGTGGTGGCCGTTCCGCCAGCTCCAGGCCATGGGGCTGCACCCGCTGTGGGCCACCGCGGTCATCTACGTGCTGTCGGCCGCCGTCATCGGGCTCTGGCGGCCCGGCGCCTGGCGGCTGCTGCGCACGACGCCCGCGCTCTGGCTCATCGTGCTGGCCTCCGGCACCACCAATGCGTCGTTCAACTGGGCAGTCAGCATCGGCGACGTGGTGCGGGTCGTGCTGCTGTTCTACCTGATGCCGGTGTGGGCGCTCCTGCTGGCGCGGGTGATGCTTCACGAGCGGTTCACCCGAGACGCGATCCTGCGCGTCGCGCTCGCGTTGGCCGGCGCCGTGCTCGTGCTCTGGCCGGCGGACCACCGCTTCGCCACCGCGGCGTTCTCGCTGCCTGACGTGCTGGCGGTGCTGGGCGGCTTCGCGTTCGCGCTGAACAACGTGATGCTGAGGCGCTCGGCCGGCATCCCGCAGGAAGGGCGTGCGCTGGCGATGTTCCTGGGCGGCGCGTCGGTGGCCGGCACGGCGGCGGCGCTGCTGTCGTCGGGGGCGGCGGGCGCCGCCATCGGCGTGGGCTGGCCCGCGGCATCGCTCGCCTGGCCCCTGCCCGTGCTGGGCCTGGCGCTGGCGTTCCTCGCCGCGAACCTGTGCCTGCAGTTCGGCGCGTCGCGCCTGCCCGCGACGGTGACCGCGGTGGTGATGCCGTGCGAGGTGCTGTTCGCCGCGCTGACGGCCGTGTGGTGGGGTGGCGAGACGCTGCACGCCACCGTGCTGGCCGGTGGCGCGCTGATCCTGTCGGCGACCCTGCTGAGCCTGGTGAAGCTCAGAAGTTGAAGGCGAGGCGCAGGCCGCCCCAGTGGCGGCCGTTCACCGTGATGGGCGCGGCCGCTTCCTTGAGCATCACGAACTTGCCGCCGCCCATGTCGCGGCGGTAGGTCTGCAGCAGGAACGGACGTTCGTTGCGTGCGGACGCGAGGCCCGTGCGGTCGTTGAAGATGCGGCGGTAGCGGCTGTTGGCGGTGTCCCACGCCAGGTCGCCGCGCTGCGGGTTGCAGTAGACCTTGTTGTGCGTGGCCACGTAGCCGTTGCGGTCCACGGCGATGCAGAACACCGCCTTCGCATGGGCTTCCAGCACCCGCTCCTGCACCTGCGGGAACAGGCGGTCGGCGAGGTCGACGAACCGCGTGGTGTGCTGGGCCGGGTTGGTGCCGGCGATGGGGCGGTAGGCCTCGTCGAAGAGGTCGGCGATCGTGACGGCGTTCGAACGCACGGCGTCTTCCAGCAGCGCGCCGATCTGGGCGGCGGCGTCGGTCACGGCGCGGATGAACGGGGTGTCTTCCGTCTCGAGACCGCACTCGGCCACGAGCTCGATCAGGTGTTCCGACACCTTCAGGAAGGCTTCGCTGCGGGTCATCGCCGAGTCGAGCGCATGGCTCGACCGGGTCATCTCGGTCTCGATCTGGGCCATCTGGCCGTTGAGCCCCTCGCACACCTCGCGGCTGCGGTCGGCCGCCGCGTTGATGCTGGAGACACCCGACTCCACGTCGCCCAGCGCCTTGTGGAAGGCGCCCTGGTCGGCGACGGTGTCGGCCTTGACCTGGATCTCGCGCGACAGCGCGGCGATGCGGCTGTCGAGCTGGCCCACGGTGCTCATGATGGCCTTGGACGATTGCTCCACCTTGGACGCGAGGTCCTTCACGGCGTCGGCGACCACGCCGAACCCGCGGCCGGCCTCGCCGGCGCGCTTGGCTTCCACCGACGCATTGAACGCGACGAGGCGGGTCTGCAGGGCGATCTGCGTGATCTCGCCGGCGGCGTTCGCGACGTCGCGCAGCGAGTCGACGATGCCGGCGACTTCCTCGCCCACGGCACCCACCGCGTCGCGGGCCCGGCCCACGGCGCCGAGGCTGCCGGTGGCGACGCCGCGGATGTCGGCCTGCGCGGCCGTGATGTTCTGGAGTTGCTGCGCGAGCGCCGCGACGGCCTGGGCCTGGCGGGCCGAGACCTTGATGGCGTCGTCGAGCTGGCCGCGCACTTCGGCGGCCTCGCGGCCCATGGTGGCCGACTGGTGGCTGATGGACTTCACCGCGGCGCGCAGGTCCGGTTCGGACGAGGCGGTCACGGGCGCCGTGGCGAGCACCGGTGACAGCGCAGCGGGCTTCTTGAAGAGTTGGAGCATGGTGGCACGCAGGGTCGTCTTACCACTCGCGCAGCTTCACGCGCAGCCGGGCGATCGACTGGCTGTGCAGCTGGCAGACACGCGACTCGGTGACCTTCAGCACCGCCGCGATCTCCTTCAGGTTCATGTCGTGCTCGTAGTACATCGACATCACGTACTGCTCGCGCTCGGGCAGCGTCTTGATGCCTTCGACCAGGGCCTCGCGCATGCGGTGGTCCTGCAGCTGGGCGAGCGGGTTGCCCGCCTCGTCGGCCACGTGGCGGTCGAGGAAGTCGTTGTCACCTTCGTCGCCGCTCATGTCTTCCAGGTACACGAGCTGGGTGCCACGCACCTTGCCGAGCAGTTCCTGGTATTCGACCAGCGTGACCCCCATCTCGCGGGCGATCTCGCTTTCGGCGGGGGCGCGGCCGAGCTTCTGCTCGAGCTTGTGCACGGCCGATTCGATGCTGCGCTGCTGCTTGCGCACGCCTCGCGACAGGTAGTCGTTGCCGCGCAGTTCGTCGAGCATCGCCCCGCGGATGCGCTGGGTGGCGAAGGTCTCGAACTGCACGCCCTGCTGGGCGTCGAAACGGCTCAGGGCGTCGGTCAGGCCGATCATGCCGACCTGGATCAGGTCGTCGAGCTCGACGTTCGCCGGCAGCTTCGCGATCATCTGGTGCGCGAGGCGGCGCACCAGCGGGCTGTACTGCTTGAGCATCGTGTTGACATCAAGTTGGCCTTTGGCGGTGTACATGGTGGCTCCGAGAGGTCAGTTCAGCACGTGCTGGTTCATCTGTGTGGGGCGCGTCATCGCGGTGCCGTACGGCGTGGACGGCGTGAGCACCTCGCGCGCCCAGCGGCGCAGCGCGGGGGCCGGGGCCTCGCGGGCATCGGACGCGGGGTCGACGTGCAGCCAGTCGCGCAGCACGGCGCCCAGGAAGCTGTCGGCGCACGACGCGAGCTGCGCGGCGATGCGTTCGACACGCGGTGACGTGGGGGCGGCGCACAGCAGCAGGTCGTGCACCATGAGGTTCGCGCGCTGCGTGAGCAGCTTCATCGCGGCGTAGGCGTGGGTCACGCTGGCCGGACGGTCGTCGGCCAGCAGCAGCGGGCGGGCCTCGCTGCGCATGAAGAGGCGGCACAGGTCCGATTCGCTCGCGTGCACCAGCATCACGTCCACATGGGGCATCACGTCGGACACCGCCTGCAGGAAGCCGGCCGTGGAGCCGGCCGAATCGACGTAGCGCAGCGGGAGGCCGCGCGCGGCCATGTACGACACCTGGGGGGACAGCGTCTCGATGCATTCGCCGAGGTCCATCACCGAGAGTTCGGAGGTGGCCGGGGCGCGGTCGGAGCAGTCGACCACCATCACGTGGGCGCCCTGTTCGGCGAAGGCGGTGCACAGTCGTTCCAGCATCACCCCGCCGAACGCCATGTGCGGGTTCGCGACGACCGGCACCATGCGCACGCGCGCGTGGGCGAACATCTGGCGCAGGCCGTGGGCCTGGTCGTGGGGGTAGTTGGAATCGGCGTAGTCGTCGTGCATGGCGGCAGGATCTGGGGAACGCAAGGTGTCGAGCGGATCAGGCGTGGATCAGGCGTGCAGTTGCGGGCGGGCGCGCTGGGCCTGCTGGCGGGCCGTGAAGATCAGGCTCACGTCGTCGGCGTCCATGCGGTAGGCCGGGTTGACGGCGGCGCGCAGGGCGCGGTGCACCAGGGCGTGGGCCGACAGGCGGTGCCAGTCTTCCGGCACGCGCTGGCCGTTGGCCACGCCCACCACCTTCAGCTTGTGGCGGATCACGGCGTCGAGGGCCGGGGCGAGCTTCACGGCTTCGTCCATCTTCGACAGCACGATGCCTTTGCACGACGCCGCCTTGTAGGCCAGCATCACGTCCTCGATGGTTTCACCCTGGGCCGAGGCGTTCACCACCAGCAGCTTCTGGATGGAACGGTGGGCCAGCATGTCGAGCAGTTCGCGGGTGCGGCTGTCGCGCTGGGCCATGCCGGCCGTGTCGATCAGCACCATCTTCTTGGACGACAGCAGTTCGAGCAGGTCTTCGAGCGAAGCACGGTCGTGGGCGGTGTGCACCGGCACGCCGAGGATGCGGCCGTAGGCGCGCAGCTGCTCGTGGGCGGCGACGCGGTAGGCGTCCAGCGTGATCAGCCCCAGGTTGGCCGCGCCGTACTTGGCGGCGAACGCGGCGGCGATCTTGGCGGTGCTGGTGGTCTTGCCGACGCCGGTGGAACCGATCATCGCGTAGACACCGCCCTGGTCTTCCAGGGCCGCTTCGTTCTCGCCGGTGAGCAGGTTGCGCTCGAGCACGTTGGCGGCCCAGGCGGTTTCGTCGGTCACGTCGGTGGGCAGGCTTTCGGTCAGCTTGCGGATCAGGGCGGGCGAGAAGCCGCAGTCGAGCAGCTTCTGGATCAGCTGGGCCTGCGCCGGGTGGCGCTGCATCTTTTCCATGAAGGCCAGCGCGCCGAAGCGGTCTTCGATCAGGCCCTTCATCGAACGCAGTTCGTTCATCATCGCCTGCTGTTCGCGGCGGGCGTTTTCCATCGAGGCGTTCGACAGCGCGTTGTCGGCGAGCGACGGCACGGGCATCGCGGCGGCGGCGGGCGTCATCGCGGCGGCCACCGGGGCCGTGGCGTGCACTTCCTCGCGCAGCACCGGCGGAGCGCGGTGGGTGGCCTGCTGGCGCACCGGGGCGGGCGCCGGGGCCGGGGCCACGTCGACGGGCTGGGCGGCCTTGGGCTGCATGGGCACCACGCGGGCGCTCAGGCGCTGCTCGAGGGCGGCCGGCAGTTGTTCGGGTTCGGCGGCGAACGTGGGTTCCTGGTGGCGCTGCTGTTCGGCGCGGATGGCGGCCTGGCGGCGCTTGAGCATGCGCTCGCGCACGTAGTCCTGGAAGGACAGCGTGCTCATCGACAGGCGGGCCACGTCGTCGGTCACGTCTTCCTCGGCGTGCTGCTGCACGGGCTGCTGCACCGGGGCGGCAGGGCGGGCCGCCGGCTTCGAGCGCGGGGCGGCGGCACGGGCCGGGGCCTGGGCACCGGGCATCGACGAGGCCGACAGGCGCTCGATCTGCTGGATGCTTTCCGGAGCCATCGCCAGCACTTCCACACCTTCCGCGCACGGCTTGGTGGACAGCACCACGGCGTCTTCGCCGAACGCCTGACGCACCAGGGTGAGGGCGTCGCGCGAGGTGCGCGCTGTAAACCGTTTGACGTTCATTTGAAGGTGCCTCCGAGGCGGGGAAAACGCGAATTCGAAACTTGACTAACTTGGGCGACTGGTGCGGCGCGGGTCATGGCGTTCCCCCGATGATCGACCCGATGCGGATCGAATGCGTCTCGGGGATCTCGCTGTGGCCGAGCACCTTCAGGCGGGGCGCGGCGCGCTTGAGCAGGCGGGCCATCGGGGCGCGGATCAGGTCCGGCACCAGCAGGCAGGCGGGGTGCCCGAGGTCTTCCTGGCGCTTGGCGGACTGGGCCGCGCTGCGGGCCAGCGTGTCGGCCACGCCCGGATCCAGCGCGGCGCCGTGCGGCGAGTTCAGGGCCTGGGTCACGATGCGTTCGAGTTCGGGTTCCAGCGCGATCACGTCGAGCTCCTGCACGGGGCCGTAGATCTGCTGGACGATGGAGGGGGCCAGGCTGATGCGGATGCGGCGGGCCAGTTCGGCCGGGTCGCTGACCACGGAAGCGTGTTCGGCCAGCGATTCGACGATGGAGCGCATGTCGCGGATGTGCACGCCCTCTTCCAGCAGCAGCTGCAGCACTTTCTGCAGGGCCGGAATGGCGACCATCTTCGGGACAACGTCTTCGATCATCTTGGGTGCCAACTTCGTCACGTGTTCCACCAGTTGCTGGACTTCGACGCGTCCGAGGAGTCGGGCCGCGTTCACTTGCATCAAGTGTGAAAGATGGGTGGCCACCACGGTCGAGCAATCAACGACGGTAAATCCGTTCATTTGGGCGGACTCGCGCTGGCGCTCCTCGATCCAGACGGCCGGCAGGCCGAAGGCCGGGTCGGTGGTCTTGGTGCCGATCAGGTTGGTCGTGGCACCACCGGGGTTGATGGCCAGCAGCATGCCCGGGAAGGCCTCGCCCTCGCCCACCACGGCGCCGCGCAGCGTCAGGCGGTACATGCTGGGCTTGAGTTCCAGGTTGTCGCGGATGTGCACGGGCGGCGGCAGGAAGCCGACGTCCTGGGCGAACTTGCGGCGAACGCCCTTGATGCGCTGCAGCAAGTCGCCCTGGCGGGCCTTGTCGACCAGCGCGATCAGGCGGTAGCCCACTTCCAGGCCCAGGGTGTCCACCGGCAGCAGGTCGTCCCAGCTGGCTTCGGCGTTCGGTTCCTGGGACGGCTGCACGGCGCGCGGCGGCGGTTCGGCGGCCTTGCGGAGGTTGCGCTTGTGCATCCACCAGGCGCCGTAGCCCAGCCCGCCCGAGATGATCAGGAAGACGATGTGTGGCATGCCCGGGATGATCCCCAGGAGGCCGATCACGCCGGCGGTGATGCCGATGGCGCGCGGCGAGCTGAACACCTGGCCGGAGATCTGCGTGCCGACGTCCTGTTCCTTGCCGACACGGGACACCACCAGGGCGGCCGCCACCGAGATCAGCAGCGCGGGCACCTGGGCGACGAGGGCGTCGCCGATGGCCAGCAGGATGTAGCTGTTGGCGGCCTGGGCGGCCGACAGGTCGTGCTGGACGACGCCGATGATGAAGCCGCCCACGATGTTGATCGCGAGGATCAGCAGGCCGGCCATGGCGTCGCCGCGCACGAACTTGCTGGCACCGTCCATGGAGCCGAAGAATTCCGCCTCGTCGCCCACTTCGGCGCGGCGGCGCTTGGCCTCGCGTTCGTCGATCAGGCCGGCGTTCAGGTCGGCGTCGATGGCCATCTGCTTGCCGGGCATGGCATCCAGGGTGAAGCGCGCGCCGACTTCGGCGATGCGCTCGGCGCCCTTGGTCACCACGACGAAGTTGATGACCACGAGGATGGCGAAGACGATCAGGCCGACCGCGAAGTTGCCGCCGATCAGGAAGTGGCCGAACGATTCGATCACCTTGCCGGCCGCGCCGGTGCCGGTGTGGCCTTCGAGCAGCACCACGCGGGTGGAGGCGATGTTCAGGGCGAGGCGCATCAGGGTGGTCAGCAGGATGACCATCGGGAAGGCCGAGAAGTCGAGCGGCTTGACCATGTAGGCCGCCACCATCATCACCATCAGCGCGATGGCGATGTTCATCGTGAACATGAAGTCGAGGGCGAATGCCGGCAGCGGCAGCACCATCATCGACAGCAGCAGGATGATGAAGATGGGCGCCATCAGGGCCTTGATGGCCGTGGCGTGGGGGCCCAGCAGGGCCTGCAGTTTGGCGATCAGTGCGTTCATCGATCAGCGCCCTGGTTTGTGGTGGGGGTCGAGCTCGACCGGGACGTTCAGTTCGGGCAGCGCGCCCGGCATGGCCATGCGGCCGGCGAGCGCGGCGCGCAGCTGGTACACGTAGGCCAGCACCTGCGCCACGGCGGAGAACAGCGCGGCGGGGATCTCACGGTCGACCTCGGCGTGGGCATACAGCGCACGGGCCAGCACCGGGGCCTGCAGCACCGGCACCTGGGCTTCCTTGGCCACGTCGCGGATCTTCATGGCCATCAGGTCGGCGCCCTTGGCGATCACGCGGGGGGCGCCCATCGCGGCCTCGTCGTACTTGAGGGCCACGGCGTAGTGGGTCGGGTTCATCACGACCAGGTCGGCCGAGGGGACCGCGGCGATCATCCGGCGGTTGGCCACCTCGCGCATGCGCTGGCGGATCTTCGCCTTCATCTCCATGTTGCCCTCGATGTCCTTGTGCTCCTGCTTGACTTCCTCGTGGCTCATCTTGAGCTTGTTGGCGTGCAGGTACTTCTGCAGCGGCACGTCCACGACCGCGAACACCACCAGCGCCACCAGCAGCAGCACCAGGCCGCCGAGGATCACCGAGCCGGCGTGCGACAGCGCGGCCGGCAGCGGCATCGCGAGCGCGCCGCCGAACGATTCCACGTGGCCCTTCAGGTAGAACGCGCCGATCGTTCCGAGGATCAGCGCCAGCAGCGAGGCCTTGAGCGCGTCGATCAGCTGCTGCTTCGAGAACAGGCGGCCGATGCCCGAGATCGGGTTCAGCTTCATCAGGTCCGGGGTCATCGGCTTGAAGGTCCAGACCCAGCCGCCGATGGCGATGCTGGCGCCGATGCCCACGAGGGCCATCAGGGCGCCCATGGGGACCACGATCATCAGCATCTTCATGGCCAGGTCGAGCAGGCGCTCGCCCATGAAGCCGGTGTTCTGCACGGAACTGGCGTTGAACGTCAGGCCGCTGGCCAGCAGGTCACGCAGCCAGGCCGACGCCGTGGGTGCGCCCGCCACCAGCACCCCGCCACCCACCGCGATGGCCGCGAGGTGGCCGAAGTCGCGCGAACGGGCGATCTGACCGTCTTCGCGGGCCTTCTGCAGCTTTCTCGCTGAGGCGGGTAATTGCTTGTTGTCTTGGTCGGACATGGCGGAGGGGAGGAATTCCTTCCGTCATTGTTCCAAGCGGGCCCGAAAACTTGAGGCCGATCAGAGGGGGAAAGGGGGTGCTGTTCCAACCACCGGGGACCTCGCACGGCCGCGGCGGGCTGGCGGTTCGTGAACGACCGCACGGATGCCGAAGCGGTATTTCTGCCCGACATTCAACGTATACGCAATGTCGTCATCCGTATATCATCATTCGACTGAACGCACGTTCGTTTGTCCGATGCTGTCTTCTGGAGTTCCCATGAGCCCTGCCGTTCCCCTCCCCCTCCGCCGGATCACCCTGCTGGCGTCCACCGCCGTCCTCGTCGCCTGCGGCACCCCGGCGCCCACGGCCCCGACGATCGCCGCCGCACCCGTGGCCCCCGCCCGTGCGCCGGGCGACGCCTGCGAGCGTCCCATCGACCACGAATCCCCCGCGCCGGGTTCCGACGCCTGGAAGGCCCGCGACGCCGCGAACTTCCAGTGCGCCCGCCAGCGCCTGGCCGACCTCGCCCAGCAGCCCGCGGCCTTCTTCCCGCCCGGCAAGATGCCCGTGCTGGACGCCTACCGCGTGCCCACCCGCAACGCCGGCGTCCGGTTCCGCTTCGAGCAGGTCACCACGCCGAACCGCTCGGGCCAGCCCATCACCGTCGAGATCTACCGACCCTGCGCCACGGGCGACTGCCCGAACCTGCCGGCCGGCCTGAAGCGGGTCGACGGCCCCTACCCCACGGTCGTGATCGTGCACGGCGGCTACAGCTCGCGCCGCCTGCACTGGTCCGCCGCCCAGGCGCTGGCCGAGGCCGGCTACATGACCGTCTCGCTCGAGACCACGGCACCGATGAACGTGCACGCGCTCGACACGCAGGACGTGGTCGACTGGCTGTTCGCCACCCCGCAGGCGCCGCTGGCCAGCGGCGGCCACTTCCCCCGCTGGCAGGACCTCGACCGCAAGGCGGTGGGCATCGCCGGCCATTCGCAGGGCGGCAGCACCGCGAGCCTGCTGGGCCAGACCGACGCCCGCCTGTCGGCCATCGTCGCGTGGGACAACCTCACGGCGCTGAACACCGGCTGGGTCGACAAGCTCGGCACCGACCCCAAGCCCGGCACGCCCATCCGCACGCCCGCGATCGGCATCGGCGCCGACTACTACTTCAAGCCGGTCCCCTACGACGCCGCGCCGGAACCGGCCCCGTCGAACGCCCAGGGCGGCCGCGGCCGCGGCGACGGACCGCACCCGAAGGACCTCGGCTTCCAGGAACTGAAGGCCGCCGGCGTGGACACCATGCTCGTGATGCCGCGCGCGGCCACCCACCTCGACTACTCGCTGTTCGGCGGCGGCACCAGCCGCTACGGCGAGGCCGTGATCCAGTACTACACGCTCGCCTGGTTCGACCGCTACCTGAAGGGCCCGCGCGACGCGGCCGTGGCCCGCGACGCCTACCGGCGCCTCACCGCGTCCACCTTCGACGGCTCGATCGACCGCCACAACATCAGCCAGGGCCTCTACGACAAGGCCGCCGCCACCGCCGCGGGCGACCCGTACGCCGGCAACCGCCCGTACACCCTCGACGGGCAACCGGTGCACGACCGGCTGTCGTTCTACTTCGCGTCGCGGTGCAGCCTGACGGAGCCGGGGACGGGGGCGAAGGCCACGTCGGACGACCTGCGCGGCAAGGGGTGCCCGGCGCGCTGATCGCGATAAAACATGTTGTCATCCCGGCGAAGGCCGGGACCTTCGGCGGGGGCCCAGGGTCCCGGCATTCGCCGGGATGACATGCGCTTGGGGGCGGGCAGCATTGCGGGATCGGTCCAGTACGGCAAGAATCGGCCCGTCCCATTGCCTCCTTCCCGACCCCGATGCCCACCTCCCCCGCCCGCCGCTTCGGCCTCGCCGCCAGCAAACTCCACCGCGCCTCGCCCGACGGCGGCCTGCTTTCCTGGTCACGCCACAGCGGCGCGGCCATCCGCGCGATGGGCCTGCGGCTTCATGCGGTGGGCGGCGCGTACGCCACGCTCTCCCGCTCGGCCGACCTCGGCGGCTACGAGGGTCTGGTCGCCTACCCCTCGGGCGGCGAAGGCGGCCTGATGCGCCTCGTCTCGCACATCGCCGGCGGCGCCTACGAGAACCAGGAGATCGACGGCATCGTCTACCTGATCGACCCCGTCGACCCGTCCACCCTGTACCCCGAGGCCCAGGCCCTCAAGCGCCAGTGCGTCACGCACCAGAAGCCGTTCATCTCCACCGTGGCCGGCGCCATCGAGTGGATGGCGGTGGAGGCCGTGCACGCGGGCCACGTCGACGACACGACCCGCCAGTTGCTCGACGTCTCGAAGCGCAACCTCGCGCTGATCGCCCACGACGCGCTGAAGGACCGCATGGTCGAGTTCGCCGCCGAGAACTTCGACCTCCTGAGCCGCGCCCCCACCCGCGTGGCCACCGGCACCACCGGCCAGCGCCTCAACGAACTCGCGTGGTCGCGCGGCTGGCCGCAGGGCACGCCGTGGGTGCACCGCTACCTGAGCGGCCCGCTGGGTGGCGACGCGCAGATCGCCGAACTCGTGCTCGACCAGCGCTGCGACAAGGTGCTGTTCTTCGAGGACCCGCACGTCGCCCGCCAGCACGAGGCCGACATCCAGCTGCTCGAACGTTCGGTGTGCAGCGTCACGCGCCACGCCACGTGTGCGAACTCGCCGGCCATGGCGCGGCGGTGGGCGCAGGCGGTCACCCTCGCGTCGGGAACACAAGCCGTTCGCACTTGATCGATCTGGCGCGGCATGCCGCGCCGGTTCGTCACACGCGAGTCACCGTGGGTCGCGAGCATCGCGGGTTTTCAGCATTGGAACCCGTTCCATGACCCACGTCTCCAGCCGCCTCGCCGCCGCGTGTGCCCTGCTGGCCCTCGCGGCCTGCAACAGCGACTCCAGCACCACCCCCACGCCGCCTCCCGCCGCATTCTCCCCGTCGGTCGCCTTCATGACCGACGTGCACTTCGAGAACGTCTACGGCGACTTCAAGACCACGGCCTTCACCGGCATCCCGCGCGCCGACGGCAAGAACGCGACCATCCGGACGATGTACGCGCAGCTCACGTCGACGCGGCTCTTCAACGAGAACTACTTCGCCTTCCGCGCCGCCCTCGACGACGCGAACGCGAAGGGCATCAAGTTCGTGGCGCTGCCGGGCGACTACTCGGACGACGCCCAGCCGGTCAACATCGACGGCATCGCCGAGATCCTTCGCGAGTACCAGGCCAAGGGCATGCGCTTCTTCCTCGCCCCGGGCAACCACGACCCCAACGAACCGCACGACGACGACGAAGCAGGCAAGAACGACTTCCTGACGAAGGACGGCAAGGAGCAGAAGGTCTACGCCACCGGCAACGCCGCGTGCAAGGCCGCCGACCCGACCGTCGCCTGCACCGACCAGCTGAAGGAGTTGGGCTACGAAGGCCTGCTGAACCGCCTGGGCGCCTTCGGCTTCGCACCGAACGCGAACGACGTGCACTGGGAAACCCCGTTCAGCAAGTACCCGAACGGCACGTACTCGTACACGGAAGCGCAGAAGAGCGCCGAGTTCACCAACCGCCAGTTCGAGCTGTGCCTCGAAGGCGAAGGTGGTGCGTACAAGCCCGCGGGCGCGGCCTACACGAGGTGCAGCAGCGTGACGGACGCGAGCTACCTCGTCGAGCCGGTCAAGGGGCTGTGGCTGCTGTCGATCGACGCGAACGTGTACCTGCCGAACGCGAAGTTCGACGCCACGAACCCGAAGAGCTTCAAGGGCTTCGACAGCGCGGGCAACGCGGGCTGGAACAAGGTGCTCACGCACAAGAAGCACCTCGTCGAATGGATCGCCAGCGTCAACGCGCGCGCCAAGGCGCAGGGCAAGCAGCTGATCGCCTTCTCGCACTACCCGACGATGGACTTCTACGCGAACCAGACGGACGCGATGAAGGCCGTGTTCAAGTCCGGCGCCTTCCAGACGGCCCGGGTCCCCGAGGTGGCCACGACCACCGGCGTGGTCAACACCGGCCTGCGCCTGCACGTGGGCGGCCACATGCACTTCAACGGCACGAACGACGTGGCCGACGCCGCGGGCAACTGGCTCGTGAACGTTCAGTCGCCGTCGCTCGCCGTGTACGGCGCGGCCTACAAGATCGTCACGTACAAGGACGCCGACACCGTGGACGTGCAGACCGTCGCGCTGAACGACGTGCCGCGCTTCAAGGAACTGTTCCCGCACTACGAGGTGGAGTACGCCTACCTGCAGAACAGCACCGCCGCCGCCGACATCGCCAAGCGCTGGAACCACGGCGTGCTCGACACGACGAGCTATGCCGACTTCACCCGTTACTACTTCGGCGAACTCTCGCGCCTGCGCTTCATGGATGAATACTGGCCCTGCGAGATGAAGGAAGCCGCCACCACCCTGAACCTCGCGCAGATGCTGACGATGACGCAGCTGCAGACCTCGGTGAAGGTGTCCGAACTGAAGGACCAGACCGGCGTGCTGCCGCTGACCGCCACGTGTTTCGCCGCGGGCACGGCTTCGGGCGCCCCCGCCGCGGCCGGCCAACTGGCCGCCGACTGGGCCACCGCCACCACGAAGGCCCGCCAGCTCGCCACCGCCGCGGGCGTGGACTTCGACGCGATGGCCAAGGTCACCGCCTACGACTTCCACGGCGACTTCCACCGCACCGTGTACGCGGGCGAACTGGCGCTGCGCGGCATGGGCGAGGCCCGCGTCAAGCAGTACAAGCTGCTGATGTCGGCGTTCCCGGCCAGCCCCGCCGCGCCGGTGAAGATCGCCGACAAGCTGTCGGACCAGAACGCGGTGCAGGTCGCCTTCCAGTCGCAGTTCAAGCAGGTCTTCTCGATCCTGAAGGGCCTCGGCTCGGGCAAGCCGAGCGACCACTTCGTCATCGACTACAAGAAGAAGACGCTGACCAACGCCAACACGGGGGCGGTGAGCTTCAACTGAGGGACCCTCTCGCGTGAGTGGACGTCCGTCCACTTCCGCGGGACTCTGGAATCGATTCCAAAAGGGGTTCAGACGCGGAGGAACGTGCCGATATCCGGGGTTTGAACGCCCCTCTCACCCGGCCCGTCCCCATGAACAACCTCTCGATCGGCAAACGACTCGCCCTGGCCTTCGGCCTGGTGCTGCTGCTCACCGCGATGATCACGCTGCTCGGCCTGTGGCGCCTCCAGGGCACCTCGCAGGCCACGGCGGAGATGATGGCCGAGCCGCTGACCAAGGAACGCCTGATCGGCGACTGGTACCGCAACATCCAGACCGGCGTGCGCCGCACCACCGCCATCGTCAAGAGCAACGACCCGGCGCTGGCCACGTTCTTCGCCGAGGAGGCCAAGGCCTCCTCGAAGGCCTCTGGCGAGTACCAGAAGTCCATCGAGGCGCTGCTGCGCACCGACGAGGAGCTGGCCCTCTTCAAGAGCATCTCGGAGCACCGCAAGGTCTACCTGAGCTCGCGCGACGAGATCTCGAAGTTCAAGAAGGATGGCGACGTGGCCCAGGCCACGAAGGTGTTCGACGACGTGTTCACGCCGGCATCCAACGCCTTCATCGCCGACGTGCAGAAGCTGCTGGACCGCCAGCGCGAGAGCATCGACGCCAGCGCGAGCCGCATCCACGACACCAACGCCTCCAGCCGCAACCTGATCCTCGCCCTCGGCCTGCTGGCCGTGGTGGTGGGCGGCGTGTTCGCCGTGGTGATCACGCGCGGCGTGACCGGCCCCATCGCCTCGGCGGTGAGTGCCGCCCAGCGCGTCGCCGCCGGCGACCTCGGCCAGTCGATCGACTCCACGGCCCGCGACGAGACCGGTGTGCTGCTGCGCGCCCTCAAGGACATGCAGGGCCGCCTGCAGACCGTGCTGCGCGACGTGCGCGACAACGCCGAGGGCGTGGCCACGGCCTCGGCCGAGATCGCGTCGGGCAACAGCGACCTGAGCGCCCGCACCGAACAGCAGGCGAGCGCGCTGCAGGAAACCGCCGCGACGATGGAGCAGCTCGGCATCACCGTGCGCAACAACGCGGAGAACGCGAACCACGCCAACCAGCTGGCCCGCGAGGCCAACACGCTCGCGACGCAAGGCGGCGAGGTCGTCGGCCAGGTGGTGCGCACGATGAGCGACATCAACGCCGGCTCGCGCAAGATCGGCGACATCATCGGCACGATCGACGGCATCGCCTTCCAGACCAACATCCTCGCGCTGAACGCCGCCGTGGAAGCCGCGCGTGCCGGCGAACAGGGCCGCGGCTTCGCGGTGGTGGCCTCCGAGGTGCGGTCGCTCGCGCAGCGCAGCGCGCAGGCCGCCAAGGAGATCAAGACGCTCATCAACAGCAGCGTCGAGCAAGTCGAACAGGGCACGGCCCTCGTGGACCAGGCCGGAGCCCGCATGGGCGAGATCGTGGGCGCCATCCAGCGCGTGAGCGACATCGTCGCCGAGATCAGCTCGGCCAGCGCCGAGCAGCGCTCGGGCGTCGGTCAGATCGGCCAGGCCGTCGACCAGATGGACCAGGCGACGCAGCAGAACGCCGCGCTGGTCGAGGAAGGTGCCGCCGCGGCCGAGAGCCTCAAGCACCAGGCCGCCCGCTTGCTGCAGACGGTGGGTGTGTTCAAGCTGGCCGCCGCCTGACGGCCCCGGCATGGCGCGGGGTTCAACCCGCGCTATGCCAACCGCGGTTTTTTGGGCAAAGTGGGGGCTGTCGTTCCATCCTCTGCACAGCCCGCCCATGTACGTCCCCCCGCAATTCGCCGAACCCGAGGCGGACGCCCTCCACCGCATCATCCGCGAGCACCCGCTGGGCATGCTCGTGACCCACACCGGCGCGGGCCTGGACGCCAACCACGTCCCCTTCCTCTTCGACGCCGACCAGGGCGAGCACGGCGTGCTGCTCGCCCACGTGGCCCGCGCGAACCCCGTCTGGCGCAACGTCGCGGACGGCGCCCCGGTGATGGTGGTGTTCCGCGGCGCGCAGGGCTACATCTCGCCCAACTGGTATCCCGGCAAGCAGGAAACCCACCGCCGCGTGCCCACGTGGAACTACGAGGTCGTGCACGCCCACGGCACGCTCCACGTGCACGACGACGAGAAGTTCGTGCGCGGCGTGGTCGCGCGGCTGACGCGCGAACACGAGGCGAAGCAGCCGGAGCCGTGGAAGATGGGCGACGCACCGGCCGACTACCTGGCGGAGGAACTGCGCCACATCGTCGGCATCGAGGTGCGGGTCACGCGGCTCGACGGCAAGCGCAAGCTGAACCAGCACTACGACCTGGCGGACCGCGAAGGCGCGATCCGGGGGCTGGAGGCCAGCGGCCAGTCCGCGCTGGCGCACGTGATGAAGGACACCCTTCCGAAGGCGTGAGGACGCTGCCGCGAACCCTTAGACTGGCGCGGCTTCCAGCGAACGACAACACACCCCGGGAGGTGACGGTGATTCGACGATCCAGGCACGCGGGACTCGCCGCGGCACTGCTGCCGCTCGCCTTCGCGCTCGTGTCCCTGCCCGCCGCTGCGGCCCGGCAGCTCTGGCTCGCCGCCCCGGGCACCCCGGCCGTCGACCTGCACGGCAGCGGCTGGCACGCCATCGTGCTCGACGGCACGCACCTGGTCGTCGCGCCGGTCACCGGCACCCGCCCCGCCGACGGGCGCACCGCCAGCGCGAAGACCGAGGCCGATCTCCCCCGCCTCGCCGCGGCGGACTTCCAGCCCGAAGGCCCGGCGCTCGACCTGCCCCCCGGCGCCCTCTTCGCGGCGCAGGCCACCGACGACGACGCGACGACACGCGGGGTCCTTCCCTATCCGCCGGGACGCCACCCCTCGCTGCTGGACGCCCCGGCACGCCTGCGCCCGGGCTGGTCGGCCACGGTGCGGCTCGGCGGTGGGCCGGTCACCGTGTCGGCGCGGGGGCCCCTTCGTCCCGACGGCGTGCCCCTCGATGGGGGCCTGGCCCTGTACACGTCCGCCGCGGGCAAGGACGCCACGGTGCTGCTGCCCCCGGCCCACGGGACGGGCTACGCGCTCCAGGAGCTGCTGTGGCTCGGCGATGCGAACGGCGACGGGCTGGCGGACGTGATCGTGCGGCGCGTGGCGCCCTCCGGGCAGGTGGACCATGCGGTCGTGTTCGGCGGGCTGGTCGCCTCCGCGAGCATCGACCCGGACCACCCGGCCACCGCGTTCTCCTCCGGCGCCGACGAGGCGGAGAACCCGGAGACCGCCGCGATCGGCGTCTGGCGGCACGCCGGCGACACCCGCCCCCTGCCCCCGCCCCGGTTCGGCACCGCGGCCTTCACGGTCTCCTCCGAGACCTGGTTCGCCGCCACGGCGGGCCCGCCGGCCCTGCCCGCCCGTTTCGTCGACCGGCAACTGGACCTGGCCAGCGAGAGGTTGCGGTTCACGCTCGACTACCAGCCGCTCGCGGGGTACGACGCGGCCCTCGGTTCCAGCGCACCGGAGGGCGCCCACCACCTGGGCCCGGTGCTCGTGCGGGTGCACTTCCGCCAGCGCACGCAGGTGCTGATGCAGGCCGCCGACCCCGATGGCGCCCCCTTGCGGGTGCAGGTGGACCAGCTCGGCGGCCAACCCGCCATCGCCATCGACTACCAGCCGCACTACAACAACCAGTACCGCATCACGTGGCTCTGGAACCCGGCAACCGGACGCTTCGAGCGGTCGTTCATCCGCCACTCGCAGGGTTGCTAGAGAATCGGCGCTCCACCCCTCGAAAGCCACCCATGACACCGCACGAGAAGGACCTGCTCCCGGCGCTGGAAGCCCGCTTCAGGAAACACGCGAAGCGGCACCCGGGCATCGCCTGGTCCGACGTCCTGGCCAGGCTGGAGAAGCGCCCCGAGGCGCTCGTGTCCCTGCAGAAGATGGAAGCGACGGGCGGCGAACCCGACGTGATCGGCCAGGCTCCGGACGGCGCCGGCGTCGTCTTCGCCGACTGCGCCGCCGAAAGCCCCGCCGGCCGCCGCAGCACCTGCTACGACGCCGACGCCCTCGAGGCCCGCAAGGAGAACAAGCCTGCCGACAGCGCCATCGCGATGGCCGACGCCATGGGCATCGCACTGCTGACGGAAGCGCAGTACCGCCACCTGCAGACGCTGGGCGAGTTCGACCTCAAGACCTCCAGCTGGCTCCTGACGCCTCCGGAAGTGCGCAAGCTCGGCGGCGCGCTGTTCTGCGACCGGCGCTACGGCCAGGTCTTCACGTACCACAACGGCGTGCAGTCGTACTACGCGGCGCGGGGCTTCCGCGGCTGGCTGCAGGTCTGAGGCGATCGTGCGCCCCGGCCCGCCCATCGAACCCCGACGAGTCACGCTCGACGAGCTCCGCCTGTGGGTGGCGGGCCGCGGCAAGCACGTCCTGACCTTCCTCGGCTACTCCGGCGCCGGATACGAGACGCCCGACGGCATGCTGGCGGACGCCGAGGCCGTGCTCGCCAGCCATGACCCGGACCGCGTGATCGTCAACGTCGGCGCGACGGCGATCGGCATCGGCGCCGTCTACGTCCCGGCCCGGCAGCGCGGCTTCGAGACCCTGGGCATCGTCTCGTCCCGGGCGCTGAAGGGAAACGCCCGATGGTCGCCGGCCGTGGACCACGTCTTCGTCATCGAGGACGACACCTGGGGCGGCACCGACGCGGACGGCCACCTGCACCCCACCTCCGCGGCCATCGTCGCCGTGAGCGACGAACTCGTGGCGATCGGCGGCGGCGACATCTCCCGCGCCGAACTGTGGGCCGGCCGCGGGGCGGGCAAGCCCTGCCGCTTCATTCCCGCCGAGTTCGAGCACGAACTCGCGTTGCGCTGGGCCCGCGAAGCCGGCAGATCGGCGCCCTCGCACTTCGCCAGCGTGATCGGCGAGGCCGCCTGGCGCTTCCCCTAGATCAGGGCGTCTCGAATTCCGGGTACTGGGGCAGCCCGTCCGTGATGTCGAACCAAGGCGCCTTCGACGCCACGTGGATGTGCACCGTGGGCCGCAGCGACGGCGCCTCGTCCAACGAGCCGTAAGCGACGTGCGCCCAGGCGCCTTCGCGCACGATGGAGTACAGCAACGAGCCGCACGTGCCGCAGCGCACGTCGTGGCACGCGTCGTCGCCCACGACGAGCACGCGGTCCGTGCCCTGCGTGAGGCGCACGCGGTGGCGTTCGATGCCACCCAACGGCTTGAAGGCCGAGCCCGTCGCGCGCCGGCAGCGCGAGCAGTGGCAGTTCAGCGCATAGACGAAGGCATCGGCGACGGCGTAGCGCACGGCGCCGCACTGGCACCCGCCCTGAAGCGGTCGGGCGGAGGGAGATTCGGTCACGGCATCGCTCCTGCGAAAGACCGCAGGAGGATACCGCTCTCTTACAGCTTGAAGGCCTCCATCGCCTTCACGACCTGCTGCGCCTGCGTGCGCAGGCTCTCGGCCGCGGCCGCGCTCTGCTCCACCAGCGCGGCGTTCTGCTGGGTCGTGCGGTCCATCTCGGTGACGGCCATGCCCACCTGCTCGACGCCGGCGTTCTGCTCGCTCGTGGACGCGCTGATCTCGGCCACGATGTCGCTCACGCGCTTGATCGCGGCGACCACTTCCGACATCGTCGCCCCCGCCTGGCCGGCGAGCGCGCTGCCCTGCTCGACGCGCGTGACGCTGTCGCCGATGAGGGCCTTGATCTCCTTGGCGGCCTCGGCGCTGCGCTGTGCGAGCGAACGCACCTCGCCCGCGACGACCGCGAAGCCGCGGCCCTGTTCGCCGGCACGCGCCGCTTCCACGGCCGCGTTCAGCGCGAGGATGTTGGTCTGGAAGGCGATGCCGTCGATCACGCCGATGATGTCGGCGATGCGCTTGGCGCTCGCGTCGATGCCCTTCATCGTGCCCACCACCTGGTCGACGACGTCGCCACCGCGCGCAGCCACGTCGCTCGCGCCCTGCGCCAGCGTGTTGGCCTCGCGGGCGTGGTCGGCGTTCTGGCGCACCGTGGAGCCCAGCTGCTGCATCGACGCGGCCGTCTCCTCGAGCGCGGCGGCCTGGCGTTCGGTGCGCTGGCTCAGGTCGTTGTTGCCCTGGGCGATCTCGGCGCTGGCCACCGCCACGCTGTCGGCGTTGCGGCGAACGCTGCCGAGCGAGTCCATCAGCTGCACGCGGAAGCCTTCCATCGACGTCATCAGCTGGCCGATCTCGTCCGTGCTGCGCGCGGCGAGCGGCCGGGTCAGGTCGCCCTGGGCGAGCTGCGTGAGGCGGGACTGCAGGTCGACCACGGGCCGCACGATCAGGCGGTTCGACACGAACACCAGCACGCCGGCCGTCGCGGCGAGCGTCGCCGCCACCGCGAGCCACAGCAGCTTCAGGATCTGCTTCGTGTCGGCCGTGATCTCGGTCACCGGCACCTCGGCGACGAGCGCCCAGTTCCATGCCTTGTTGCGCACGAACACGCGCCGCACGGCGCCGGACGGACCGTCGACGACCGTGTCGCCCGACTCGTCGGCCTGCAGCGTCTTCAGGAAGGCCTGGTCGGCCTCGCTGCCCTTCGCGAGCGTGCGCGCCTCGTCCTCGCCGAAGACGTTGCCGAGGCTCGTGCCCGGGCGCAGCTCCACGGCGTAGAGGCGGCCGGTCTCGAACAGCGGGCGGGCCTGCATGGTCTTGCGCAGCTGCGCGAGGTCGTCCGTCATCGGCACGCCGATGTAGAGCACACCGATCGTGCGGTCGCCCTGGCGGATGGGTTCATAGACGTGCATGTAGGTCTTGCCGAACAGCGCGAAGCGGTCCACGCGCGTGCGGCCGTCGATCATGTCCTGGTACGCGGGCGACTGCTTGCCGAGCAAGGTGCCGAGCGCGCGGCTGCCGTCTTCCTTCTTGACCGACGTGGTGATGCGCATGAAGTCGTCGCCCACGCGCGCGAACACGGTGGCGACCGACCCGGTGGACGCGGTGAAGCGGTCGACGATGTCGTAGTCGCCGTTCACGGCCTCGCCGCCGTGCATCAGCTGCGACGCGGCCTTGCCGTCGGCGGTCTCGCGCTCGACGAGCTGGAAGGCTTGCGGGAACGAGGCCTTGAAGATGCCGAAGTCGCGCAGCGCCGACTTGCGGAAGTTGGTGTCCGACGTGGTCAGCAGCATCGACGCGGTTTCGACCGCGCCCTCGATGCGCCGTTCACCGGCATCGGCGCCCTGGCGCCAGAGGGTCAGGCTGACGAAACCGATCGCAGCAACGAGCACGAGAGCGGTGGCACCGATGGCGCTCGCGGAAAGTTTGGCCCCGATGCTGCGGGAGGTGAGGTTGAACATGGAACAGGTTCCAATCGCGGGAGAGGGGGCCGTCCCGGGCTGGACGACTCGTCCCGCAACATCGGCTGGGCGACCGGATCCTTGAGGAAAATCAAAGGGTAAACCCCAGATTTCCGATGGGCCGCGCAATCGTTCACGGACCGCGCGGCCACTTCGGTCAACTCCCGCGCGGCGACAGCGCCTTCCGGTAGATCGACGTGCCCTCGAGGTCGCGCAGGTCCACCACCAGTTCGCCGCTGCGCCCGTCGATGTTGACCTCGCCGAAGAACTGCATGCCGGCGTAGGGCGACAGGTTGGCCTGGCCGGCCGCCGGCGCCTTCACGAAGGCGAGCTGCGGCCCGAAGGTGCCGTCGAGCGCGTTCGGACCGAAGGTGCCCGCGTTCAGCGGGCCGGCGACGAACTCCCAGAACGGCTCGAAGTCGCTGTACGCGGCGCGGTTCGGGTCGTAGTAGTGGGCCGCGCAGTAGTGCACGTCGGCCGTCAGCCACACGGTGTTGCGCACCCGGCGGCGCTGGATGAAGGTCAGCAGCTCGGCGATCTCGAGTTCGCGGCCGCGGGCCGGGCCGTTGTCGCCGTTGGCGATGGCCTCCCACTTCGCGTTGCCCGCCGCGTCCTTGCCGTCGGGCACGTGCAGGCCCACGGGCATGTCGGCCGCGATCACCTTCCACGTGGCGTTCGAGCGGGCCAGCTCGCGCTTGAGCCAGTCGAGCTGCTCGCGGCCCAGGAACGCGGTGTCGTCGCCCGGCTGCTGCTGCAGGTTGGCGGAGTTGGGGCCGCGGTACGAGCGCATGTCGAGCACGAACACGTCGAGCAGCGGGCCGTGGGACACCTTGCGGTACACGCGCTGCGATTCGCGCGCGTCGAACGGGCGCATCGGCGCGTAGTCGAGGAAGGCGCGGGTGCCGCGGGCGGTGAGCAGCGGCACGCTCTTGACGGTGTAGCGGGCGTCGGCCGACAGGTCCTTCGAGTCCGACCAGTTGTTCGTCACCTCGTGGTCGTCCCACTGCCAGATCTGCGGCACCTCGGCGTTGAAGCGGCGCATGTTCTCGTCGAGCAGGTTGTAGCGGTAGCGGCCGCGGTACTCGTCGAGGGTCTCGGCCACCTTCGAGACCTCGGGGGTCACGAGGTTGGTCCACAGCCGGCCGTTCTCGGCCGTGACCGACGCGGCGATGGGGCCGTCGGCGTAGATGGTGTCGCCGCTGTGCAGGAAGAAGTCGGGGCGGCGCTGGCGCATCGCCTCGTAGATCTTCATGCCGCCGAAGCCGGGGTTGATGCCCCAGCCCTGGCCGGCCGTGTCGCCGCCCCACACGAAACGCACGTCGCGGGCGCGCGGGCGGTGGCGGCCGTTCGTGTCGTCGCCCTGCAGCGGGGCCACGGTGAAGCGGCCGGTGACCGGCGCGCTGAGCGAGCGGGCGCTGTCGAGGCCCTGGAAGGTCACGCGCACGAACACCTCGCGGCCTTCTGGCAGGTTGGCGAGGTCCTGCCGGGCGATGAAGTCGGCGCCCTCGAGGGCGTGCGGGCCCGTGATGCGGCGGGCGTTCGTGAACCGCTCGTCGAACGCGACGTCGACCAGCATGCGGGCGGGCCGGTCGGCGCGCGACCACACCATGACCGAGCCGCCGAGCGGGTCGCCGAGCTGCAGGCCCTGCGCGGCCACCGGGCGTTCCGCGTCGGACGCGATCACGGCGGGCGCCTGCTGGGCCGCGGCCCAGGACGGCAGCAGCAGGCCGGTGGCGGCCTGCAGGACGGTGCGGCGGGTGGGCGAGGCGTTGTCGTCTTCGCGGAAGGACATGGCGGGCTCCGGCGTGAGGGGTGGATGGGAGGCCCCATGCTCCGAGGCCCCCATGACGTCCGGATGAACAACAGCCGGCTGTTACCCATGCCGTCCGTGCCGTTTCCAGAATGGGGCCCTGCCGCCGCATGGTGCGGGGGCACGAGACAGGAGAGATTCGATGGGCAAGAAGATCCTGATGCTGGCCGGTGACTACGCCGAGGACTACGAGACCATGGTGCCGTTCCAGGCGCTGCTGGCCGTGGGACACACGGTGCACGCGGTGTGTCCCGACAAGAAGGCCGGCGATTTCGTCCACACGGCGATCCACGATTTCGAGGGCGCGCAGACCTACTCCGAGAAGCCGGGCCACCGCTTCGTGCTGAACGCCACCTTCGCCGACGTGAAGGCCGAGGACTACGACGCGCTGGTGATCCCGGGCGGCCGCGCGCCCGAGTACCTGCGCATGAACAAGGCCGTGCTGGCCATCGTCCAGCACTTCTCGCGCGCTGACAAGCCCATCGCCGCCGTGTGCCATGGCGCCCAGCTGCTGGCCGCCGCGGGCACCATCCGCGGCAAGAAGGTCTCGGCCTACCCGGCCTGCGCGGCCGAGGTGGAACTGGCCGGCGCGACCTACGCCGACATCCCGGTGGACCAGGCCGTGACCGACGGCAAGCTCGTCACCGCCCCGGCATGGCCGGCCCATCCCGCGTGGATCGGCCAGTTCCTCGCGGTGCTCGGCACCACCATCACGCACTGATCGATCGACAGGGGAATTCCCCCAATCGCGGCACGGGCTCCGGAAGGTCCAAGATGTCGTCTTGGCCGAACCCGGAGTCTTCCATGTGCGAGATCTTCATCAGCGCGAGCCCCGAGAGCTACGAGTCGCGCACCCGCTCCGTGCGGCTGCACGGCGTGGTCACCAGCCTGCGCCTCGAGAACCTCTACTGGGACGTGCTGGGCGAGATCGGCGAGCGCGACGGCATGACCGTCACGCAGCTGCTGGAGCGCCTGTACGACGAACTGGCGTCGTCGCGCGGCGAAGCGGTGGGCAACTTCGCGTCGTTCCTGCGGGTGAGTGCGCTGCGGTACATGGCGCTGCAGGCGCACCAGCGCATTCCCACGGACGTGAACGTGCCCATCCGGTCGCTGGATGCGCGCGAGGTGCTGGCCGACTGGCAGGACGTCCGCGAATCCGCGGCCGCCTGACTCAGTGCGCCTTGTCCCAGTTGGGGCCGACTCCCACCTCGGCCAGCAACGGCACCTTCAGTGACGCCACGCCGGCCATCAGGCGTGGCACCTCCGCCTTCGCCCAGTCGAGTTCGGCGTCGGGCACCACCAGCACCAGTTCGTCGTGCACCTGCATCACCATGCGGGTGGCCCGGCCCTGCTGGTCCAGTTCGCCCTGCACCGCGATCATCGCGAGCTTGATCAGGTCGGCCGCCGTGCCCTGCATCGGCGCGTTGATGGCCGCGCGTTCGGCTCCCGAGCGGCGCGGGCCGTTCGGGCTGTTGATCTCGGGCAGCCACAGGCGGCGGCCGAACACGGTCTCGACGTAGCCGCGTTCCTTGGCGGCGGCACGGGTCTCGTCCATGTAGCGCTTCACGCCGGGGTAGCGCGCGAAGTAGCGGTCGATGTACGCGGTGGCCGCGGCCCGCTCGATGCCGAGGTTGCTCGCGAGGCCGAAGGCGCTCATGCCGTAGATCAGGCCGAAGTTGATGACCTTCGCGTAGCGGCGCTGTTCGCTCGTGACCTCGGCGGGCGCTGCGCCGAAGATCTCGCCGGCGGTGGCGCGGTGGACGTCCATGCCCTCGGCGAAGGCACGCAGCAGGTTCGTGTCGTCGCTGATGTGCGCCATGATGCGCAGTTCGATCTGCGAGTAGTCGGCGCTCAGGATCGAGTGGCCCGCCGGGGCGATGAACGCCTCGCGCACGCGCCGGCCCTCGGCCGTGCGGATCGGGATGTTCTGCAGGTTCGGGTCGTTGCTGGAGAGCCGCCCCGTCACCGCCACGGCCTGCGCGTAGTTCGTGTGCACGCGGCCGGTGTCGGGGTTGACCATCAGCGGCAGCTTGTCGGTGTACGTGCCCTTGAGCTTGGCGAGGCTGCGGTGCTCCAGCAGCTTGGCCGGCAGCGGGTAGTCCTCGGCGAGCTTCTCCAGCACCTCCTCGTCGGTGCTGGGCGCGCCGCTCATGGTCTTCTTGATGACCGGCAGGCCCAGCTTGTTGAAGAGGATCTCGCCGATCTGCTTCGGCGAGCCCATGTTGAACGGCTGGCCCGCGAGTTCGTGCGCCTCCTGTTCCAGCTGCATCATGCGTTCGCCGAGCTGCTGGCTCTGCTGGGCCAGCACGGCGGGATCGATCAGCACGCCGTTGCGCTCGATGCGCTGCAGCACGCCCGACACGGGCATCTCGATGGACTCGTAGACGTAGCGCAGTTGCGGCTCGGCCTCCAGGCGCGGCCACAGCGTCTGGTGCACCTGCAGCGTCATCTCGCTGTCCTCGCCCGAGTACAGCGTGGCGCGTTCGACGTCCACCTGCGAGAACGGGATCTGCTTCGCGCCCTTGCCACACACGTCCTCGTAGCTCAGGCCCGCGCGGCCGAGGTGGCGCGACGCGAGGCTCTCGAGGCTGTGCGGCTTGTGCGCCTCGAGCACGTAGCTCTGCAGCATGGTGTCGTGCCGGAAGCCCTTCGCGGTGATGCCGTGGTTCGCGAACACCTGCACGTCGTACTTGATGTTCTGGCCCACCTTGACGTTGGACTCGTCCTCCAGCCACGGCTTCAGGCGCGCGATCACCTCGTCGAACGGCAGCTGTTCGGGTGCGCCGGCGTAGTCGTGGCGCAGCGGCACGTAGGCGGCCACGCCCGGTTCGGTGGCGAACGACACGCCCACGATGCGCGCGCGCATCGGGTCGAGCGAGTCCGTCTCGGTGTCCACGGCCGAGATGGGGGCGGCGCGCAGGCGCTCGATCCAGCCGTCGAGCACGCCGAAGTCGATCACGGTCTCGTAGCGCTTCTCGAGCGCGGGACCCTCGGGCACCGGCGGGTCGGCGAACAGGTCGCCGGTGGCCGGCTGCCCTGCCCCGCCATTCACGGCCACGCTGCCGCGCGCCATCGAGGCCTCGAGGCTCTTGAGCAGGGTCTTGAAGCCATAGCGCTTGTAGAACTCGAGCAGGCCTTCCTGGTTCACCGGGCCGAGGGCCAGGGACTGGAAGTCGGGCCAGTCGGGCACGTGGCCGCTCAGGTCGCAGTCGTTGACGATGGTGATCAGGCGGCGGCCCTGCGGCAGCCAGTCGAGCGCGCGGCGCAGGTTCTCGCCCGCCACGCCCTTCATCGTGGCCGCGGCGGCCATCACGCCCTCGAGCGAGCCGTGTTCGGCGATCCACTTGGCCGCGGTCTTCGGGCCCACCTTGTCGACGCCGGGCACGTTGTCGACCGCGTCGCCGATCAGCGTGAGGTAGTCGATGATGCGCTCGGGCGGCACACCGAACTTCGCGGCCACGCCGGCGATGTCGAGCGACTCGTTGCTCATCGTGTTGATCAGGCTGACCCGGTCGTTGACGAGCTGGGCCATGTCCTTGTCGCCCGTGGAGATCAGCACGTTCAGGTTCTGCTTCGCCGCCACGCACGACAGCGTGCCGATGGCGTCGTCGGCCTCGATGCCCGGCACCGACAGCACGGGCCAGCCGAGCAGCCGCACCACCTCGTGGATGGGCTCGATCTGCTTGGCCAGGTCTTCCGGCATGGGCGGGCGGTTCGCCTTGTACTGGTCGTACCAGGTGTTGCGGAAGGTGTCGCCCTTGGCATCGAAGATGCAGGCGCCCAGGCGCGCCGGGTACTGCTCGCGCAGCAGCCGCATCATGCCCACCATGCCGTGCAGCGCCCCGGTGGGGAAGCCGTCGGGGCCGCGGAGGTCGGGCAGCGCGTGGTACGCGCGGTACAGGTAGCTGGAGCCGTCCACGAGCAGCAGCAAACCGGGATCGTCGGCGGGGGTCGGGGCTTGGTTTTCGGCGTTCATCGGGCGATTGTCGGGGATGCCGGGCGAGCCTGCCTACAATGGAGGGATGAAGCGCCCCGCCCTCCTCCTGATCACCCTGACGGTGCTGGCCGCCGGCGGCGCCCGCGCGGCCGACGCGCCCGCGCCGGCCCCGGCCGAACCGCCCCAGAAACCCGAGCCGGTGGTGGAGTACACCATCATCGAGGACGACGGCGCGCGCATCGACGAGCTGAAGGTGCGGGGCGAGGCCCAGGCGGTCTCGGTGCGCCCGAAGGGCCCCCTCAAGAGCCCGTACGAAATCGTGATGTCCAAGCGGGGCAGTTCGGGTGGAGCGGTCGGCCAGCGCGTCTGGCACGTGCTGTCGTTCTGATGGCCGTCTTCACCGAAGTCGGCTTCGACGCCGCCGCCTCGCTCGCCGACCACCTCGGCATCGGTCCGCTGACCGAGCTCAAGGGCATCGCCTCGGGCATCGAGAACACCAACTACTTCGCCGACACCGCGAAGGGCCGGTACGTGCTCACGCTGTTCGAGCGCCTGACCGCCGAGCAGCTGCCGTTCTACCTGCACCTGATGAAACACCTCGCGGTCAAGGGCATCCCGGTGCCCGAACCGCAGGCCGACGCCAGCGGCGAGATCCTCCACGCGCTGTGCGGCAAGCCGGCGTCCGTGGTCAACCGCCTGGTGGGCGGCCACCAGCTCGCCCCCGACGTGATCCACTGCGAACAGGTGGGCATGATGCTCGCCCGCATGCACCTGGCCGGCGGCGACTACCCCCGCCACCAGCCCAACTTGCGCGGCCTGGACTGGTGGACCGAGACGGTGCCCGTCGTGCTGCCGCACCTGACGCCCGAGCAGGCCGAGCTGATCTCCTCCGAACTCGCGTTCCAGCAGCACCTGGCCGGCACGCCCGCCTACGCGTCGCTGCCGCGCGGCCCGGTGCACGCCGACCTGTTCCGTGACAACGTCATGTTCGACGGCCACCGGCTCACCGGCTTCTTCGACTTCTACTTCGCCGGCATCGACACCTTCCTGTTCGACATCGCGGTGTGCCTGAACGACTGGTGCATCGACCTCGACACGGGACGGATGGAAACCGAGCGCGCCGCCGCATTCGTTGCCGCCTACCACCGCGAACGGGAACTCTCGGGCAGCGAACGGCGTCTGATGCCCGCGCTGCTGCGGGCCGGCGCGCTGCGGTTCTGGATCTCCCGCCTCTGGGACTTCCACCTGCCGCGCGACGCGTCCATGCTCAAGCCGCACGACCCCACCCACTTCGAACGGGTGCTCCGCCAGCGGATCGACGATCCCTGGCACCCCGGCCTGACCACCTGATCGTTTCCTGATCGTTCCCTTCCCATGCCCGTCGAGATGAAGCTGCAGCACGTCCCCGCCTCCCGCGGGGCGATGTGGGTGCGCCAGGGGTTCCGCGCGTTCGCGCTGCGGCCGCTGGCGTTCATGGCCCTGTTGTTCACCTACACGTTCGCCAGCCTGCTGCTGTTCCAGCTGCCGTGGATCGGGCTCGTCGCCCTCGCCTGCCCGCCGCTGCTCGCGCTCGTCTTCATGATCGGCACCCAGCTCGCGCTGAACGGCCGCATCCCCACGCCCGCACTCTTCGCCGCGCCGTTCCGCGTGAGCCGCGCCCAGAGCTTCGCGCTGGCCAAGCTCGGGGTGCTGTTCCTGCTGCTGTCGGTCGGTGTGGTGCTCCTCGGCCACTGGGCCGACGGTGGCAGCCTGGTCCGTGCGATGGGGCTGATGTCCCGCCAGGACAATCCCGCCGCGCAGAAGGAGCTGGCCGAGCTGTTCGTCTCGCCCCAGCTGCAGTTCGGCGTGCTGCTGCGCTTCGGCCTGATCGCGTTCCTGATGCTGCTGTTCGCGCACGCGTCGGCCCTCGTGCACTGGGGCGCCCACGGCACGGCCAAGTCCCTGTTCTTCAGCACGGTCGCCGTGTGGCGCAACAAGGCGGCCTTCGTCGTGTACGCCGCCACCGGTTTCCTCGTGCAGATGGGGTTCTCGATGCTCACGTCGGTGCTGTTCGCGATCGCCCCGCAGATCGCGAGCCTCGTCATGCTGGTCACGAGCGTCGTGCTCGCCACCGTGTTCTGCACCTCGCTGTTCTTCACCTTCGTCGACAGTTTCGAAGCGTCCATCACCCCGCCTGCGGAGTCCTGACCCCATGAGCACCCCGAGCAAGATCGCCCTCGTCACCGGCGCCGGCACCGGCATCGGCCGCGCCACCAGCCTTGCGCTGCTGCGCGCGGGTTACGCCGTGGCCCTCGCCGGCCGCCGCGCCGAACCGCTGCAGGCCGTCGTCGCCGAGGCGGGTGAACTGGGGGTCCATGCGCTCGCGGTGCCCACCGACGTGGGCGACCCCGACTCGGTCAAGGCGCTGTTCGCAGCCATCGACGCGCGCTTCGGCCGCCTCGACCTGCTCTTCAACAACGCCGGCTCCGGAGCGCCCGCCGTGCCCCTCGACGAACTGCCGTTCGAGACGTGGAAGAAGGTCGTGGACGTGAACCTCACCGGCCCCTTCCTGTGCACGCAGGAAGCCTTCCGCATCATGAAGCGCCAGACGCCGCAGGGCGGGCGCATCATCAACAACGGCTCGATCTCGGCGCATGCGCCGCGGCCGTTCACGGCACCGTACACGTCGACCAAACACGCGATCACGGGCCTCACGAAGGCCACCTCGCTCGACGGCCGCGCCTGGAACATCGCCTGCGGCCAGATCGACATCGGCAACGCCGCCACCGAGATGACCGAACGCATGACCCGCGGCATCCTGCAGGCCAACGGCCAGACGGTGGTCGAGCCGCGCATGGACGTCCAGCACGTGGCCGACGCCATCGTGCACATGGCCGCGCTGCCGCTCGAATCGAACGTGCAGTTCATGACGATCATGGCGACGAAGATGCCGTACATCGGGCGCGGTTGATCGCTGCGCCCGTGCCCAGGGTCCCGGCCTTCGCCGGGACGACCCCGAAGTGAAACGGCCCGCAGGCTTGCGCCTGCGGGCCGTTGTCACGTCAGGAGACGATCAGCTGCCGATGCGGCCGCCGTCGTTCTTCGTGATCGCGATCGTGGCCGAACGCGGACGCGACGTGGCGTTGCCCGCCGTGGCCTGGTAGCCGGCGTTGCCCGGCCAGTGGCTCTTGTACTTCGACGGATCGCCGATGTCGGCCGGCGACAGGCCTTCGCCCGGGTGCTGGATGTTCGCGAACAGCGTCTTGCCGTCCGGCGTTTCCGTGCAGCCGGTGAGTTCGCACTCGACCGGGCCCACGAGGAAGCGCTTCAGCGTCGTGGCGGTAGGCTGCTTGCCGACGAACGTGTCGACCGTGCGCAGCGTGGTGACACCGGTCTTGTCCTTGTAGGTGAGCGTCGTCTTCGCACCGTCGCCGACCACACCCGGAACGCCGACCAGCATCATGCAGTTCGTCGCGTCGGTGTAGGCGCCATCGTCGGTCTGGATCCAGCACAGGCCGGTGTTCTGGCTGAACCAGAGGCCGTCCGGGCTCGAGAAGTCGTTGTCATCGGTCAACGCCGAGATGTTGATCGTCGACAGCTGCGGCTTCTCCGCCACCGTTTCCGGCGTGGCCTGCGCGCCGAACAGATAAACGTCCCACTTGAACGTGAGCGCGGCCGCCTCGCCACCCGTCTCGGCCATGCGGATGATGTGGCCGTTGACGTTGCCGCCCTGGTTCGCGCCGTTCTTCAGGTCATCGTATGCGCGCGGGTTGGCGGCATCGACTTCCTGCGCGGCACCCACCGTGATCGAACGGTTCGAGTTGTTCGTCAGCGTGTAGTAGATCTCGCCCGTGGTCGGGTGCACCGCGCACCACTCCGGACGGTCCATCTTGGTCGCACCGACGGCGTCCGCGGCGAGGCGAGCGTTGACGAGCACGTCGGCCTGGTCGGCGAAAGCGTACGTCGCGTAGCCCGAGATGGCGGCGTTCGCGATGTTCAGTTCGATCCAGGTGCCCGTGCCGTCGGCAGCGAACTTGGCGACGTACAGCTTGCCCGTGTCCAGGTACGCGTCACCGGTGGTGATGCGGTTGGTGGGGTTCGCGTCGGCGGCGTTCCAGGTCTTCGTCGAGACGAACTTGTAGATGTACTCGCCACGCGAGTCGTCGCCCATGTAGACGGCCAGCGGCTTGCTGGCCACGACCTTGCCGAAGGCGGCGCTCTCGTGGGCGAAACGACCGAGGCCCGTGCGCTTCTTGACGGCCACGGCCTTGTCGAACACGTCCATCTCGACGATGTAGCCGAAGCCGTTCAGCTCGTTGCGGTAGTCGTCGGTGCCGTCGGTGCTGGCGCCGGTCTTTCCGATGAAGAAGCGGGCGGCGCGGTCGTCCGTCGCGGCGTCACCGGTGGCGGGCACGGTTTCCCAGCCGTGGCGGCTCGAGGCCGTCTGGTTCACGCCGTAGCGGTTCAGCGAGGCCACGCTCTTGTCGTTGCCGCGGATCGTGTTGTCGGTGGTGTGGCCGGCGCGGCTGCGGGTGAAGTAGCCCGCCCAGTTTTCTTCGCCGGTCAGGAACGTGCCCCAGGGGGTGCGGCCGGTGCCGCAGTTGTTGATGGTGCCGCGGATCTTGGTGCCGTCGACCGAGTACTTCGTCTTCACCAGCGCGTTGCCGCGGACGGGACCGGACAGCTGAAGTTCCGTGAAGGGCGTGACGCGGCGGTTCAGCGCGCCGGCCTGCACGTAGGCCCACTGGCCGTTCGTCTTCTTGACCTCGACGACCGACAGGCCGTGGATGTCGATTTCCTTGAGGGCTTCGCTGGCCGGACGCGGGTTCACCGTGCCGCCGTTGGCGTGCAGGTAGAACGAACGCACGTCGGCGTTGCTCGTGGCCTCGTGGTTCATCGCCAGCAGGCCGCGTTCGGAGTTGTTGGCGTCGGGCGCATTGCCGGTGGCGGCCAGGCCGAAGTACTCCATGCCGTCGTGGTGGTCGCCGGCGCGCTTGTCCATGTCGACGTCGGTGCCGTCGTTCTTGTACGCCGCGACACCCGCGACGATCGGGTCACCCAGCGCGTAGATCGGGGCGGCGGTGTAGCCGACCGGCACGGTGACCTTGTCGTCCCGGCTCTTCGCCACGGCCGCGAAGGCCAGCGAGGTGATGGCCGACGGCGCGGCGGGCACCGGGGTCACCGGCTCGTCGTCGTCGCTGCCGCAGGCGGTGAGGCCCCAGGTGCCGAGCACGGCCGTGGCGGCGGTGCCGACACCCCCGCGCAGCATCGAGCGGCGGCTCAGGCGGGCGTCGAGCACCGTCAGGAAGCTGTCGTTGCCGGAGGTGTTGAGGTCGATGTCGTCGTGGTCGACGGAGAGGTTTTGGACTTCGTTGTTCACTGCAGGGCTCTTTTGTGAAGAAAGATTTCGTACCGCTGCAGGTTAAAAAGCGACCGTGAAGAGTCCGTGACAGTCTCGAGACATTCCTGTCACATCGGTAGCCCGATCGCCCTCCGTCCACCGGCTCATCGCACGCCTCCCGGCGCGCGAACCGGCCCGTTCGTCAATCCACCGGCGTCAGCTTCGCGATGCTCAGCTGGAGCCACTTCATCCCGTGGCGGCCGAAGTTCACCTGGGCGCGGGCGTCCTCGCCCTGCCCTTCGATGGTGAGGATCACGCCCTCGCCGAACTTGTTGTGGAACACCGACTGGCCGGACTTCAGGCCCTGGGCCGTGGTGGTCTTCGGTCCGGCGCTGCTGGCGGTGTTGAGCGTGTTGGGCCGCGGTGCCTGCTGGCCGGCGCCCACGATGCCCGACAGGCCGGAGCCCTTCTGCCAGGCCGACTGGTATTCGCGCGCGAAACCCGAGCCGAAGCCCTGGTTGCGCGGCGTGAGCCAGCGCAGCGTGTTCTCGGGCAGCTCGTCGAAGAAGCGGCTCTTGACGTTGTAGCGGGTCTGGCCGTGCAGCATGCGCGTCTGGCTGAAGCTCAGGTACAGCCGCTTGCGCGCGCGCGTGATGGCCACGTACATCAGCCGGCGCTCCTCCTCGATGCCGTTGATGTCGGCCACGCTCTTCTCGTTCGGGAACAGCCCTTCCTCGAGGCCGGTGATGAACACCGCGTCGAACTCGAGGCCCTTGGCCGCGTGCACGGTCATCAGCTGGATGGCGTCCTGCCCGGCCTGTGCCTGGTTGTCGCCGGCCTCGAGCGAGGCGTGCGTGAGGAAGGCCGCGAGGGGCGACATGATCTCGCCGGTCTCGGCGTCGGGCGTGAGGTCCACGGCGGCCACGGCCACCGGGAGGCCCTCGGCCAACGCGCCGGCGTGTTCGTCCACCGGCAGGGCCACGGCGTCCTTGCCGAAGCCTTCCTGCGTGACGAAGGCCTCCGCGGCGTTGACCAGTTCCTCCAGGTTCTCGAGGCGGTCCTTGCCGTCCTTGTCCGTCGTGTAGAACGTGACGAGGCCCGAGTGGTGCAGCATGTGCTCGATGATCTCGCGCAGCGTGAGGCCGCGCGTGCCCTCGCGCATCGCGTCGATCAGGGCCACGAAGCCCTGCAGGTTCGAGCCGCTCTTGCCGGCCACCGCGCCCACGCTCTGGCTCAGGCTGCGGCCGCTGGTGCGGGCGGCGTCCTGCAGCTGCTCGACGCTGCGCGCACCGATGCCGCGTGCGGGGAAGTTCACCACGCGCAGGAAGCTGGTGTCGTCGTTCGGGTTCTCGATCAGGCGCAGGTAGCTCAGCGCGTGCTTCACCTCGGCGCGTTCGAAGAAGCGCAGGCCGCCGTACACCTTGTACGGCACGCCGGCATTGAACAGCGCGCTTTCCATCACGCGGCTCTGCGCGTTGCTGCGGTACAGCAGCGCGATGTCGCTGCGGTTCACGCCGTCCCGGTGCAGCTGTTTCGCCTCGTCGACGAACCACTGGGCCTCGGCGAAGTCGCTCGTGGCCTCGAACACCCGCACCGGTTCGCCGGGGCCGGCCTCGGTGCTGAGGTTCTTGCCGAGGCGCTTGGAGTTGTGGGCGATCAGTTCGTTGGCCGCGTCGAGGATGTTGCCGAACGAGCGGTAGTTGCGCTCGAGCTTGATGACCTGCTGCACCTTGAACTCGCGTTCGAAGTCGGTCATGTTGCCCACCTGGGCGCCCCGGAACGCGTAGATGCTCTGGTCGTCGTCACCCACCGCGAACACCGCGGTGTGGGGGCCGGCGAACATCTTCAGCCACGCGTACTGAAGCTTGTTGGTGTCCTGGAACTCGTCGACGAGGATGTGGCGGAAGCGGTGCTGGTAGTGGTCGCGCAGCGCGGCGTTGTCGCGCAGGATCTCGTACGTGCGCAGCATCAGCTCGGCGAAGTCGACCACGCCCTCGCGCTGGCACTGGTCTTCATAGGCCTGGTACACCTCGGCGAGCACGCGGCTCTGCGCGTCGTGCACCTCGATGTCGCCCGGGCGCAGGCCCTCTTCCTTGGCGCCGGCGATGGCCCAGGTGATCTGCTTGGGGACGTACCGTTCCTCGTCGAGGTTCATCGCCTTGATCACCCGCTTCACGGCCGACAGCTGGTCGGCCGAGTCGAGGATCTGGAAGCCCTGCGGCAGCCCGGCGAGTTTCCAGTGCGCCCGCAGGAAGCGGTTGCACAGGCCGTGGAACGTGCCGATCCACATGCCCCGCACGGGCATCGGCAGCATCGCGCCCAAGCGGGTGAGCATTTCCTTCGCGGCCTTGTTCGTGAAGGTCACCGCCATCACGCCGCCGGGCGACAGCTGGCCGGTCTGGATGAGCCACGCGATGCGGGTGGTCAGCACCCGGGTCTTGCCCGACCCCGCCCCGGCCAGGATCAGCGCGGGACGCGCCGGGAGCGTGACGGCCGCGAGCTGTTCCGGATTCAGGTTGTGCAGCAGCGGGGACGTCGGATCGGAGGAAACAGGGGAATGCATTCCCGCATTCTATTGAGCCGCGGCTGGCCCGAACGAGGGAGCCAGATCCGTTCCTTTTTGGCTGGACACTCGCCGTTTTTGGGATTATTTTCCCAATTGTGTCCGAAACGCCCACCCTGCCCCGCGCCCTCGAACAGGCGCTGACCCGCCTGTTGCGTCCGCTGTGCCGGCTGATGCTGCGGCACGGCATGTCCTTCGGCGCCTTCCAGGCGGTGGCCAAGCGGACGTACGTCGACGTGGCCATGACCGAGTTCGCCCTGCCCGGCAAGAAGCCGTCGATCTCCCGGGTGTCGATCCTGTCGGGCCTCACCCGCAAGGAGGTGCAGCGGCTGCTCGCCGAACCCGCCGAGGCCGATGCCGTCGGCGCCGAGCGCTACAACCGCGCCTCGCGGGTGCTGACCGGCTGGGTGCGCGACAGCGACTACAACGACCCCCAGGGCCAGCCCCGGGCGTTGCCCGTGGAGGGCGATGCCAGCTTCGCCACGCTGGTGCGCCGCCACAGCGGCGACATGCCGGCGCGGGCGGTGCTCGACGAACTGATGCGGGTGGGCGCGGTGCGCCGCCTCGACGACGCGCGCGTGGCGCTGGTCGCCCGCGCCTACGTGCCGCAGGCGAGCGTCACCGACAAGCTGCACATCCTCGGCACCGATGTGGCCGACCTGATCGGCACCATCGACCACAACCTCGTCCACGGCGCGGCACAACCCCGCTTCCAGCGCAAGGTGCTGTACCACGCCATCCCGGCCGAGGCCGCCCCTGCGTTCCACGCCCTGGCGGCCGCCGAATCGCAGGCCCTGCTGCTGCGCCTCGACCGCTGGCTGGCCGCGCACGACACCGCCTCCCCCACCGATGCGCGCGTGCGCATCGGCCTGGGCATCCATGCCGTCGAGGAGGCCGTGCCGGCCGGCCTCGCGACCGAAAGCCACGCCCCATGAGCCTCCGCGATTTCACACCGGCCGCGCTGGCCGCCTCCCTGCTGCTCACCGCCTGCGGTGGCGGAGGGAACACGGGAGGCGGAGGCGGCATCGGCGGCACGGGCGGCACCATGCGCCTGTCGATCACCGACGCCCCGGCCTGCGGCTACGACACACTGCACGTGACGATCGAGCGCGTGCGCGTCCACCAGAGCGCAAGCGCCGCTGACGGCGACGCCGGCTGGTCCGAGATCGTGCTGTCGCCCGCCCGCCGCATCGACCTGCTCACGCTCACCAACGGCACGCTTGCGGACCTCGGCGAAGTCACGCTGCCCGCAGGGCGCTACACGCAGGTCCGGCTCGTGCTCGCCGACAACGCCGCGGCGGGTGTTCCCGCCAACGCGGTGCGGCCCACCGGCAGCCCCGAGACGGCGCTCACCACGCCGTCGGCCCAGCAGCCGGGCGGCCTCAAGCTCGCCGCGGGCATCGACGTGACCGAGGGCCAGGTGGCGGAAGCGGTGCTCGATTTCGACGCCTGCAAGTCGATCGTGCGCCGGGGCACCGCGGGCCAGTACAACCTGAAGCCGGTCATCTCCGTCATCCCCGTGCGCGCGGGCGGCGGCGACCGCCTGATCTCCAGCCAGCGGGTCACCGGCTACCTCGATCCGTCGATCGCCGCCGGCGCCTCGGTGTCGATGCAGCTCGACGGCGTGCCCGTGAAGGCCACGGTGCCCGACCCCGCCGGCCGCTTCGTGCTGTACCCGGTGCCCGTGGGCACGTACGACCTCGTGGTGACGGCGCCCGGCCGCGCGGTCGCCGTGGTGTCGGGTGTGCCCGTCTCCGCTTCGTCCGAGACACGCCTCAACGACGCCTCGCACCCGGTGCTGCCACCGACGAGCTCGCCCCGCGCCGTCACGGGCCGCGTCCAACCGCCCACGGCCACGGTGCGGGCCTTGCAGACGGTGCCCGGCGGCCCCGCGGTCGAAGTAGCCTGGGGTCCGGTCGACGCGGGCTCGGGCGACTTCGATCTCTCGGTGCCCGTCGGCCTGCCCGTGCGCGCGGTCTACGCCCGCCCGCCGGCGATGCTCGACTTCGCCGTCAACCTCGCCGGCACGCCGTCGGCCCGCATCGACGCCCGTTCCGACGGCGCACGCCAGACGCTCGACATCGACCCCACGGCCACCACGGTGCCGCCGGCCAACTTCAGCTTCCCCTGAACGGCGGCCTCGCGTGAAACATCCCTGGATCCACGACCACCCCGCGCTGGCGCGCCCGGTGCCGGACGCCGCGGCCGGCATCGAGGTCGTCGAGATCGTGCACCCCGAGCGCTTCTGCTTCGGCGCCGAGACGCGAAGCCCGGCCTCCCCCGCGCAGGCCCGCATCCTGATCCTGGACACGCTGGCCCACCTCGCCGCGATCACGGCGTCCATGCTCACCGACCTCGGGTACGAGGCCCGCTGGTGCATCGACAGCCGCGACGTCATCGAACACCTCGACCGCGACGCGGCCTGCGACCTCCTGGTCGCCCCGGCCTTGAACCCGACGCTGGACGCCGGCCTCGCGCTGGCCCGCGCGGCCCAGGCCCGCCAGCCCGCGCTGCGCATCCTGCTCACGCACGGCTCGGCGCAGGACGTGGGCACGGCGCCCTTCGAGCGACTGGCCAAGCCCTACAGCCAGACCAAGCTGCACCACAAGGTGCGCCAGGTGCTGGTAGCCCCGCCCGGCACGCCGTAAGGATTTCCAAGCGGCGTAGAATTCGTCACCGGGCCCAAATTTTGGTGCCCGGTTTTTTGTTTCCGGCGCCCGCCGGAGGGAACCGGGTTTTCCAGGTCAAGCGCTCGCATTTCAAGGAGCGACTCAATGGAAATCTTCGACTACGACAACGTCCTGCTGCTGCCCCGCAAGTGCCGCGTGGAAAGCCGGTCCGAGTGCGATGCCTCCGCCGAGCTGGGCGGGCGCACCTTCAAGCTGCCGGTGGTGCCGGCCAACATGAAGACGGTGGTGGACGAACCCCTCACCGAGTGGCTCGCCGCCAACGGCTACTTCTACGTGATGCACCGCTTCGACCTCGACGCCGTGGCCTATGCCACGCGCATGCGCGAGAAGAACCTGTTCGTCTCGATCAGCTCCGGCGTGAAGGCGGAGGACTACGCCGTGATCGACCGCCTCGCCGCGAGCGGCGTGGGCGCCGACTACATCACCATCGACATCGCGCACGGCCACGCCGAGAGCGTGCGCAAGATGATCGAGCACATCAAGGCGAAGCTGCCGGACACCTTCGTGATCGCCGGCAACGTGGGCACGCCCGAGGCCGTGATCGACCTCGAGAACTGGGGCGCCGACGCCACCAAGGTGGGCATCGGCCCGGGCAAGGTCTGCATCACGCGCCTGAAGACCGGTTTCGGCACCGGCGGCTGGCAGCTGAGCGCGCTGAAGTGGTGTGCCCGCGTGGCCACCAAACCCATCATCGCCGACGGCGGCATCCGCGACCACGGCGACATCGCCAAGAGCGTGCGCTTCGGCGCCGCGATGGTGATGATCGGCTCGCTGTTCGCGGGCCACGAGGAATCGCCCGGCAAGACGGTGGAGGCCGACGGCAAGCTCTTCAAGGAGTACTACGGCTCGGCCAGCGACTTCAACAAGGGCGAGTACAAGCACGTCGAGGGCAAGCGCATCCTCGAGCCCATCAAGGGCAAGCTGGCGGACACGCTGCGCGAGATGCGCGAGGACGTGCAGAGCTCGATCAGCTACGCCGGCGGCACGAAGCTCGCCGACATCCGCAAGGTGAACTACGTGATCCTCGGCGGGGACAACGCGGGCGAGCACCTGCTGATGTGAGCCCCGCGCCGTCATCCCGGCGGAAGCCGGGACCCACTGGCGGCACCGCGCGCAGGATCCGCAGTGGGCCCCGGCGTTCGCCGGGGTGACCACCGTTTCGGGAATCAGTCCGCGATCATCCCCGACCGCTGCCCCGGCTCCACGACGACCCGGTCCAGCGCCCGCAGGGGCCGCACCAGCGCGGACGACGGCTGCACCGGGCACGACCCGGTCTGCAGGTACGACAGCGCGGCCGCCGTGAGCGTTTCCGTCGCGTCGCCCAGGTTCTTCGAGAAGTCGTCCTTCACGGCGCAGGTGAGCGGCAGACCGCTGTAGTACTTGCCCTGGCCGGCGGCATTCAGGCTCTCGAAGTTGACGAGGCTGTAGACGTTGTCGCACACGTCCTGCGGCGAGAAGCCCACCGGCTTGCCGCAGCTGGCGCTGCCGATGGTGACCACGGTGGCGTACGGCTTCAGGCCGTTGACGACCATCTCGCTCGCCGAGCACGTGCGCGGGCCGGTCAGCACCACCACGCGCGGGAACGCGGTGCTGCCCTGGTTCGTGAAGGTGTAGTTCGCGTCGCGCAGCCCGCTGATGGGGTTGTAGGCCAGCCGCGTGAACAGAGCTCCCGCCCGTGTGGCGCCGGTCACCAGCGACCCGAGGTGGGTGGCCGTGGAGACGCGGCCGCCGCCGTTGTAGCGCAGGTCGAGGATGAGTTCGGTGGCACCCGCCTGGCGGAACTGGGTGATGGCCGCGGTCAGCGGGGCTTCGGCCTGCGTGACGAAATCCTTCAACGACAGGTAGCCCGCCTTCGCGCCGCCGGGCAACGTGAACACGGTGTTGGCCGTGACCGGCACGAGGTTGTAGCGGGCGCCGGTGAGCGTGACCGTGCGCTGCGCGCCGTTGGTCTCGAGCACGAGCGTCAGCACGTCGCCCTCGCGGGTGGGCGACAGCGAGGCGAAGTTGCCCGACTGCACGAGCTGCGAGGCCGCGATGCCGTTGGCGGCCACGACCGTGTCGCCGCGGGACACGCCCGCGGTGGCCGCCGGGCTGCCCGGGTCGACGTACCGCACCTTCAGCGGCAGCGTGCCCTCGGTGCCGTTGACGGAGACGCCGTAGCCGAGCGTGCGCCCCTCGACGAAGAACTCGTCGAAGGCGGAGCGGCTCTCGATGTAGCTGAAGCGGTCGCGCGGTTCGCTGGCATCGCCCTGGAACCGCAGCGCGTCGAGGTAGGCCTCGGGGTCGGCGTACCCCTCGGGCGACGGCGTGGGCGACTTGCCGGCCCAGAAGTAGTACTTCGCCATTTCGCCGCGCAGCCAGAGCTTCTCGTTGTTGATGGTGCACGCGAAGGACTTGCCGTCCTCGTAGTAGTCGTAGTCGTCGTCATCGCCGCCGCAGCTGGCCAGCAGGGCGAGCGCCGCGCAGGCCGCCGTTCGAAGCAGAAATCGCATGCAGGATCCTCCAGAGACCTCCCACGATATCAGCCCGGCGGCGGCACCTACAATCGACCCTTCCCCCGTTTCAGCCTGTTTCACCGAACCACCCCGCCCGGGGGCGTCCGGACCCGCACCATGACCGAACTCGCCAAATCGTTTGAGCCCGCCGCCATCGAAGCCCGCTGGGCCCCGCTGTGGGAGCAGAGCGGCCTGTACGAACCCACGCTCGACGCGTCGAAGCCGTCGTTCGCGATCCAGCTGCCGCCGCCCAACGTCACGGGCACGCTGCACATGGGCCATGCGTTCAACCAGACGATCATGGACTCGCTCACGCGCTACCACCGCATGCGCGGGCACAACACGCTGTGGGTCCCTGGCACCGACCACGCCGGCATCGCTACGCAGATCGTGGTCGAGCGCCAGCTGCAAGACAAGGGCCAGAGCCGCCACGACCTCGGCCGCAAGAACTTCGTCGCCCGCGTGTGGGAGTGGAAGGAACAGAGCGGCTCCACCATCACCCAGCAGATGCGCCGCATGGGCGACTCGGTGTCGTGGAAGCACGAGTACTTCACGATGGACCCGAACCTGTCGGCCGTCGTCACCGAAACCTTCGTGAAGCTGTACGAGGAAGGCCTGATCTACCGCGGCAAGCGCCTCGTGAACTGGGACCCGGTGTTGCGCTCGGCCGTGTCCGACCTGGAAGTGTCGAGCGAGGAGGAGGACGGTTCCCTCTGGCACATCCGCTACCCCCTGGCCGACGGCTCGGGCGAGGTGGTGGTCGCCACCACGCGCCCCGAGACCATGCTGGGCGACGTGGCCGTGATGGTGCACCCGGAGGACGAGCGCTACACCGCCCTCATCGGCCGTGAGGTGAAGCTGCCGCTCGTGGGCCGCAACATCCCCGTGATCGCCGACGAATACGTCGACCGCGAGTTCGGCACCGGCGTCGTGAAGGTCACCCCGGCCCACGACACGAACGACTACGCCGTGGGCCAGCGCCACAAGCTGCCGATGATCGGCGTGCTGAACCTCGACGCCACCGTCAACGACAACGCCCCCGAGGCCTACCGCGGCCTCGACCGCTTCGTGGCCCGCAAGCGCGTGGTGGCCGACCTGGAGGCGCAAGGCTTCCTCGTCGAGGTCAAGAAGCACAAGCTGATGGTGCCGCGCTGCGAGCGCACCGGCCAGGTCATCGAGCCCATGCTGACGGACCAGTGGTTCGTCGCCATGACCAAGGCCGGCGCCGACGGCACGAGCATCGCGCAGAAGGCCATCGACGTGGTCGAGAGCGGCGAGGTCAAGTTCTTCCCCGAGCAGTGGGTCAACACCTACAACCAGTGGATGAAGAACATCCAGGACTGGTGCATCTCGCGCCAGCTGTGGTGGGGCCACCAGATCCCGGCCTGGTACGGCACGGGCGGCGAACTCTTCGTCGCACGCGACGAGGCGGAAGCCCGCGCGAAGGCCACGGCCGCCGGCTACACCGGTGAACTGACCCGCGACGAGGACGTGCTCGACACGTGGTACTCGTCGGCCCTCGTGCCCTTCTCGTCGCTCGGCTGGCCGAACAAGACGAAGGAACTCGACCTCTTCCTGCCCTCCTCCGTGCTGGTCACGGGCTTCGACATCATCTTCTTCTGGGTCGCCAGGATGATCATGATGACGAAACACTTCACCGGCCAGGTGCCGTTCCGCCACGTCTACATCCACGGCCTCGTGCGCGACTCGCAGGGCAAGAAGATGAGCAAGTCGGAAGGCAACGTGCTCGACCCGGTCGACCTGATCGACGGCATCGCGCTCGGCCCCCTGCTCGACAAGCGTGTGGTGGGCCTGCGCAAGCCGGAGACGGCGCCGCGCGTGCGCAAGGACACCGAGAAGGAATTCCCGGACGGCATCCCCGCGTTCGGCGCCGATGCGCTGCGCTTCACGTTCGCGTCGCTCGCCAGCCTGGGCCGCAACATCAACTTCGACAGCAAGCGCTGCGAGGGCTACCGCAACTTCTGCAACAAGCTCTGGAACGCCACGAAGTTCGTGCTGATGAACTGCGAAGGCCAGGACTGCGGCGTCGACGAGTCGAAGCCGGTGGAACTGTCCCCATCCGACCGCTGGATCATCGGCGAGCTGCAACGCGTGGAGGCCGAGACCGCGAAGGGCTTTGCCGAGTACCGCCTCGACAACGTCGCCACCGCGCTGTACCAGTTCACCTATGAGTACTGCGATTGGTACGTCGAGATCGCCAAGGTGCAGATCCAGACCGGCAACGAGGCGCAGCAGCGCGCCACGCGCCGCACGCTGATCCGCACGATCGAGACGCTGCTACGCCTGCTGCACCCCATCACGCCGTTCGTCACGGCCGAGCTGTGGGAACGCGTGGCGCCGGTGGCCGGCCGCGCGGGCCCGAGCATCGTCACGGCGAAGTACCCCGAGGCCGACCTGTCCCGCATCGACCCGGAAGCCGACGCCTGGGTGGCCAAGCTGAAGCAGGTCGCGAGCGCCTGCCGCGTGCTGCGCAGCGAGATGCAGTTGCAGCCCGGCAACCGCGTGCCGCTGAACACCTTCGGAGACCGCGAGTTCCTGACCGCCGCGGCGCCGCTGCTGAAGGCGCTGGCGAAGCTGTCGGAGGTCAACGTGCTGGCCGACGAGGCCGCGTTCGTGGCGGCCACCAGCCTGTCGCCGGTGACCAACGTGGGCGACGCCCGCCTCGCCCTGCACGTCGAGATCGACGTGGCCGCCGAGCGGGTGCGCGTCGGCAAGGAGATCACGCGCCTGGAAGGCGAAGTCGCCAAGGCGCAGGCCAAGCTGTCGAACGAGAGTTTCGTGGCCCGGGCCAAGCCCGAGGTGGTGGATCAGGAGCGCGCGCGCATCGCCGACTTCACGGCGACTCTGGCTCGGCTGCGAGATCAAGCGGCTCGCCTGGCGCAGTCGGCCTGAACTCGGGCGGCGCCACCGGCGTCGCCATGAGCAGCTCGTCGATGCGGCGGGCCACGGCCCACGCGCTGCGCAGCCGCGACTCGCGCGTGGTGCTGGCCAGGCGTGGCGTGATCTGCAGGTTGCCGATGCCGTGCAGCGGGCGGCCCTCGTCGAGGGCGCCCGGCTCCAGGCTGTCGATCCAGCCGGCGGCCATGCGGCCGCTGCGCAGTGCGTCGGCGAGCGACTTCTCGTCGAACACGCCGGAGTGGGACACGCTCACCATCACCTGGTTCGGCTTGCACCACGGCAGCAGCCGCTCGCCGATCAGGCCCTGGTAGCGCGTGAAGTAGTTCAGCTGCACGGCGAGTGCGTCGCTCGTCTCGATCAGTTCGCGCAGCGGCATGGGGGCCACCTTCCAGCGGTCCCAGACGCCGTCGCTCGCGTGCAGCGAGGGCTCGTAGCCGATCACCCGGCAGCCGAAGCCGCTCAGCATCGAGGCCATCGCGCGCGCGGCCGGCGGCATGCCGATCAGGCCCACCGTGCACGCGCCCAGCTCGCGGCCCACGCGCATGCCGTCGGCGCCCTCCACGGGCACCCGGCGCAGCATGGAGAGGATGGCGCCGATCATGAACTCGGCCTCGGCCTGGGCGGTGGCGGTGGCGCTGCGCACCACCTCGATGCCGGCGCGCTGGCAGGCTTCGGCATCGATGTTCTCGGCGCCGCTGTTGATGCGGCCCACGGCGCGCATCATGGGGGCGAGCGGCAGGGTCTTCGCGCCGAAGGCCACGGACGCGGGGAGGATCAGCGCGCGCACGTTGCACAGGGCGAGGCGGAAGGCCTTCAGGTCCTGGGCCAGTTCGGGTGCGTAGCGCACCGTGTGCCGCGACTCGAGCCACTGCCTGACTTCCGCGTCCAGCGTGTCGACGATCAGCAAGTCCATAGGGTTGTCACGCAGTCTCGGTAAAACGGCCGGGCCGGATTCCTGTTCCGGGCCATGACACAATGTTTTTTCTGGGTCGCTGACCGCTGACCCACGCTCACCCACCTGATCACCCGCTCGTCCACTCACCCACTCGAAACGCTGCGCACCATGTCAGTCACCAAGGCAATCTTCCCCGTGGCCGGTCTCGGCACCCGCTTCCTTCCCGCCACGAAGGCCCAGCCGAAGGAAATGCTGCCGGTGGTGGACAAGCCGCTGATCCAGTACGCCGTGGAGGAAGCCTATGCCGCCGGCGTGCGGGAGATGATCTTCGTCACCGGCCGGCACAAGCGCCCCATCGAAGACCACTTTGACATGACTTTCGAGCTCGAGGTAGCCCTCGAACAGGCGGGTAAGCAGGAGTTGCTGGACGTGGTACGGAGCGTCAAGCCCGACGACATGGAGTGCATCTACGTGCGCCAGCCGCAGGCCCTGGGCCTCGGCCACGCCGTGCTGTGCGGCCAGCGCCTCGTGGGCAACGAACCGTTCGCCGTGCTGCTCGCGGACGACCTGATGGTGGGTGATCGTCCGGTGCTCAAGCAGATGGTGGAGCAGTACAACGAGTGGCGCGTGTCCATCCTCGCCGTGCAGGAAGTGCCGGCGGAACACACACGCCGCTACGGCATCGTGGCGGGAACGGCCATCAACGACCGCCTGATGGACGTCAACCGCATGGTGGAAAAGCCGGCGCCGGAAGATGCGCCGTCGCGCCTGGGCGTGGCCGGCCGCTACATCCTGACCCCCGGCGTCTTCCACGAGATCGCCAACCAGCCGCGCGGCGTGGGCGGCGAGATCCAGCTGACCGACGGCATCGCCGGCCTGCTGCGCCGCGAGAAGGTGTTCGCGTACAGCTACGAAGGCAAGCGCTACGACTGCGGCAGCAAGGAGGGGTTCCTGCAGGCCAACGTGGAGCTGGCGCTGAAGCACCCGGTGCTGGGCCCGGGCTTCCGCGACTACCTGCGCACGCTCGAGATCTGAAAAACGGTCATCCCGGCGAACGCCGGGATCCACCGGTGAACAGCGCGCCCCGCCCGCAGTGGGCCCCGGCGTTCGCCGGGGTGACGGGCATCGGGGTTCAGCGCCGCCGCAGGTAGTGCACGAACTCGCCGCCTTCGGCGGTCTGCTCGATCAGCTCGTTGCCCGTCTGCCGGGCGAACGCCTGGAAATCGCGCGTGGACCCGGGGTCGGTGGCCACCACCTTCAGCACGTCGCCGCTGTGCATGTCCGCCAGTGCCTTCTTGGCCTTCAGGATGGGCAGCGGGCAGTTCATGCCGCGGGTGTCGATTTCCTTGTGGACGGTGGGTGCGTTCATGTCGATTCTCGCGGCGAGCCGGCCGGGGGCCACTCGAGCCATTGGGGTTCGATGCCGCGCGAGCGCAGCCAGTCGGCCACCGCCTGGCCCGTGCCGGCGGGCCAGCACTTCACCTTCTCGGGCGGCACCAGCTTGTACTCGGCCAGTTCGGGCGACAGCGTCACCTCGCCGCGCGCCACGACGTGGTACGCGATGATGACCTGGTTCATGCGCTGGAAGTCGTAGACCCCCACCAGGTTCACGGCCTCGGCGGTGAGTGCCGTTTCCTCGAACACCTCGCGGGCGATGCCCTCCTGCGGCGTCTCGCCCGCTTCCATGAAGCCGGTGACGAGGCCGAACATCTTCTGCGGCCACGCGGCGTTGCGGGCCAGCAGCAGCTGGCCGCCCGCCTCGGGCAGCTCGATCACGGCGGCGAGCACCGGGGTCGGGTTGTTCCAGTGGGTCCAGCCGCAGGACGGGCAACGCGTGCGCTCCTTCGGGCCGCCATCCTCGACTTCGGTGATGCGCTGCAGCGCGGTGGCGCAGTTGGGGCAGAAGTGGAATGCGTGGACCATGGCGTCAGGCCGGGAAGACGCCGGTGGAGAGGTAGCGGTCGCCGCGGTCGCAGACGATGAACACGATGGTCGCGTTCTCGACCCGCTTGGCGACTTCGAGCGCGGCCCAGCAGGCGCCCGCCGCGGAGATGCCCGCGAACAGGCCGTCCTCGCGGGCGAGGCGCCGCACCATGTCCTCGGCGTTCTCCTGGCTCACCTCGATGGTCTCGTCGATGTTCGTCGGGTCGTAGATCTTCGGCATGTAGGCCTCGGGCCACTTGCGGATGCCGGGGATGCGCGAACCCTCGCTCGGCTGCGCGCCGATCACCTGGATGGCCGGGTTCTTCTCCTTCAGGAACTTCGACGTGCCGGTGATGGTGCCGGTGGTGCCCATCGCGCTCACGAAGTGCGTGATGCGGCCGTCGGTGTCCTTCCAGATCTCGGGGCCCGTGGATTCGTAGTGGGCGCGCGGGTTGTCGGGGTTGCCGAACTGGTCGAGCACCCGGCCCTTGCCCTCGCGCTGCATCTGCTCGGCGAGGTCACGGGCGTATTCCATGCCGCCGCTGCGGGGCGTCAGCACGAGTTCCGCGCCGAAGGCCTTCATGGTCTGCGCGCGTTCGATGCTCAGGTCCTCCGGCATGATCAGGACCATGCGGAAGCCGCGCACGGCCGCGGCCATCGCCAGGGCGATGCCGGTGTTGCCGGACGTGGCCTCGATCAGCGTGTCGCCGGGGCGGATCTCGCCGCGCTCCTCGGCGCGCTTGATCATGCTGATGGCGGGACGGTCCTTGACCGAGCCGGCCGGGTTGTTGCCCTCGAGCTTGCCGAGGATGACGTTGCCGCGCCGGTCGTTCTCCGCGCCGGGCACACGCACCAGCCGCACCAGCGGGGTGTTGCCGATCGAGTCTTCGAGTGTCTTGTAGGTCTTCATGCGCTCTCCTGCCGCCATTGTCGCAGGAGCGGGAGAACCCGGCCGGCATGCGGAATCTCGGGCTGCACCTCGTTACCGCCCCCCTCGCCGGCTCCGGTACGCTTCGCTCCACAAAAGGAACCCAGGGAGAGAGGGATGGACCGTTCGAAACACTGGCACGTGGCCGCGCTGCTGGGCGCCGTCGCGTGCCTGGCCACCGCGGGGTGTGGGGGTGGAGGCTCCGACACACCCGCCACGCCGCCGGCCCCGGCCGTGACACCGTCGCCACCGGCCGCGGCGCCGCCCGCCTCCGCGCCCCCGTCGGCACCGGCGTCCGCCCTCACCCCGGCTTGCGCGAACTTCTACACCACCGCCTTCACGCTGTCCGGCACCCGCACCACCGATCCCATCGCCACGCTCGCCAAGCCCGCGAAGGGCGCGGCCTTCGCGGAACCCGCGTACGGCACGTGTGTCGTGCGGTCCACCGACCACGCGGCCGACGGTGTCGCCGGCTTCACCCGCAACGACTACTCGCGCCGCCAGGCCTTCAACGCCACCGGCACCCACTACCTCGCCTACGCGCTGAACGGCAGCTGGCACCTGTACGAGACCGCCACGCGGCAGCGCGTCAAGGTGCTGCCCGGCCCCGGCGGCGATGCCGAGCCGCAGTGGCACGCCACCGACGGCGACAAGCTCTACTACCTGCCCACCAACGGCGTCGGCATGAAGGTGAACGAGCTCACGGTGTCCACCGGCGCCACGCGCGTGGTGGGCGACCTGGGCGCCCGCCTGAAGGCCCGCTGGCCGGCCGCCGCGGTGGCGTGGACCAAGTCCGAAGGCGCACCGTCGCGCGACCAGCGTTACTGGTGCTTCATGGTCGAGGACGTGAACTTCGGCACCCTCGGCGTGGCCACGTGGGACCGCGACACCGACAGCCTCGTGGGCACGATGAACACGAACGGCGACCGCCCCGACCACGTCAGCATGAGCCCGAGCGGCGACTGGTGCGTGGTGTCCGGCGACGGCGCGCGCGGCACGGTCGCGTACTCGCGGGACTTCTCGCAACAACGCAAGCTGCTCGCGAAGTCCGAGCACTCCGACATCGCGATCGGCGCGAACGGCGACGACCTCTACGTCTCGGTCGACTACCAGTCGGCCCAGGGCGACCTCTTCATGATCAACCTGCGCACCGGCGAACGCACGGCGCTGCTGCCCACCTACCTCGCGGGCACCACCAACGCGCTGCACATCTCGGGCAAGGGCTACGACAAGCCGGGCTGGGTGATCGTGTCGGTCTACGCGGGTTTCATTCCCGCCGGCGGCAGCCGGCAGTGGATGCACGACAAGGTCTTCGCGATGGAACTCAAGGCCTCGCCGCGCACGTTCAACCTCGCGTTCCACCGCTCGCTCTACAACGAGTACTGGACGGAACCGCACGCGACCGTCAGCCGCGACTTCACGAAGGTGCTGTTCAACTCGAACTGGAACACCGGCAGCAAGGACGACGTGGACGCCTACATGGTGGAACTGCCGGCGGACGCGGTGAAGTGACGGCCACGGCGCGCGGGGCTCAGGCCTTCCGCGCGTCGACCCCTGCCACGCCCGAATCGATCAGGTAGCGCGCGCCCACCTGGGCCTCGCGGATGGCCGAGGCCAGGTTGGGCGCGGGGCCCACGTCGCCCGGCGAATGCTCGACGCCGTCGATCCGGAGGAACCAGTTCCAACGCCCGCCTCCGGCATCGGAAAGAACGATCTCCACCGCGTGGCCACGGTGGACGAACGCGGTCGCGTCCTCGGGTACTTCGTACGACATCGGAATCCTCTTCGCCTTCTCGCAACAACGATGGGGCGCGAGGTTCCGCGAATCGGCGAAACGCCGCAACCCCTTGGCTGGAGGACCTGGGGTTCAGGCGAGCGGAGGGCGTGAGTTCCGGCACGCTCCGGAACAGGCGCCTAAGGCGTCAGGTCCCACTGGGACTGCGCCTGGGCGATCACCGCGCGGATGCTGGCGAGGTACGCGTGGCCATTGCCCACGTGATCGATCGTCCAGTTGGGACCTTCGCCCGGCGGGTCGATCAGGTGCACGGGAAAGCCGACTTCGACGGCCTCCCCGTCCTCGACCACGGCGGGAATCTCGTGGACCAGACGCGCCACCTCGTCATGAATCTCGTGGGCCGTTTTCGCGATCCTCGTCATCAGCGTCTCCCGTGGATGGATGGCCCCATCATGAACCAGGCGCGCGAAGACGGTCTCCGGTGGAACCCGGGTGGCGACGAGGGTATGGGAGCGGGAGCGTGTGGCAGGGTCTGGCCCTGGTGCCCCGGGTCGGACTCGAACCGACACTCCTTGCGGAACCGGATTTTGAGTCCGGCGCGTCTACCATTTCACCACCGGGGCCGGTGCGAGCGGAACGGAACATTCTGCCACACGCCCGGGTCGGAACCCGAGCGCCCGGGGCCGATCCGCAAACCGGGTACCCTAGCGCCTTTGCTGACTTCTCCGGACCCCGCGCATGCCCCCGATGCCCCCCGTGACCCAAGCCCTGCTGCTCATCAACGTGGGCATGTTCTGCGCGCAGTACCTCCTCAACCTGCAGGCGCTCGCGCTGTGGCCGATCGACCGCGGCTTCCTGCCGTGGCAGATCGTCACGTACAGCGTGCTGCACGCCGACATGTTCCAGCTGTTCTTCAACTCGCTCGGGCTCTGGATGTTCGGGGCCGAGCTGGAACGCGTGTGGGGCGGCAAGCGGTTCACGCAGTTCTGGCTCGCAAGCGTCGTCACGGGCGCATTCACGCAGCTGGCGCTGTCCGCGGCCCTGGGATGGGGCAACCCGACGGTGGGTGCGTCGGGCGGCCTGTTCGGCCTGCTGCTCGCGTTCGGCATGATGTTCCCGAACCAGGTCATCATGCCGCTGTTCCCGCCCATCCCGATGAAGGCGAAGGTCTTCGTGGTGGTGTTCGGCGCCCTGGCGCTCGTGCTCGGCCTCATGGCCCGCAGCGCGCACCTGGGCGGCATGATCGGCGCCTTCCTGATGATCCAGTACTGGCGCGGCCGCCCGCCGTTCGGCCGGCGCTGAGCTCCGAACGCCCGTCAGGCGACCAGCCCTTCCCGCACCGTCGGGTAGCGCAGCACGAGGCGCAGTTCCGCCACGAGCCGCCGGTTGTCGAGCCGGCGCGACTCGCTCCAGAACGACATCTGCATGGGCGACATCGTGCGCTCCGCCTCGGCGCGCGTGATGCGCGGTGGCCGCGGCAGGCCGCACAGGTCCGCGGCCAGGTCGAAGTACTCGCCCATGCGCAGGTCGGTGTGGTCGCTCGCGTGCACGATGCGCTGCGGCAGGCCGCGGTGCAGCGCCGCCACGCAGGCGCGGGCGAGGTCGTCGGCGTGGATGTGGTTCGTGAAGACGTCGTCCTCGGCCACCAGCACCGGCGTGGCCTTCGCGAGGCGCTCGCGCGGGTGGCCCCCAGGGCGATCGCCCGCATAGATGCCGGGGATGCGCAGCACCGTGGCGCGCACGCCGGCGCGGCGGCCGAACCACCGCACGCGGGCCTCGGCGTCGACCCGCCGCCGTGCGCGGTCGGTGGCCGGGTTCACGGCGCGGGTCTCGTCGAACCGCGCGCCGCCCGCATCACCGTACACGCCGGTGGTGCTGCCGTAGACGAGGCGTCGCACGCGGCCCTGGCGCGACAGCGCGTCCAGCAGGTGGCGGGTGCGTTCGTCGGTGTCGCCGTCGCGCGCGGGCGGCGCGAGGTGCAACACGGCATCGGCGAGGCCCGCGAGCCGGCCCAGCGTGGCGGGCGTGTCGAGGTCACCCACCAGCGGCACCGCGCCGGCCGCGCGCAGCTCGGGTGCGCGGGCCGCCGTGGACGTCAGCGCCAGCACGCGCCAGCGCCCCGCGAGCAGCCGGACGACACGCAGGCCCACGTCACCACACCCCACGATCAACAGGACGGGCCGGCGGAAGCGGGTGGGACGGGTGGACGGCGTGGGCATGGGATCGCGGGCAAAATCGGGGTGTGGAAGATGAGCGAATTGCCGGAAGAGATTACCCCATGACATTCAACGTCACCGTGTTGCCGAGCGGTGTGAGCTTCGAGGTGGACCGCAACGAACCCATCCTGGCCGCGGCCATCGAGAAGGGCATCGGCCTGCCGTACGGCTGCAAGGACGGCGCGTGCGGCTCCTGCAAGTGCCGCCTCGTGGAAGGCCGTGTCATCCACGGCGCCCACCAGGCCAAGGCGCTGAGCGCCGAGGAAGAGGAAGCCGGCATGGTGCTCACCTGCGTGGCCGCGCCGCAGACCGACGTGGTGCTCGAGGCCCGCACGGTGGCGGGCGCGGGCGAGTTCCCGGTGCGCAAGATGCCGAGCCGTGTGATCAGCATCGACAAGCCCGCGCCCGACGTCGCCATCATCAAGCTGCAGCTGCCGGCGAACGACAAGCTCGCGTACCACGCGGGCCAGTACATCGAGTTCATCCTGCGCGACGGCAGCCGCCGCAGCTACAGCATGGCCACCGCACCGCACACGCAGGAGACACAGCCGGGCATCGAGCTGCACATCCGCCACATGCCCGGCGGCAAGTTCACCGAACACGTGTTCCACGGCATGGCGCCGAAGGAGATCCTGCGGCTCGAAGGGCCGTTCGGCAGCTTCTTCCTGCGCGAGGACGCGCCCGGCCCGGTCATCCTGCTCGCCAGCGGCACGGGCTTCGCGCCCATCAAGGCCATCGTGGAACACATGCGCCACAAGGGCGACGCGCGTCCCGTGCACCTGTACTGGGGCTGCCGCAGCCTCGTCGACCTCTACGCGCACGCCTGGCTCGTGGAGGCCGCGCGCACGACGCCGCAGCTGACGTACGTGCCGGTGCTGAGCGAGCCGAAGCCCACGGACGAATGGACCGGCCGAACCGGCTTCGTCCACCTGGCGGTGATGGCGGACTTCCCCGACCTCTCGCAGCACCAGGTGTATGCGTGCGGCGCGCCCATCATGGTGGAGACGGCGCAGCGGGAGTTCGTGACGCACCGCGGGCTGCCGCCCGACAACTTCTACGCCGACTCCTTCACGAGCGAAGCGGACAAGCACTGAGGCCCGGCCGCGGCCTCACCCCCGCTCGGCCACGAACGGCTGCTCGATCTGGAACTCCCCGGCGGTGTCCTTCACGATCCGCACGATGACGGGCAACATGTCATCGGGGCCCACCCAGGTGGAGCCGCCGCGGGCACGCTCCCAGTCCCCTCGCGGGATCGCGACGAACTCGACCCCGGGCTTCCAGGCCGGGTCGGCCTGCAGGCGGCGGTTGAGTTCGGCGATGTACTGGTCGTTGGTGAGCGAGGCCACTACAGCTCCAGGTGCATCTGGTGCTCTTCGTCGTGGGGATGCAGCGTGGCGAGCGCCTTCTCGGTGGCCACGATCTCGTCGGCGATGCGATCGATCTTCGGCCGGTTCCAGGCCGGAGCGGCATAGGCCTCTTCCAGCTCGTTGCGAAGGCGGTGGTATTTGCCCGTCAGTTCAGTGAATCCCATCGAAGGCTCCTTTTGGGTCTCTGCTGCGGTGCAGTATGACCCAAGTGGAAACCCTAGGGTGTAGGACAACAGGCGTCACGAGGGGTGAGATTGTCGCAACGGTGTGTCGCGTGGGGCCGACGTGGCCTCACCGCGACATCGAACCGAGCAGGCCCCAGGCCCAGCCGGCCACCAGGGGCGCCAGCAGCACGATGGCCAACCAGACCACGGCATGGCGAACCCAGCGGGCACGCCGGTACCGCAGGCGGCGCCCGGGCCCCAGCAATCCGTCGGAGGTGGTGAAACTGACACGGCCGGTGAGTTCTCCCGGGCGTGTCGATCGCGCCGCCGCAGCGGCACGGTGAGGGGCGGCACTCGAAGGCGGGATCACGCGGCCTCCAACGGCCGACCAGCCCTGCCCCCGCATCCCCACGGCGATGTCGTCGGTCATCACGATTCTCCCCAACCCGCCGGAACGGTCCGGCCCCGACGCCAGTGTGAAGGCCACTCTTCGGCCACCGGGTAGGCGCTGGGCGCGGCCGCTTGTCGGCGCCGTCCGACAAGGCTCACTCCCACCGGCGCTTAGAATGCCGTGCCCTGCGCTCCCTCGCCGTAGTTCAATGGATAGAACGGCCGCCTCCTAAGCGGCAAATACAGGTTCGATTCCTGTCGGCGGGACCAGCCACTTTGCGGCAAAGTGCCAGCAGGCGCAGGACGGAAGGCATCAACAGGCGCGACAGACGCCGATGCCCCACGCGACTCAGGGAGAGAAGAGGGACCATGAAGAGGCATGTGGTGCGGCTGGCGCACGAGATCTCGCACGTCACGGGCATGGCCCTGCGCAAGGCGCGGGCCATCAGGCAGCCGCGGGTGCTGATGTACCACACCGTGGACCCCGAGGGCATTCCAACGGACGTCTTCAGGGCGCAGCTCGACGTCATCCGCCGGGAATTCGAACCCATCTCTCTGCCCACGCTGCTCTCCCGGTACCGCGACGGCCGCTGCACGGGCCGCGAGGTCGCCCTCACCTTCGACGACGGGGTCCGCAACCACCTGAGCACCGCCTACCCGTTGCTGCGGGAAGCGGACGTTCCCGCCACGTTTTTCCTCTGCTCCGGCCTGATCGACTCCGGCCAGTGGGTCTGGAACACCGAGGCCCGTGCCCGGCTGCAGGGCCTGGGTGCGGCCGAACGCAAGGCGCTGGCCACCCGCGAGGGATGGCCGGTCCACGCCGTCGAGGCGCTCGTCGAATGGGCCAAGGGCCTCGCACCGGACCGGCGCGAGGCGTTCGAGAGTGCCGTGCGCGCCCACACGCCGGCGTTCGAGCCCACGCCGATGCAGCAGGACCTGTTCGCCCCGATGACGTGGGACGAGGTTCATTCGCTGGATCCGGCCCTCATCACGATCGGCAGCCACACGGTGTCCCACCCCATCCTGACCACGCTGTCGGCCCGGGAGCAGACCGAGGAGCTGACGGCGAGCCGCGCCCGGCTCGAGGCGCAGCTCGGCCGCGAGGTCGACATCTTCTGCTACCCGAATGGCGACTCGGATCCGGCCGTGGTCGAGGCCGTGCGCAAGTCCTACCGCTGGGCGGTGACCACCGAGGAGTCCTTCTGGGGGCCGGGCCACGACCTGTGCCGGCTGCCCCGGATCCCGGCGGCACCGCACCACGCCTTGTTCGTGCGGCGGATGCACAAGCCCACCTCCTGATGAGCACGCCCACCCGCCCCGCCCCACGGGCCGTGGCCCTGGTCCTCGACGGCCACAGCCGCGCGGCCGCCGAGACCGTGCTGGCCCTGCCCCGCGACGTCGAGGTCCACGTGTCGGCCGCGTCGGACGACTGCCTGTGTTTCGCCTCGCCCCGCGTGGCGCAGCGCCTGAGGCAGCCCGCCGACCCCGCCGAGTTCCTCGTGTGGCTGCAACAGCTGGACGCGCAGCACGGCTACGCCCTGATCGTGCCGGTCACGGAAACCTCGCTGATCGCGCTCAAGTCGCACGCCGTGCCCGCGGCCCTGCGCGCGAAGGCCGTCATCGGCGACGAGGCCTCGATCGACGTGGCCCTGAGCAAGGACCACACGGTGCGCGTGGCCGAAGGCCTGGGCATCCGCGTGCCGAAGGGCCGGCTGGTCACGGACGCAGCCGCAGTGACCACGGCCGCCTCGTTCCCCGCGGTGGTCAAGCCGGTGCACAGCAAGGTGCGCATCGACGGCCACCTGCGCACGATCGAGGCTCGCATCTGCGCCGACGAGCAGGCCCGCCAGGCCGCGTTCCGCGAGATGCTGCCGCACACCCCGGTGGTCGAGCAGGAATACTTCGCGGGCCGTGGCGTGGGCGTGGAGGCCCTCTTCGAACACGGCGAGCCGCGCTGGGTCTTCGCCCACGAACGGCTCCACGAGATGCCGCTCACCGGCGGCGCCAGCACGTACCGGCGCGCCATCGAGCCGCCGGCCGCGGTGCGCGAGGCCGCCCTCGCCCTGCTGCGCCACCTGC